>JAEWIY010000038.1 GCA_023386835.1 Verrucomicrobiota bacterium
GGTGATGCCGGTGATCTCGTAGCTTTCCTCGGAGGCGCCGATCTTGACGGTCACCTGTTCGCCGATCCGCTTCGAGAGCAGCGCCTGGCCGAGTGGGGTCTTGTAAGCGATGATGTGGTTGGCGGGATCGCTGTCCCACGCGCCGAGGATCGTGTAACGCGGCGTCTGGCCACTGTTGAGGTCACGCAGCGTGACGACACTGCCAACACTGACGATATCGGACGTGGCTTCGGAGAAGTCGGTGATGCGGGCCCGGGCGAGGTCGCGCTCGAGTTGCGCCTTCTGCGCCATGAGCACCTGCTGGTCCTGCTTCGCCATCTTGTATTCGGAGTTCTCCTTCAAGTCGCCGTGCTCGCGGGCGGTGGCGATGGCCTTGGAGTTCTCCGGAATCTTCTTGGAGACGATCGTATCGTACTCTTCACGACGGCGATCGTAGCTCTCGCGCGAGACGAGCAGCTGCTCCTCCTTGCCCTCCGCATCGGCTGCGACGAGCGACTGGATCCCGGGGAAGATCTTGATGAAGCGGGCGAGCAGCGACTTCTTCGTCAGTTCCTCGAAACCCTGGTTCAGCATCAAGGTGTTCGCGAGGTCGCGGGCCGTTTCCGGATCGGCGGTCGAGAGCAGGTCAGCGATGAGGTCCGGGTCGTCACTCAGGATATCCGCCAACGGGATACGACGGGCGGAAGCGGCCTGCAGGGCCTCGTAGTCGATCGCGAAGAAAATTGCACCGAGCAGCCGCGGGGTGATCAGGTCGTTCAGCAGCTTGGCGAACTTCTTCGAATGGCGGTTCTTGACGATCCACAGCAGCACCGGCGCGCGCAGGTTCTGCTCGACCTGCCAGCGCTTCAGCGTGGTGGCCAGATCGTCGGCGTAGCCGTTGTCGACGAGGAAATTGATGCACTCGGTCGTGAACTTGCCCTGGCTGGTCTTCAGCAGCGTGAAGATTGCGTCACGCGCCTCGATCGGATGCGTGTCCTTGATCAGCTCGAGGAAACGGGACTGGAAGCCGACCGGGATCTTCTCGGCAATTTCCGGCAGGTCGCGGACATTTGCGATCAACTCGCCTTGGCTGGGAGCCAGGGTGGTGACGTCCACATCGAGCAGTCGCGCCAGGTCGTCACGAACAGACGCGCCGTAAAGGCGCTCCGCAGCGTCGAGCTGGTTGGAGTCGCGCACCGCCTCGGTGACAGCGTCGAGGATCTTGCGCAGGTCCTCGGAGCTTTCGCCCTTGTCGGCCGCGACCAGAATCTGTTCCGCCAGGCTGATCCGTCGGCGGGCCGAACGCGTGCCGTTGAAAGCCTCGACCAGCTCGTCCTTCGCGGAAACCGGCGTCTCACGCAGGATGTAACACTCGGTCTTCTTGGCGGGAACGGCGATCCGGGGGTCCTTGGCGACCACCTTCTTCGCCGCTGACCACCACTTCTTGAATTTGTCCTCACCGAGCACCTGCGCGAGCGTCAGCTCCAAGTCGATGGCGGTGGTGGCGCCGTTCGGGTAGGATTGCAGCGTTTCGACAACGAGTTGCGCCGGGTCGTTCTCGAGCAACTCCGCGATCTTGGCGGACTCGGTTTCCTTCCGGACCAGGATATGGTTCGACGGCAGCACCTCCATGGTGGTGACGCAGAACGCCGGGTCCATCGCGTGTCCCTTCTTGCCCTTAAAGTCGATCAGCAAGCGGTTTGAAGCCTCATCGTAGGATTGGATCTGACCAAAACCCCAACTGCGGTGGACGACGTACGCGCCGGGCTCCATGGCCTCGAGCTTTGCCCGGGAGGTCTTGAGCGATGGGTTCTTGGCGAGGAGCGCGGATACGGCTTCCAAATTCATATGAACGGATCATTGGGAGGATCGGTCCCGGATATGTCAACCGCCAGACGGGTGAACTCCCGGGGGAGGGGGCCTGCGGGTCGCGCTGCAACATTACCGTTGAGCGAAATGCGTCGCGGGTCGACGGTGGCGAGGTGAACGAAACGACTCCTTCTGCGGCGCCCTCGCGCGCTTGGCCTATTGCCGCTCGCTTGCTCGAGCGTTGGCGAACTGAGGAGGAGCGTGTCGACTCCCTGCTGGAAAAGGCACCGGCCGGTTTGACCCGTTTTGAACGGGCGCGCGTGCAGAACCTGCTGTATGGCGCCTTGCGGCACCGAACCCGGATCGAGGCGCATTTGGATGAGTTTGTGGCTCGCCCGCCGCGGCCGATCATCTGGGCGGTGTTGTTGCTGGCCGGCTACGAGCTGCTGGAAGGCGGCGAAGATGGTCATGCTGCACGGGTGGGCCACCACGCGGTTGAACAGACAAAACGGCTGGCGAGTCCCAAGGAAGCGGGCTTGGTCAACGCCGTCGTGCGCAAGCTGGCTGTAGCGCTGGCCGACGAGACACCTCCGGGCGACGACGCTCCCGTGCCGGAACTCGCACGGTACTTTTCGCATCCTGAATGGCTGGTGGAGCGTTGGATCAGCCGGCTCGGACGCGATACGGCACGCGATCTCCTGAAGTCCAATCAGACCATCGCGCCGGTTTATGCCCGCTGGCGGCGGCGTGACCGTGCGCCGAATGAGGTGGAGCGGTCCTGGCTGCGGCCGGTGGATGATGTGCCCGATTTTTTCGCGATCTCACCGGGACATTGGGAGGATGTGCAGCCGTATCTGCAGGACGGTTCGTTGTATATCCAGGATCCGGCGACACGCCACGCGATCGATTTGCTGGCACCGCAGCCGGGCGAAGACGTGGTGGACGTCTGCGCCGCTCCCGGAGGCAAGAGCCTTGCGCTGGCGGACCGCATGGAAAAGGGGCGCGTCGTCTCGATCGACCTGCCGGGGCCGCGGATGCGGCGGCTCGAGCAGAATTTGAAGCAGATGCCGCCCGAAGTGAAGGCGTTCGCCGTGGCGGGCGATTTGCGCCGCACCGGCCTGCGCCTGCTGGAGTCGCGACACCTGCCGACCGAGGTTCCCGCTGTGCTCATTGATGTGCCCTGCTCCAACACCGGCGTCATGCGCCACCGCGTGGACGTGAAGTGGCGACTGCAGCCCGACGACATCCGCCGGAATGCGTCGCAGCAGTTCGAACTGCTCGACTCCGCCGCGCGCCTGGTCGCGCCCGGCGGCCGGATCGTTTACAGCACGTGCAGCCTCGAACCGGAGGAAAACGAGCAGGTCGTCGACGCGTTTGTGCGGCGGAGCCGCGGGGCCTTCGAGCGGGTGGCGGAGCGCTCCAGCCGGCCGTGGCTGACCGGATACGACGGCGCGTCGGCGTTCCTCCTGCGCCGCAAGGCGTAGTGGTTTTCTGACGACGCTACGGCACCAGCACGAGCGTCGGCACCCGCAATGTGCGCTCCTGCCGGCCGTCGAGGATGGTGAACTCGATGTCGGGCGCCGTTTCCACGAGCGCGGCGAAGCGTTCCAGGTCCCAACGTTCGACGCTGTCGCCATTGATCCGCACGACGAGGTCCCCTGTGCGCAGTCCGGTGCCGGCCGCCGGTGAATCCGGCACGATCCCGGCGACGCGCCAGTAAGCGTCGCTTTTGATGAAGCTGACGCCGGCGCTACGTTTCGCGGGCGTAACGATCGGGGTGGTGGCGTCGCGATGGAAGGTTGCCGTGCCTCGAACCTGGTCGAAGGTGATGGTGAAGTGCCGGAGCAGGGCGCCACCCAGCGAGGAGAGCTGATCGGTCAGATCGACCACGGGCTGCGGCAGCCGGTACTGGCCAATGAGCAACGTTTCATCGATTCGACCGACCCGTTCCTGCCGGTCACCGAGCAAGGTGCCGACATTCGAACCCACGCGCGGTCCGCTGGCAAAGCTGAGGTCGAGACCAGCCGGGTTGAGGCTGAGTGGACCGTCGCTGCCGGAGTCGATCAGGGCGAGCAACGTGCGGTTGCCGAGGCCGATGGGGATCAACGGGATTTTCGCCCCGGCGCCGAACGAGAGCCGCGTTCCCGGCACGAGCGGTGGTTCGCCGGCCGTGGTCATGATCAACCGCGACTGCGGGTAATCGAGCGTCAGGATCGTGTCACGAAAGAGCGGGAATCCGAGCACGCCGTCGATCTTCATGCCGAGATGCGCGGAGAGCTCGGAGCAGTCGTAGACCAGGCTCTGCACGCGTTCGAACCGGGCATCGCCCAGCTCAATCCGGCGAATCGTCACCGCATTCAGGACCGTGGTGCCGCCGTCGGCGCCGCGGACGCGCACGCTGGGCAACTGCCACGCGGCTTCTTCCGTCGCGTGACGCGCGGCAAACTCCGGTGAGACGAGCGTGGCGGACGAGCCTGTATCCACCAGGAAATGCCACGGTCCGCTTTTGTCCCATTTCGCCTCGACGACCACCAAGTTGCCGACGATGTGCACCGGCACCACGATCAGGCGTGAGAGCAGTTTGGTCCGGCCGGGCTTGGGACCGCCAACGGTGCGGCAGCCCGCGGCCACGAGCAGCGCCAGCGCGAGCAAACCCAACACCGCCACACGCCAACGGCGCGCACGGTTCGAAGGGGAAAACGGACCGGCGGCCAGGTCGCTCATCGTTCAGGGCGGGGGAGCCGCAAGGCGACCAGCCAGGCGACCACGGCCACGCCGGCCGCAGTGAGGAAGACGACGGAACCCCCCAGCAGCCAGAACACCGCGCCCGCGAGCACTGGCGTCAGCGCGCGGGCCAGTGAACCCAGGCCGCGGAAGATGCCGAGAACGCGTCCTTGTTCATGGGCTTCACTGTAGAGGGAAATGAGCCCCGAGGTGGAGGGGTTCACGAGGCCGGAACCGAGGGCCAGCACGGCCAAGCCGCAGTAGAGGAGACCGGCCGACGGAGCGACGCCGATCATGGCGAAACCCACCGCCGATGCGAGCAAGCCGCTGCCGAGCACGCGCAACTCGTTGGATTGGCGCAGGAGCCGGCGGACGAGGAAACCCTGCGTAACGATCGAGCAGACGCCGAGGAAGGCGAGCATCAGGCCGTTCTCCCGCGCGGTGTATCCAAAACGTTGAGCGCCGAGAAACGTAATCGAGAACTCCATCGCACAAAACGCCAGCGCGAAGGCGAAACCGACCAGGTTGACCCGACGTACGGACGGATTCGGCAGGTTGAGCGCGGCCCGAAGCGGGTGGGGCAGGCGCGTGGTCGCGGAGGAGTTCCGCGCGTCGGTGGAAAGGGTTTCGCGAAAGCGCGCGCGGATCCACACGAGGTTGACGATGCTCATCACCAGCGAGAGGAGCGCGGGCACGGTGAATGGATTTACGCCCCAGCGCGCGAGTTCCGGGTAGTGGTCCAGCAGGTTGAGCTGTGCCGCCAGCGCGCCGATGCCCGGTCCCGTCACCAGTCCCAGCCCGAAGGCGGCGCCCACCAAACCCATCGCGCGTGAGCGCTCGCTGCGGGAGGTCACGTCGGCGACCGCAGCGGTGGCCACGGAAATATTGCCGGCAAACAGTCCGCCGAAGAGCCGGGCGGCGATAAACAACCAGAAGGAACCGCTCACCGCCCAGAGCGCATAACTTGCCGCCGTGCCGCTGACGGTGATCAAGAGCACGCCGCGGCGGCCGCGGCGATCGCTCATCGCGCCCCAGAACGGCGCGAAGATGAACTGCAGGAAGGCATAGATGGAACTCAGCACGCCGCCCAGCAGCACGGCGGCGAAGTTCACGTCCTTGCCCAGCGCGGTCGCGAGGCGCTCCGTCTGCGCGAGCAAAACACCCAACGCGCCGCCGCCACCTTCCTGCGCCAGGTAGTGCGCGAGGATGTCGGGCACCAGCGGGAAGATGATCGAGAAGCCGATCAGATCGATGTACAGCGTGAGGAAGATCACGCCGAGCGACAGCGGGCGCGGCGATGGGCGGGCGGGTGTCGACACAGGAAGTTTCAGGCTGAGGCAGTGCTCGCGGGTCGCCAAGTCGCAAGCGCGGGCCAACGATTCGCCCACGAACGACGCGGCGTTGATGCGAACGCAGTGGTCGCGCGGCGGTCCGCGACCCGGACTACAGCGCGTACGGCAGCGGGTAGCGGCTGACCAGCGCGGCCACGCGCTGACGGGCCTGCTGCACGGCTTCGCCCTCACCGGGCGTGCCGACGGCCTTGAGCACGAGGTCGATGCAGGCGGCGATCTCACCCATGTCGCTCTCCACCATGCCGCGGGTGGTCACGGCGGGAGTCCCAATCCGGATACCCGAAGCCTGGAACGGCGAGCGCGTCTCGAACGGAACGGTGTTCTTGTTGAGCGTGATGTGGGCGAGATCGAGTGTCTCCTGCGCCTTCTTAGCCGTCAGTTCGGGCAGGTTCGCACGCAGGTCGACCAGGAAGAGATGGTTCTCCGTGCCACCGGAAACGACCTTGTAGCCCCGCTGGATGAAGGCGTCGGCCAGCGCGCGGGAGTTCTTCACGATCTGTTCCGCGTAGGTCTTGAACTCAGGCTTGAGGCACTCGCCGAAGCAAACCGCCTTGGCGGCGATGACGTGCATCAGCGGGCCACCCTGGCCGCCCGGGAAGAGTGCGGAGTCAATCGCCTTGGCGTGTTGCGCCTTGCAAAGGATCAGGCCGCCGCGCGGTCCGCGCAGAGTCTTGTGGGTGGTCGTCGTGACAAAGTCGGCATGCGGGACCGGCGAGGGGTGCACACCCGCGGCGACGAGGCCGGCGATGTGGGCGATGTCGGCGAAGAGCAGTGCGCCGACGCTGCGCGCGATCTCACCCATCCGGGCGAAATCAATGATGCGCGAGTAGGCGGAGGCGCCGACCGTGATCATCTTCGGGCGCTCCCGTTGGGCGACCGCGGCGAGTTCGTCGTAGTCGATCAGTCCGTCGGACTCGCGCACGCCGTATTGGGAGAAGTTATACAACTTGCCCGAGAAGTTGGCCGGGTTGCCGTGCGTCAGGTGGCCGCCGTGCGACAGGTTCATGCCGAGCACCTTGTCACCGGGCTGGAGCACGGCGGTGTAGACGGCGAAGTTTGCCTGCGAGCCGGAGTGCGGCTGCACGTTGGCGTGCTCGGCGCCAAAGAGACGCTTGGCGCGCTCGATCGCGAGCGCCTCGATCTTATCGACCTGCTCGCAGCCGCCGTACCACCGCTTGCCCGGATAACCTTCGGCGTACTTGTTGGTCAGGACGCTGCCTTGGGCAGCCATGACCGCCGGGTACGTGAAGTTCTCCGACGCGATCAGCTCGATGTGGCTCTGCTGCCGCGAGAGTTCCGCCGCGATGACGGCGTGGATTTCAGGGTCGAGTTCCGGGAGCGGCGTGGCGTTCAGCATGGAGGTCGGGAGGAGAGCGAAAGGGGTAGGACAGGAAACCAAAGGCCCCGCCGCAACCCGAAATCCGCCTCAAGCCGATTCGCCGCGTTGTTCGCTCTGGGCCAGCTGCTTCAAAAATTCGGTGATCGTGGGGATCGCCTCCACCATTTCGTCGCGGCAGGCCTCGTAAACCGAGAGCGGGCCCCCATAGGGGTCACCAATCTGTGGATCCGAACCCCGCGGCATGAACTCACGCAGCAGGTACACGTGTTTCGGCGGCGGATCGAACATCAGCTGGATCATCGAGCGATGGCTCTCGGTCATCACGAAGATCACCTTGGCCTGCGAAACGAGCTGCTGCGTCAGCGGCTGGCTGCTGTGGCGGGAAATATCCAGGCCCACCTTCTTGAGCGCGGTGACGGAGTTCTCCGACACGCGTTCGCCACCGCGCGCAGAAACCCCGGCGGAAACGACGCGCCACGAGCGCAGGGGCTCAGGTTGGGCCTTGAGGGCATGTTGGATCAGCGCGGCGGCCATCGGACTCCGGCAGATGTTCGCGGTGCAGACGGTGAGGATCAGTCCGGGTTCAGCCATGGACGGCGACTACGGGATACGGATCGGCAGGAAAGGCAATCGTCAGCCGCGCCCGAGCGCCTCCAGGCCGCGTGCAAGTCGCACGGCATGCTGGAGAAGCGTGTCCCGGGGCTCGGGTTTGGCTTCCGTGTCGTCTTTCGCGGCCGTCGCGGCGTCCGAGGTGCGCCGGTCGCCGGTGCGGGAGCGGGCGCGCACAAGCGCAGCTTCGTCGAACCGGTCTTTGCTGACCGTGGCATCGACCAGTGCCGACAGCGCAGTGCCACCTTCCAACGCATCGTAGGCCGCGCGATCGGCCTGGCGGTCCAACGTCACCGCAACATCGGGGGCGAGCTGGGCGCCCTTCGGCGCCAGAGTGACAACTTTGGGTTGGCGCTGGTTCAACAAGCTGACCAACGCCTCGGGCGGCGCGTCATCGTAGAGCACGAGCCGGAGCGGACCGGGCTCCTGCAGCCTTTGTCGCAGGGACGTCGGTTCACCTTCCGCGTCCGCGCGGACGTAGCGCAGGTCCAGGATTTCAGTGCCCTCCACGTCGGGCAGAGGCTCCGTCAACGTGTGCACCCGCACGAGCACCAGCCCCGGCGCCAACTCGCGCACCGAGGAGGCGTGGAGCGCCGAACCGGTCAGTCCGACCAACAGCAGAAAGCCAAGAGCCCGCAACATGGGAAGTGCGGGCACAATGGCGCGATCGCGCACGCTGTCGAGAAGCGCGCAGATCATTGGCCGCGGTTCAATTGCCGCGCACCGATGTCGGTCCGGTACACCTTGGAGGCGCAGGTGACGTGCTGACAGGCCGTGTACGCAGCGTCGGCTGCCGCTCGCAGAGTCGGTGCCAGAGCCGTCACGCCGAGCACGCGTCCGCCCGCGGTCACCAGTTCGCCGGCGGCGTTTCGCGCGGTGCCGGCGTGATAGATCGTCACACCGGGAGGCAACTCGTCTCCGGCGGGCAGGACGATGTGATCACCCTTTGGATAACTCTCGGGATAACCGCGGGCGGCGATGACCACGCACAGCGCGTGTTCGGGCCGAACCGCCAGGTCGAATCCGGCGAGTTGTCGTTGGGTGGCGCGCCAGAGGAGTTCCAACACGTCACAGCCGAGGCGCGGCAACACCACCTGTGTCTCGGGGTCGCCAAACCGCGTGTTGTATTCGAGCACCTGCGGTCCCTGCGGTGTCAGCATGATGCCAATGAACAGCGTGCCGCAGAACGAAATGCCTTCGTCGGCGATCGCGTTGACCGAGGGACGGACGATCTCCCGATCGATCCGTTCGAGCAGCTCCGGCGTGACGACTTCAGCCGGTGAATACGTGCCCATGCCACCGGTATTCGGCCCCGTGTCGCCTTCACCGATACGTTTGTGATCCTGCGAGGTGGGCAGGATCAGGTAGTCGCGGCCCGAGACGACGACGAGGAGCGAGGTCTCTTCGCCGAAGAGGCAGTCCTCGATCAACACCTTCCGGCCACTGGCGCCGAACCGGCCACCTTCCAGCATGTCGCGTACTGCGTGGGCCGCCTCGTCGTGAGAGGAGGCAACCACGACGCCTTTGCCCGCCGCCAGACCGTCGGCCTTGATGACGATGGGCGCACCACGTTGTTGGAGGTACTCGAGCGCCGGTTCGACTTGGTGAAAGATCTCGGCGGGCGCCGTCGGAATGTGGTGCTTCAGCAGCACCTGCTTGGTGAAAACCTTGGAGCCTTCCAGACGTGCGCCATCGGCGCGGGGGCCGTAGGCCGGGATGCCGGCGGCCTCGAGCGCATCGACGAGGCCAAGCGTGAGGGGCACTTCCGGGCCCACGACGACGAACTCGACCTGCTCCTTCTGGGCGAGCTCGACGAGACCGGCGACGTCATCGGCGGCGACAGCGTGGCATTCGGCTTCAACGGCGATGCCGGCATTGCCCGGGGCGGCGAGCAGGCGAGGCCGGCTGGGGGAGGCCGCGAGCGCACGCACCAGCGCGTGTTCGCGCCCGCCGCCGCCGACCACAAGGACGGTTTGGGGAAGCTTCATAAGCGATAAAAAGAGCGGACTCGTGTCACCAGGACGGCACTACAACACTTGCAGGGTCTGGCGGTAGAACGAGACGACCTCGTCGGGATCGTCCGTGAAGAGGATGTAGTCCTCCATCCAGGCCGGAGCCCGGCGGCTGCGGATCATCGTGCGCAGCTGGCGGCGCAGGTCGCCGAAGAACTTGGCGTCGAAAAAGACGAATGGAACGCGCGGCCGGATGCCCAGCTTGAGGTTGCACATCTCGATGCCGATCTCCTCGAGCGTGCCGACGCCGCCGACGTTGAAGACGCAAAAATCGGCAACTTCGAACCACTTTTGGCGAAAGTGCCGCGCGGCTTCCTGGAACGTGTTGAAGAAGTCCACGCCCAGTTCCGGTGGCTGCGCCTCCAGTTCGAGAAAACACGCGCCCGTCAGCGCGCCGCGGCTGCGGGCCTGTTCGCAGGCGAGCCGCATGACACCGCCCCCGCCCCCGGTGAGCACACCGACGTTGGGGCCGATGAAACTGGTGACCTTGTCGACGACGGTGGAGATGCGCTCGGTCTGCAACTCGTCGAGGCCAACGGCGCTGCCGTAGAAGGCGAGGATGGTGGCTTCCTGGAATCGCCGCTGCAGTTCCTCGCGCAGAAAGAACCCATGGCCCTTCTTGTAGGTGTGCAGGAAGAGGTCACCCAGCTGCGGGTTGTACCAGTAGATGTCCAGGCCGATGGCGTGCAGGTTATCGAGCCGGCCGTGGGCGTTGCTGGAAAGGAAGAAACCGTGGGTGCGCGACGGCTGGCGGAAGATGATCCGCTTGAGCCGCAGGTCCGGTATCCGCGCAATCAATTCAACCTGCTCGAGCAGGTTGGGGAAGTAGTCGGTGACAAGCGTGTCGGCGCCGTTCGGCGCGTTCTCCAAGGCTTGAATGAGCGTTCGGCAACCGCTGCCCGGCTCGATTTGGGCGAGGCCCGTCTTCAGCGCGGCGGAGTCGCGGCTTGCATTGAGGAAGATGGAGAGGTTCTCCATCGTCGCCGACTGCCCACGCACCACGACGCGCGTCTTCGGCTTGGGCTCATTCGAAGGCGCACGCGGCGGCTGGGAGTCGAGCGACTCATACGCACTCTGAGCGGTGGTGAGCAGTCGGGTCCGTTTTTTCTGCAGGATCTTGAACTGCGGGTCGCCCGCCTCCGGCGCGCGGAACACCTCGACCGACACCAGTGGATTCACGATCGGTTGCTCGCCGGAGTTGTAGATCTCCAGCATGATGTTGGTGCCGAAAGTCTTCACTGGGTCCAGCAACACGGCGCTCGTGTGGATGCCGAAATTGCCGGCGCCTTGATTGAGTACGACGAAGTGCTCCTTCAGGTACATGGAGCAGCTGGTCAGGATACCTGAGCGCGGTGGGATCGTCAGCGGCGAGGCTTCGTGGCGAATCTGCGCCTTGTCGAGAAAGCGGCGGCCCGCTTCGCCGCTGACCAAACGCTCGAAGCTCTCGCGGGGCAGGCGGGGATTGAGCGTGTAGCTCACCTGGTGGGGGGTCAGGAACACGCTGCCTTCACGGTCGATGCTGATCGTGCTGGGCAACTTGATCTGGTTCGCGTGCACTGCCTCCCAGATCTCGGCCGTCGACAGCTTGGCGGCAGCCGGCGCGTAGAAGAGACGCCCCACCGGCGTGCCCAGCCGGAGCAGCTTCCGCCAGTAAGGGGCGTTGGGGAAACTGCGGTCGTAGATGAACGCTTCCGCTTCGAGGACCAAGCGCTGCCCGTCCACGACCGGAGCACCGCGGGTCAACATTTCGATGCCGATGCGCGCCAGCGTGCTGCGTTCGGAGAACTTGAGCTGCCCGAGGATCTGCTTGAGGAACTCGAACTCCGCCGGATGACGCGGCCAGAAGGCGAGGGTGAGGCTCACCGGCGCATCCTCCCCTTGCGGGCGGACGGAGAGGATCTGGCCATCGTTGCTGGTCCAAAATTGGTCTAAAATCATCTCTGGGATGGTCCATCCAACGCAGCGGTCGCGCCGGAGACAAGGGAGGAGTCCGGGATTGCCTTCACAGCGGCCGATGAGCAGCTTCGCCGCTTTTACCGCAACAAACCCCGCGGTTTCCGATCCAACCTGATCTGCATGAAATCGAAGTCCCTGCTCGTCATCCCTGCGTTCGCGCTCGCCGCGGTGCTGCCTCTGTCCGGCCAGGATGAGGTGAAGTTCTCCACGCCCGGCGCCACGCCGGCCAACGCGCAGAGCGCGGCGCCGCAGCAGCAGTTCAGCGAGGCGCAACTGCTGGAAACCTTCGGCTGGCTGCTGGGCCGCAAGGCGGGCTTGCCGGAACTCGAGTTCACCGAACAGCAGGTGGCCTCGATCGTGAAGGGGATCAATGTCGCCGCCAAGAACCAGGACGCTCCCTACGAC
>JAEWIY010000010.1 GCA_023386835.1 Verrucomicrobiota bacterium
GGCGCCGCCATAACGCGGCGGGGCCGACGGCGTCGGCCGCTCGGAGGCCTAAAACTCAGGGAAGCTCGTACAATTCGAGTAGCGCCTCGCCCGTGCCGCCATTGCTGCCTGCAACGATCGCGGAGTAAACGCCGGGCTGCAGCGTCACAACGAGAGCCGCATCCTTGCTCGTCGGCGAGTTCAGCTGGAAGGCTCCGGCGGTGGAGAAAGCCGCCGCCACGGTGCTGCTACCACCCCAATCGTCGTTTTGGTCCAGGAGTTTCTCGCCTTGGAACAGCTGCAGCGTCGGATCCGCCAGCGTACCGGTGACCCCGTACTCGTTTAGCGTCGGGCCAACCGCGCGGATCAGGACTTTCCGCGGACCTTCACCGGAGATCACGAAGCCCACGATGAGGACATCGTCACCCGTTCCGACAAAACTGCGGGCGGAGACGTTGATCAGGCGGGTGCCGCTCTTCACGTCGGCATCGTAGAGTTCGCCGAGAGCCACACCGGACTGCCCGTTGGCGTTCACGTGGGCGGAGTAGGCGCCCGCCTCCAGGCTGCTGTGCAGCACCGCGTCACGACTGTCATTCGGGAGCGGGAACGCGCCCACCTTCGTGCTCGTTTCCACGATTTGCACAGACGTACTGGCGTTCCCCCAATCATCATTCGACGTCGCGAACTTCTGTCCACGATACAGCGCCACCGACGGGTTCGGCAGGTAGTTGCCGACGCCATACTTCTCGAGCGCTGGACCAACGCCGCGCATCAGGACCGACTTCTCCCCTTCACCCTGGACCACGAAACCGGTGATGAGTGGACCAGCGCTGCCGTTGATCTTGGTGCGGATGGAGACGTTGATGAACTTGGACGCGGAAGGCGCATGGTCTGCGCGCCCGGTCAGCTGAACGGTGCTGCCGGAGCCGGGCGCTGCATAGGCGACGGCCACGGTGAGCTTCTTCGGATCGATCGTCGTCACGACGTGGCCGCCCAGGACGCTGGTACCGGTGAACTTTCCGGTCGGCTGGGTGCTGCCTGTCACGGCATCGACACCGCTGGTGGTCGCAAGGACCATGATCGTGTCGCCGGTCGCTCCAACGATTGAATACGCACCACCCGCGTCGCCACTGGCGGTCAGATAACCGGCCAATGCCTGCACCGGACCGGTCGGATCGAGGCGGACACCGACGAACTCGGCACCAACATCGCTCCATTCACCGATCACTTGTCCATCGGATATTACGCCGGTGACTCCGACCTTCTGGCTGCTCACGAAGCGCCCTTCGCCGGCGCCGTCGAAGGCGGCCGCACTGATCCCACCCGTGGCGAGCGAATTCACCTTGGTGCTCGTCACGGTCAGGCTGCCGTTGGACGAGACCTTCAATTCCAGGACAACGGAGATGTTCCGTTCCGGCAGGGTTCCAATGAAGGTACCCGTATTGTCGCCTCGCACGTAGAGTGCCCACGTTCCGGTCTGGCCGATCGAGCCAAAGTAGGTGCCTTCGAAGTTGGGCGCGCCGACCGACACGATCGCCAGATCGCTCGTTACGGTGCCCTTGCTGTTGCTGACAACCACATCGTAGAGGCCGGCGTCAGAATCCTTCACGTTCGACAGCGTCAACTGCTGGCTCGTCGCGCCGCTGATCACCACGCCGTCCTTGCGCCAGTAGTAGGACGGGCTGGGTGTGCCCTTGGCAGCCACCGTCAGGGTGATGTTTCCGCCCGCGGTCACAAACTGGCTGACCGGCTGCTGCGTGACTTCCGGCGCTCCGTTGCCCGTCGGCAACACCGTCACCTCGAAGTTCGTGGTCGCGGTCAGGCCACCGGCATCATGCACGGCCAGGCTGATCATAGCCGAACCGGTCATGTTCTTGGCAGGAGAGACGGTGACCGTGCGCTCGCCGCCGCTGCCACCGAGCCTGATGTTGGAGACCGGGATCAAGTTCGGCTGGGAGGAGACCGCTGTGATCGTCAACTTGGTCGCCGCCGTTTCGGCATCGGAAACCTTGAAGCCGAGCGCCGAGGTCGACCCGTTCTGCGTGATCGTTTGATTAACGATCGACGAGATCGACGGCGGCGTGTTGCCAACCGCAGCGTTCGCCACGGTGACGTCGAAGGTGGCGGTACTCGTCAACGATCCGTCGCTCACCTTAACCGTGATCGTCGCAGTACCGGTCTGTCCGGCCGCCGGTTTGACGGTCACCGTGCGATTGCCGCCGCTGCCGCCGAAGAGGACACCACCAAGTGGCACCAGCGTATTGTTGGAGGAAGTACCGGAAAGCGTGAGACTGCTCGCCGCCAATTCGGCATCACTCACCGTGAACGGGATCGGACCACTATCGGCGCCCAACGGCAGGATCTGATCGTCGATCGCGCTGATGGTCGGTGGCGTGTTCGTCGCAGTGCCGACGCTGAGTTGGAATGAGGTGCTGCCGGTCAGCGAACCATCGCTGACACTCACCGTGATGGTCGCCTTGCCGCTGCGGCCCGCCGCCGGTTTGACGGTCACGGTGCGATTACCGCCCTTCCCCGAGAACGTGATTCCGTTCGCGGGAATCAGCGCGGTGTCCGAAGAGGTGCCTGAAACCAGGAGGCTACCCGCCCCCGTCTGAGCATCGGAAATCTTGAAGTTCTGCGACAACGTCCCGCCAACGTTGATCGTCTGATCCTGCAAGCTGGTAATCACCGGAGCCGTATTCGTCGGCGCCACCTGCAGTGCCGTGACCGTCACAGCGAATGACGTACTCGTGGTGTTCGTGCCATCGCTCACTTTTACGGTGACAGTGGCGGAACCGCTCTGGTTGGCGGCCGGCGTGATCGTGATGGACCGGCTGGAACCGCTGCCGCCCAGTACGATCCCGGAGGACGGGATAAGCGTCGTATTCGAGGAGGTGGCGCTCACGGCCAGGCTACTCGCGGCCGTCTCCGCGTCACCAATGGAGAAACCGATTGGACTGCTGGTCCCATTCTGCACAAGCGCCTGATCTGCGATCGTGCTGATGGTCGGAGCGGTGTTCGCAGCGCTCGCGGTCGCGTGCGTCACGACATTGGAATAGGCCGAGTCGCCAGCGGCGTTGTATGCACGAACGCGATACGAGTACTGCGAGCCGGACGCCAAATTCGTGTCGACGTAACTGGTGACGTTCGCGCCCACCAGGGCGATCTGACCATAACCCCCTGAATTCGTCGCGCGCTCGATCTTGAAGCCACTCTCGTTGCTCGAATTATCGTTCCACGTAAGCGTCACCTGGGCGGCCTGCAATGGCACGGCGAGACCGAGCACCAGCAGCAACGCGAGCGATCGCGATGACGGGAAAAGGTTGGCAACGATGCGAGAGAGAAGCGCGAGGACGTAGCAGCAACCGCCAATGTTCATACGCGCCTTCAATCGGCGCGCGGCGCGTTTTGCTTTTCCTCACTTTAGCCTGCGCGTTGCCTCATCTGCCCGCGCCGAACTTCCCATTCCGAGGGCACCGGTACCTAGCTTTACAAAAGATTACACCCTAGGCCGCCAGGTAGTGCCTGCCGTAAACAAGGTTTTTACGATCGTCTCGCAATCCGCTACGCTATGCCGACTTACTGCACAACTTCCTGAGTGAAGACCACAAATTCAGCGGGCGCTAATCGGCCAAATCACCGCTGAATCGTGTCAGAACGAGGCTTGGACGAGCCGGAGAACCGCCCTAACGGAATCTCCGTACTCCACGCCGGTCTAAGAGCGCTTACACGAAGCTTGGCTTGTGGCGATCGCCGCTGCCGCCCATCCGTGACACAGCCCTATGCCCAACTCCGTGAAGAGGCCTGCCAGCAGCGCACCGCTGCGCTCCGGGCGTTTGTTCCGACAGACGGTGATCTGGTTGCCCACGCCCTTGGGCTGGCTCGCCCTGCTGGTTCTCGTACTTGCTCCCCTCCTCGTGTGGGCCTGGGCAGGCGAGCGTGTGCTGGGATCAACCAAGCGGATCGGCGCCGATGTTCTCGTGGTGGAAGGCTGGATCGGCAGCGAAGGGGCACGCGAGGCGGCGAGCGAGTTCAGGCAGCAGGGTTACAAGTACGTCGTCGCCACCGGAGGGTTGACGGGCGAATCATGGAGTGACCGGCGGTGGAGCCATGCTGAGGTCGCCGAGCATGCCTTGCTCGCCGCAGGGATCCCTCGCGAAAGCGTTCTGCTCGCCCCTTCGGGCAACATCAGCCGGCATCGCACACGCGGAGCGGCGCTCGCGGTCAAGAATGCCTTGGCCGAACGCGGAATCCGCCCGCAGGCCATCCACGTGTTCACGCGGACCGTGCACGCACGCCGGAGTCAGCTGATCTTTTCCCGCGTGTTCGCCGACATCTGCCCGGTCGGCCGCGTGGCGTGGGCTCCGCCTGGATTTACAGAGGATCCGAACTGGTGGCATTATTCCTATCGCGCCGAGGATCTGCTGAAGGAAAGCGTTGGTTTTGTTGTCGAATGGATCACCGGCGTGCTTCCAGCAGGGTGAGGTCGACCGCACCTGAGGGCGCACACAGCGTACGTGAAAGCAGCTATTGCCATTCGTTCTCCGGATCGGCCAGTGTTGCCGCGCCCCGGCCCAGGCTTTCCATGCGTTCAACGTCTTCGCTACGGTTCTTTTCCGACGGTACCGCCCTCCTCCTTCTCTCGTTTGCCAGCCTGACGTCTGTGTCTTCGGCACAGGATGCGGTGGCAAACGCGATGCCTGTTCCGACCATGCCTGCCGGCAAGGGCATCGGCGCCACTGGCCCGGTAGGCTACCAATGGGGTCCTTTTGCTTTTAGCCCGTTTGCCAGCTACCGCTTCGACTCAATCGAGCGCGTCCGAGCCGATCCTGGCGTAACGGTCGAATCCGACCGCCAACGTGTCACGGTCGGCCTCGACGCCGTGATGGGTCAGCACTGGAACGGATCGTACGCTGTCAGTTGGAATGAGTACTCCAACGAACGGTTCTCCGGGAAAACGGACCATTCCCTGAGCCTTGCCGGACAGACCAGCTACGAGGCTTGGAATTTCGGGCTCAACTACGGCTACGACAAGTCATCGTCCATTCTCCTCGAGACCGCCCGGCAGACGCTGCAGGAATCACATAGCGGCTCCTTCCAAGTTTCGCGGGCGATCTCCGAACGAGTGTCAGGCTACGTCACAGTGGCGCGTAACCTCCGCTCAGTGGAGGAAGGCGTCGACGTGCGCACCTGGAGCGTGTCTCCAGGCGCCCGTTACTTTTTTGCTCCCCAGCTCATCGGCTTTGCCGACGTCAGCCTCTCGTGGATGAAGATCCAGGATTCTCCGGATATGGAGTCGGTTCGTCCGCAGGTCGGAGCACAGTGGGACGTCACGGACAAGGTTTCGGCCACCGCCTTTGCCGGCTGGGAGCGGCGCGAGTTTGTCGATGTGCCGAACTCCGACATGGACACGCCGGTTTACGGTCTTTCGCTCGTTCACCGGCCGTTTCAGAACACGGTGGTGTCCGTCGGTTTTGAGCAAACAACGGGAGTGTCCTACTTCAGCGCTCGGGTGACCGAGACACGCCGTTGGAACATCGGCCTGAGCCAACGCCTCCTCGAGCACTTTGATTTCTCGGCTGGCATGACCTTCACCGATGTCGAGTACCGGGCGACCTTCGGCGACTTAGCTCTGACCCGAAACGATGAACGGGAAGCGTGGTATCTTCGGCTGGGCACTCGTTTCCTCGGCCGTTTTTCCGCCGCGCTCAGTTACCGCGAATCGGAAAACAGCACCGAGGCGACGGGCTTCGACCAGAATGTCCGCCAGTGGGGAGTGTCGCTCAACTATCACTATTGATCGGCCGATCTCTTCTCCATGGCGAAATCAACTGCACTTCTGCAACCAGAGCCGAGCTCCCCTGCAGTTGTAGAAACTCCGCAACCGCCCGTTTCCTATCGGCCCTTCTTCTTGGGTGCAGGGATCCTGCTGGCGGTTTTCGCCTTACCGTTGGCTCAGCTGGCTCGCTTTTCCCTGCACAGCGACCTCTACTCCCACATTGTTCTGATCCCGCTCGTCAGCGGGTATTTCGTGTGGTTGAAGCGGCGCCAACTGCCCCACCCGGCTAAAGCGGACACAAAGGTGGCGGTGATAGCGGCCTTCATCGGCGCTTGTTTCGGTGTCGGGTACATCGTGGCGCTCCTCAAGGGCGGAGCCCCCGCAGAAGATCAGCACGCTCTCGCGGCTGGAGCCTTCGTCAGCGCAACCATCGCCGTGGTTGCCGCCACTCTCGGGCGCCCCATTCTTAAAGCCGTCGCTTTTCCGCTCGGGTTCCTGGTGTTTATGTCGCCGATCCCGACGGCGGTCATTCCGTTGATCGAGCTCTTCCTGCAACATGGATCAGCGGCGGTGGCCTACGCGTTGTTCAAGCTGATCGGAACGCCCGTCTACAATGACCAGCTCCTGTTCATCCTGCCAGGGTTTAGCATGCAGGTTGCGCCGCAGTGCAGTGGCATTCATTCCTCGCTGGCGCTCTTCATCACCAGCGTGGCGGCCGGTTACCTTTTTCTGGAAAGTCCCCGCCACCGGGCGGTCCTCGCGCTGGCTGTCATCCCGCTCGCTCTGCTGCGCAATGGATTTCGGGTGTTTGTGATCGGCGAGCTGTGCGTCCGCATCAGCCCCGACATGATCAATTCCTGGGTGCACAAACAGGGCGGGCCCTTTTTCTTCGCGCTTTCGCTGATCCCCTTCTCCGTCCTGCTCTACGTCCTTTTCCGTCTCGATCGCCGCGCCGCTCGGTCCAAGCAGGCCTGATCGGTGGCGAGTGTCGGCGA
>JAEWIY010000067.1 GCA_023386835.1 Verrucomicrobiota bacterium
CGTGATGCCGGCGATCACCCAAGTCCAAACCAATCGTGTAATTGCTGCTTCGCATAAGACGTAGTGAGACCGGCCCTACGCCCGTGCGTTGCCGGCCACCCTACGCCTTCTCATTCCTACTGGTTAGGCCTTATAGCGCCTCGCCTGGAAATGGGGTCTCTCATTTGGGTGCGCTGCCTTCAGGGCTTCTGATCGAGCGGCAATCTCCGCTGCCTTCTCTGCGAGGCCAGCGAGCCTCAAAGATTCAGCGTATTCGTCAAGTAACGCAGCGTAGCCGAGAGGATCACTCGACTGAATACCGACTCTCTCCAGCGCAACTACCGCTTCCTCATAGATCGGAACCGCCTTCCCATGCTGCCCCGTGTCGTGCAGTAGCCGCGAATACTCCGCAAGCGCCGGAGCACGCAGTCGATCCGCTGCGCCCTTGGCCTTTTCGATCAATCCAAGGACATCCAAGAAAGCCTTCTGCGACTCCTCATATTCGCCGGCGTAGCCAGTGACTCGGGCATACTCGTAAAGATATGAAGCTTCAGCTGCGGGACCAAGGCTGCCCATTTGCGCGTTCCCATAGGCGCGGGAAAAATTCCTACGCGCGAGGGCTACGTCTCCAGCACGCTCCGCCTGCACGCCATACTCGTAGTAGGTTTGGGCGGTGCGCGCGTTAATTGGATTCGCGCAGCTGTTGAGCATCGTCGCCGCTACGCATGCCGCGAGTGGAGCAATAATGGTGAGATTCATGTTTTTTGCCTAACGTTTTAGGTGAGACACGCCTGTGGCTGGCGCGATGGGTGCGAAGCAGCCAGCGTGACAGCCATAGGCGTTGTCTCTAGCGCATGGTTCGGCTCCGTGGTTTTCATTTCTTAAAGATAAATATGCCGGAAATGACTATTCCTATGAATGCCATGATCGGAATCAGTGCCAGGGGTGAATTCATGCCACTGCCGCCAGCAGTCATTCCTACGCCGATCATGAATGGGAAATAGATAGCCGCAGATAAACCAATGATGATGGCCACTACCAAAATAAAGAAAGCGATACGGCCACCGAGTCCGTAGCCTTTTGGCTCTTTTTTGTTCATGGCGTCCAGCGTGCTCTGGACGCTAGCCGGAATTTCATCACTCGGATTCACGGGTTTTTATTTTGCCGAACAGTGTTATTATGCGGAACTCGGAGTTCCGGAGTTTGGGAGGATTCGGAGTGACTTGAAGAGGGGATCTTTTGGCGGAAGCGACATTTGGTGAAAGATTTGGGGCGTTTCGGCCGTTGCAAGGGGGTCGTGAATGAAGCCCCGAAAAGCGGAACCGGAAACCGGAACCCGACAGGGAGCGTTCGATTTCCGGGATGGCCGGCGGCGCTGGCCGGCAGCGGGCTGGCGCCCGACATCATCGTGCGCCATCAGCGGGCGATTTTGGGTTATTTGCATTTCTGCAAGCAGCGGCATTGTCCGGCCTCGGTGGCGACGGCGAAGTTGTATCTGGAGGAGCGAGCGAAGCAAGGTACTCTTTGGCCGTATATTCAATCCGGGCTCCGGTGGTTCTTCGTCCAGGCTACGAAATACCCGCCCGCAAACCATCGCAGCGGCGATGACACCGCCCATTTGGCTACGGACGGCGAGCGGGTGGGACTGCGAACGCACGCGCGGACGACGGCGCTCACCCAACCCGCCGGCCATCGCAAAGCCGTGGAGCATGCCCCGCCGGCCAAGGACGATCTTGGCGGCGCCGATTGGGAGCGCGCCTTGATTCGCGTTATCCGGACCCGTGGTCTCCTGTGGCGCACGGAGCAGACCTATCGCGACTGGGCGCGTCGGTTTGCCCGTTTCCTTTCCCCGCGTTCGCCCTATGCGGCGCAGGGTCGGGATGTCAGCGACTATCTCAGCCAGCTGGCCGTGGAGCGCGCCGGCGCCGCCAGTCAGAAACAAGCGCTCAACGCGCTCGTGTTTCTCATGCAGGAAGCCCTCAATATCGAACTGGGCGACTGCTCCGGCTTCGTTCGCGCCGCCCGACATCGGCGGGTTCCGGTGGTCCTGACCCGGGACCAGTGTCTCGCCTTGTTTCGCGAACTTGACGGCACGTCGCGGCTCATGGCGCAGCTGGCGTACGGCGCGGGACTGCGCGTATCGGAGCTGGTGCGTCTGCGGATCCAAGATGTCGATAGCGAGCGTCTCACCGTGACTGTTCGTGATGGCAAGGGCGCCAAGGATCGACTGACGCCACTCCCGGCGATCCTGGCACCGGTGTTGCGTGCTCATATCGCGCGGCTGAAGGAATTATTTCAAAAGGATCGGGCCGCCAACGCGCCGGGTGTCTGGCTGCCGCCGGGCTTGGCGGCGAAACTGCAGGGAACGGGTCCAGCAGACGGGGCCGGGCGGCAGTGGATCTGGCAGTGGCTGTTCCCCTCGCGCGAGCGGGCGCCGGATCCGCAAACCGGGCAAATCCGGCGACATCACGTGTCCGACGCGTCCTTTCAGAAGGCGATCAAAGCGGCGGCCGCGAGGGCGGGGATCGACAAACGGGTGACGCCGCACGTGCTCCGACACTCGTTCGCGACGCATCTGCTCGAGGCGGGCACCGATATCCGAACGGTGCAGGAGCTGCTCGGTCACGAAAAGCTGGAGACGACGCAGATCTACACGCACGTGATGCAGCGTCCCGGGCTCGGCGTGCGGTCGCCCCTGGACCTGGGCAACGCCGGCGGGGTCTGAGCGAACGATCCCCGCATGGTCTCGAAGGCCGGCGGGGCCGTAATGCTCAAGTACCTACGGCCGCAGCGACCGTCGATGTCAGCCCCGCGCGCGCCGCGTGGGCCAGTGCGTGTGACCAGGGGATCGACGCTGATCCGTCGCGCGCGGAGGTTCGATGACGCGGCCGCCTTCGTTTTCCCAGCGCAGCAGCGCCTTCACCGTCGGCCAGTCATCGTGCCGCGACGCGGTGCGGTGCATCAGGGTGGATCCACCCGGAGAGGAATGGGACATGAACAGCGTTGGCTTCATGCCAATAGGTTAACCCACCCTGCGGATTCCGCCACTGCACCGGTCGGAGCGCAGCCATGCGCAACGTGCATAACCGCCGTCCGGTCCGCGCAGTGGACGCTCAGCGCAGCGTGTGGTAAACTGCGCCTCTTCCCGCTTCGACGGGCGTGTCCCTCGCCTTTCTCGCCCGTAGGTTGAGCCGTTGCGCTCTCCGCCTGCGGTTTCCCCACCCCACCTTCACTCCGAAAGCGCACGTTGCGGCACGCTTCCATGCCCGTCGTGCGCCGCCGGACACCCTTGATCCTATTCTCTATGACCACGAATATCCAACGCCTTCCTCCCATCCGTTTCCTCGCCTGTGTCGCGCTGCTGATCATTCTCCTCGCGATGGCGATCTACGGCCGCGCCTCGCCAACTCCGGCGGACCTCACGCTGGCGACGACGGCCGCCGAGCCGCTGAGTGCGTCACCGCTGCGGGAATCGGACTGACGACACGACCGGGGTTCTCCGGTTCGGTGGCGTGGCCTTCCCACTTTACCGCGAGCCTCTCCGCCCCAAACCTCAACGGCGCATGAAACGGCTGCTCCTACCCCTCGTGCTGACGTGCGTCGTGTCAGCGTTCACAGTATCACCCGCGGTCGCGGACGTTGTGGCATTCGTCGATACCACGGTGCTGCCGATGGATTCCGACCGTGTCCTGGAGAACCACACCGTGCTGGTCGAAGGTGACCGCATCACGGCCGTGCGCCCCAAGGACACGATCACAGTACCCGCGGGAGCGCAGGTGATCGACGGCCGCGGCAAGTTCCTCATGCCCGGGCTCGGCGAGATGCACGGCCACAACCCCTCGCCGGGCTCATCGGAGGACTACGTTGCCAGCATTTATCTGCTCTATGTCGCCAATGGCGTCACCACCGTTCGCAGCATGCTGGGTTGGCCGGGACAACTCGAACTCCGCGATAAGGTCCGCAGCGGGCAGATGCTCGGACCGACCCTCCTGCTCGCCGGGCACAGCTTCAGCGGCCAAACGGTCCCATCACCGGAGAGCGCCGTCCGGCGGGTCAAGGAGCAGAAGGGCGAAGGCTGGGATCTCCTCAAGGTGCACCCGGGCGTGCGGCGCGACGTTTACGATGCCATGGTTCGAACGGCCAAGGAGGTTGAGATCGAATTTTCCGGGCATGTGCCAGCCGACGTGGGCCTCGAACACGCGTTGCGCAGCGGGCAGACCACGATCGACCACCTCGACGGCTACATCGAGTTTCTCGGTGCCCAGGACGGCCCCATCGACCCGGCGCGCCTCGAGGCGATTGTGCAACTGACGCTTGAGACCAAGGCATGGGTGGTGCCAACGATGGTGCTGTGGGAGACGATCCTGGGCGCAGCGGATCTGTCGACGATGCTGGCGTATCCGGAACTGCGTTACATGCCACCGGCCGAGGTTGAGCGCTGGCGGACGGGTTACGAACGCCGGACCACCGCCGCCGGATTCAACGCCGATCAGGCCCGCCGCATCGCGGAGAACCGAAAGGTCCTGCTGCGGGCATTGGCGAAGAACGACGTCCGCATCCTCTTTGGCACCGACTCACCCCAGGTGTTCAGCGTGCCGGGTTTCTCCATCCACCGCGAGATGCTCGCGATGGTGGAGGCCGGACTCTCGAACTATGCGGTTCTCGCCTCGGCGACCCGCACGGTGGGCGACTACCTGGCGGCGACCGACCGTTTTGGACAGGTCGCGCCGGGGCACCGGGCGGACCTGATCCTGCTGGAAGCGAATCCGCTCGACGACGTCCGCCATATCAGCCGGCGCGCCGGCGTGCTCTTGCGCGGCCAGTGGCTGCCAGAAGAGCAACTCCAGGGGCAGCTGCGCGAACTGGAGGCGAAATACCGCGACGGCGCAGGCGCAGCGCGCTGAGCCCGAGCGCGGCTGGGAGCGGTTACCGGTTACACACCCTGCCGCGTCCACGATCGCACAAACAGGTGAAGCCGATTCGCACGAACCGTTCGGCGCCGCCTTGCGCGTCATAGAACTGCCGTCGATCCCAAGACAAGCTGTCGGAATGGTTTACAATTTCCCGATGGAGATGGGCGCCCGCTTCCGCCGCCGCAGAAACACGTACTTTCCCTAAGCGTTCTCCATCAGCAGCTAGTGCTTTCCATCTAAGGGATTCCCCGATAACGGCACGTGGCGTGCTTCGTATTGCAGCTCCTTCGGCTTCAACACGATGACACGACTCGCGACCGCTCTTCTGGCCCTCCTCCTGATCTCCTCCGCCCGCGCCGATCTCATCGGCGATGAGGTTCGCATCGATTGGTATTATCCCGATCTCAACACGAGCCTGACCTCGACGACCCTCGTCGTACCAGGGTCGGGGTCACTCTCCAGCTTCGCGCCGGTGAGTGTCGGCGATGGCTGGCTAACCTTGACGATGACCGGCAATGGGTTTGGCAGCTCCGCCTTCAATGGCTTCATCCTCACCGACCTGACGAAAGTGGCGAATTTCACTTCGTTCAGCCTGCTGGGCGATCCGTTTCTGATCGCCCCCGAACTGAGCTTCGGTGCGAACTTCCTCCAGGTGAACTTCACGCCGGGTGGACAGAACAATGTGCTGCGGACCGGCGGACCAGGAACGGTTCTCGAGTTCCGCTTCACCACGGCCGACGCAGTGGCCAACGTGCCAGAGCGGGCCAGCACTTTGCTCATCGTCGGCATCGGCCTGACGATCGCCGCCTTCCTCGCCCGGCGCGTCCGGCGCTAAACGCGGACGGATCCGCCTCCGGATCCATCGCTGTAGCGAGAAACTTGCTACGGCTGGCCTTGGCTGGGCCAGGTCGCCAGCGGAGCAAGCTCATCCTTCAGCGGTTCGATGTCCTCCGGGGCGAGCCGGACCGCGAGGCGCAACGTCCCCTCGGCCGACGCGCGGAATTCAGCGAACAGCAGCGTCACGCCGGGATTGGCCGCGTTGAACCCATCGGCCGGCGGTTCGGCTGGCGCGGACTGAAACTCGCCGGGCACGGTCGCGGAAAGCGCCACATGCAACGTTTCTCCGCTCTGTCGAAGCACCGCCGCGCGCCCCTGCACCGTCACCTCGGCGCGGGTCGCCAGTTGCCACCGGACCCGTTCACCGGGCCTCAGCCCCCTCACCTCGTCCTGCACGAGCACGGCTCGTCCCGGCAGGAGTTGGAAACCGCGCCGGACGCTTTCGGCCTGACCGGCGAAGACCGGTGAGGCCTCCACAATGGCGAACGGATTCTGGATCCCGTTTTCGCCCGTTTGGAAGGCCGTGATCTGCGCATAGCCCTCCACGCGGTGCGGCTGACCGCCAATCGTCAGGGTGCTGTGGCTGTAGTTGTTGAGACGGTACACACTCCAGCGCTGGGAATCCTGGCTGCGATTCCAGAGATCGATCCCCTTCGACTCCAGCGACTCGTAGGACTGCGCTCCCAAGTCGACGGCCCAGCGGACGCCATTGAGCTCCAGGATGAACGAGCCCGCATCCATGTGGGCGTGATTCAGCTCGGCCGCACCACCCTTGAAAGCGAGATAGAAGCCACGCGGATCGTTCCACGACTCGCGAAAGACGCCGATCGGGTTCACGCCTTGGCCGAGCCACCGCAGGGACAACGACGGCTTGGGCTCCTGCGCCGCCCACTCGGTCCGCGGCCACCAGATGGGAACGAGAGCAAAGAAACGGCTGCGCGCCCGGAAGGGTCGTTGAAGTTCGCCGCCCTGAAGGTGCCGGTGGTTGAAGAGCAGGAGTCCCGGATCGTTCTGCGTCTGGGCGAACCAATACAGCGCCGGCTCATGCTGCGCCCGCTCCGAGCCATCCGCAAAGTTGTAGAAGTTGCCCGAGGGCGCCGTGCATTGGAGGAAAGCGCCGGCGCTGGCGAGAAACGCCGGCGACATGGCTTCATTCCACGTCTGTCCCAGCGCGCTCTGCACCGCGTGCAGCAGAAGAATGTGGAACGTGGTCCCATACGCCCAGTAGTTCGGTCCTTCCGGGTACACGCCGTCGGGCTCGTAGGGCTCGAGGCCATACCGGATGCCGGCGCGCGCCCGCTGCAGCACGTCCTTGGCGAGTTCAGGTTCATCCTCCGCGACGGCCAACGCACCCAGCACCATTCCGGCGAAACAAACCTGGTTCCAATTGTTGGCGGTTTGGTGCCAGCTGTTGTGCGACAGAGTCGGATCGAGCCCAGGACGAATTCCGTGGTTGATGATGGCGGCGCGGATCCGTGCGCGGGCGTCCGGTTCGAGGCCTTCAAAACACCAGTCATACGCGATCGCCACCGCCGTCGTCGCCTCAGCCACATCGAGAAAATGAGACGGGTTCCAATCGCTGAATTCAGCCGCGGCGAGCATCTCCTGCTCCGCCCGCCGCAGGAACACCGGCTCGCCGGTCGTGCGCCAGGCGTAGGCCAGTGGCAGCAGGCGTTGTACCAACGTGCGGGATACTCCAAGTAGCCGCCGCCCCTCCATTTCCCGGCGGACCGGCGCCACTTCAAGCAACCCGCGCGCATCGGCGAGCACCGTCTCATGCACGGCCTGCAAAAGCGGGTCGGCACCCCTTCGCTGCTCCAGTTCGCGCCACACGCTCGCCGGCGCCAGCAACCGGGGATGAGACTCCAGCCCGGCCAACGCGTCCGTCATCGGAGTGGGTGGCGTAATCTGGGCCGCGGCGGGCGCGATGAAACACAGAAGCAGGCCCGGCAGGGGCCAGAGGAGCACACGCAGTTTTTTCATTCGTGGGGCTGGCTGCGCGCCGGATGAGCCGGTCGCGTCGGCGTATCCTCCCAAGACGCGATCGGTCGGTCGAGTTCAGATGATCTCGAGCGCGTCGCGATCCGGCAGCGGGGGAAACGGCGCCGTCGGGAGCGTCTGATACCAGAAAGCGACAGAGGCGATGTCGTCCTGGAGCGGCAGATACCGATCGCCCGAGCGCCAGCCGAGCGCCTGAATCGTGACGCGCAGATCCTGCTCAAACCGGATCGGGTCCATGATGTGCCAGCGGTAGAGCCCGTACCGATTGGGCCACGGGAACGACGCCGCGTACGGCCCCTGAGGTTTTGCGATCAGCGGCATGCCGGCGTACGGCGTCGTGTAGGTTTCGTAGGCCTTGGTGGCGGAGTTGATGAAGCAATACGAGCCGCAGAAATAATCCTCGGTCCCCGTGCCGCAGATGGTCGGCCACTCCCCATCACCGTCGAGGTAGAACTTGATTTCGCCTTCGCCCCACCAGCCACCGTTGTTCGTGCCCCACGCCATCACGGTGCCAACGTAGTGCCCGCGGCCACGCACCCCATCGAGAATCGTATAGACCTGCTGGTACGGCAGCGGATTGGTGCGACGAAACTGCGCGTGGAAGTACGCCGCGTCGTCCGGCACGTCGGTCAGGGTGTAGTTGATTTGGTAGAACAACGTCATCTCGGCGTCATCCAGGTTTGTCAGGGTGATGCGGCAGCGACGGCGGAACGGCATCTCCCAATAACAATTGAAGGCGCTGCCGGGATTCACGCACACCGGGAGCGAGACCAGCGGCGCGTATTGGCCCCACGTGGCGCCGAAGAAGTCGCCCAACGGGCACTCGACCGACGGTGCTTCCTGCTCGTCCCAAAAGAACCGGAGGATGGCGAATCGCCAGTTGCCGGTCGGCGTCATCCAGATCTGCTGAATTGCGCCACTCTCCCGAATATCGGCGAGCACGCGCGTCTCGCCGGCTTTCACGTGCACGGCCGGATTGATCTTCCAGCCGGGCCCGAGATCACGCGCGTAGCGGGAACTAGTTCCCTCCGTGGCGCGTCCACCCTGCCCTTTGCCGCCGGTGGGATTCTCCGCGCTCAACGAGCGGGTGCGGGCTGAGGATAGTCGGGAGAGATTGCCGAGGTGCAGACCGAGTCCGTTGAACGTTTCAGCCATGATGCAAAAGGTGCGGTAACCACAGACCGGGAAACGAGGCCCCCGGTTCTCAGAAGTCGAACGTCACGCTGAGGCTGTAGCGCCGCGGTTCGAAGTAATAGGTCAGGAGGTTGGCCGTGCCGCCGGAGAAGTTCGACGCGAGCACTTGCAGGTCATCGTTGTCCAGCAGGTTGTCGACATTGAGCTGCACCTTGGTCTTCACGCCGCGCCAGGGTTTCAACTCATACGCCAGCATCGCATTCACCAGGTAATAGGAGCGGCCCTTGACCACCCGGTGGTTCAGCGGGTCCGTCGTGTCGATGCCCAGGATCGCTTCGCCCCGGTAATTCGCGCCGCCACCCACGGTCAACCCGCGCAATGGTCCATCCCGAAGCGTATAGGTGGTAAACAGATTGGCGTTCCAGGGACGCGCGTTCACCTCCGGCTGATCGTTGCGGGCGAGGTCATAGGCGATCTGTTGGTCCAGGTCGTCGAGCAGGGCGCCCACGGTATTGTTGCCAAGTATGCCAGGCGGGCGCCCCGTGTTGTAGGGCAATGATCGATACTGCTCCCACTCCGCCCGGTGCTGCTCCACGTACTCGATCAGCCGCGAGTCCACGCCGGAGGTGACATTCTCGGCCTTGCTCACGTTGAACATCAACCGCCAGCTCGGCGTGAGGTTGGCCACCACCTCGAGCTCATAACCGTCCGACACCGTGGCCACGGTGTCGCTGCCGAAAGCATTGTGCGGGTCCTCCAGTTCCTCGCCCGGGCCGTTGTTCACGATCGTCGTCCAGATCGCGTCGATGTACTGGTCCACCAGCCCATTGAACCCCTGGGACTGGTTCTCCTGCTTTACCCGGAACCAGCCGACGGTTGCATACACGCGATCGTTCAGCAGCCGGAACTTGAAACCGGCATCTGAGCCCTTGCCCGTGACGGGACCGATCAACTGCTGTTCGTTCTCATCGCCGTAGAGCACTCCCCCCTGCGGACGGAAGTTGGTCGAACGATTGCCATAGACGCTCACCTGGGGCGTCAACGCGACCACCGCGCCGAGCGTATGGGTCTGTTCCGACTCGTCCGTATCCGGTGTAGCGCGACGCTCGAATCCCAGCGCCTCGCCCGTCGTCTCGTCAAACTCCGTGTCGGCCTGGAACTCCTCGATCGAGTCCCAGCGCACCCCGGCAGTCGTGACCACCCGGCCCTCCCAGAACGAGCTTTGCACGGCCAGCGCCGCCGAGTCCACCGTCTGCCAGGTCTTGCCCCAGCCGCCCCGGACCCAGCCATCCTCGAACCCGTATTCAGGAGCACCGTACATCCGGCCGGCCGGGATCGGATGCGTCAGGGGGTCCGGCATGCCGCGCTCGGGCAGCGATTCGCTGAACGGGTCAATGTGCGCCAGGCGCAGGACGGTGTTGAACGAGTGCGTGTAGTCGGGATTCGGCCGGTCGGCGGCGATGTTGGTTTCAAAGAACCCCTGCGACTCGTTCTGCTCCTTGGCCCGTGAGACAAACGCCAGGAGGTTGTGCGTGCCGAGACGGTCGAGCTCGACTTCGTAGTTGCCGCTCAAGCGGTAATCATCACGAACACTGCGACCACGCTCCGTGCTCGGATTGCCCCAGATCATCAGGTCGCCCACGTAAGGGTTGGGCATGCTCTCGTTGAACTGCACGCCGCCGAGCAATCCGACCGGAGTCTCGACGGCATTTGGCGACAGCACGCCATTCCATGAACGATCCGCGTTAAATGTCGGCAGCGTCGTGGTGACATCGTACCCGAGCGCGATCTGGGCAAACCCGACCGGCTCGGCCCGGAACGTTTTGACCTGCTGCCGGCTGACGGACGCTTGCAGGAAAAGGCGGCCGATCTGCTGGTCGAGGAAGGCGGACGCGAGGTAGTAGTCGGTGTCGGTGTAGTTGCCGGGCCCGACCGGATTCCCCGAGCGCGGGAAGACGGACTCATCCTCCAAGTTCCGGGGATTGTTGAAGCCGGCGAGGTTGTTCGCATACGAGCGCCGATAGAAACGTTGTCCCTGGGCTGGAAAGCCGAACGCGTTGGACTGACCGAACCATTGCGGCTGATAATTCAGCGGATTGCCGCCGGCATCGGTCAACACCCCCTGGCGGCCGACGCCAAACGTGCGCAGCGTGCCACCGGGAACAAACTGCGTGAAGTTGTCGTCACCCTCGGTCTCGGCGATCTCCGGTGTGCCGAACGGAAAAAAGCGGCTGCCGGCCGCGGCCCAATCGGAAATCTGTTCGTAGGGCGCCCAAGGCCGCACCCGGTTCTGGTGCAGGTCTCCCACCTCGCCCTGCAGCCGCAGGCTGGTTGTCTCCCCCAAGCGGGCCTGCACGGCCAGTGCGCCGCGCTTCTGGTCATCCTCTTCGAAGTCGCGGTACCCATCGGCGTCCTGCCCCATCACGTTCAACCGCACGGCCAGCCGATCCTCGATCAGGGCCTGATTCGCATCGATCCGCGCCCGCTGCTTGTTCCAACGTGCCGTCCAGAGCTCAACCTGGGTGAAGTCCCGCTGCAGGTTTGCGCGTTTCGGCGTCGTATCGATGATCCCGCCCGCACCACCGATACCGAACAGGATCGAGTTCGGTCCGCGCGCGATATCGATGCGTTCGATATTAAACGCGTCGCTTCCAATGAGGGTGGGAAAATACTCGCGGGTCGCCTGGACGTTTCGATAGCCGCGGATCTGGAACAGGAAATCGTTCCGCGTCAGGTTCAGGCCGGTGAAGTCGCCGATGTCGTTGCCGGCGTTGGTGGCGTACTCCATCGCTTGTTCGATGTTGGTCGCCCCGATGTCGCTGATCAGTTCGCTGGTGAGCACCGAGATCGCGACCGGCGTTTTCTCCAGCGGAGTGTTGAGCCGGCTGCCGGCCAGCGTGCTGGTGGCCACGTATCCGACATCTTGATCGGTGCGAACTTCAAAGGGCGACAATACGACGGTCCCGTCAGGAGCGGGCGGTTCGTTCGCGGGCATACTTTGGGACTGAACCGATAACGGCAGGCCGGCGGCAAAAACCGGCACCGGAAAGAGACGCTTGAGCAGGTGCATGTTTGCGGGGGGTTCAACGCCGCGCAGCCGGCGAGCGCAGCCTCTCTTGAAAACTTCGTCCTCAGCCACCGCGCAACGAACGCCCTGCTCATCCCGGTGATCCTGCTTTCCCCCTGGGCCTCGCTTTCGCAGAAGCCGCATCCACGCGCGCAATCAGCCGGCGGGGACAACCCGCCGGCGCTTCAACGCCACCCCAGCGCGGCCTTCCTGGTCGAAGGACGCGCGCGACGCCGCCTCAGCGTCCCTCGCCGCCGACTCCTGCTTCCAGCGGCCGCCCAGCCCTCACCGTCGGAGCCGGGCAGGTGAAGCGGTAAGCGCCGGACGGAACCTTGATGATGGTTCGGTTGCCGTCGTGGCCGGCCACAATCATGTGGCGGCCTTCGGCCAGCGGCTGGTGGCTCTCCCGAATGGAGTCAGCCGCCAGTGTCGGCAGATGGACGGCGGCGTGGCCGTTCGGCGGCACCGTCAGGTCCAGCTCGAACAAAGCGTCGCTCCGCCGCCACGCCACGGAGATCCGCCCGGTGATCGCGTCGAAGTGCCCCCGCGCCATGTGCAACTCCGGTCGATCCACCACGCCTGGCCGAACGATGAATGTGCGGAAACCCGCGGCCTCATTGGACGGCTGAATCCCCAACACGCCGTGCACGAACCAGGCGCCGACAAACAGGTACGAACTGTGCAGGTGCGAGCTGGCGTCGGCCCCCCACGATTCCCAAAACGTGGTCGCGCCCTGCTCGATCATGGCGCCCCATCCAGGTTCGTCGGTGCGATTGACCATCGTATAGATCAGGTCGTCGCGGCGTGCCTCCATCAACAGCTGGAACAGGAACGCACCACCGGTAATGCCCGCGTGGATATGGCCTTCCCGCACGACCATGATCTCGTGCTCCAGCCGCCGCCATACCGCTTTCCGCAGGGACGGCGGCGGCACGTTCACCAACAACGCGATGGCCAGGTAGGCCTGCGATCCATTCACGTAGCTCGCATCCTCGGGATGAAAGAACGCCGGATGGACGGCTCGTCGCACCTCGTCCGCGCGGCGGAGCCAGGCTTCGCGCTGCTCCTGGCGGCCAAGAATCGCGGCAATCTCGGCGGCGATCTGCAGGTTGTGGATCCAATAGCAGTTGTTGAAGAACAGGGTCTCGCGCGTGTCGCCGTTCACGTCTTCCGCCCCGGGCCACAACCAGTCGCCCAGGAAATCCCATTTGCCGCCGTACCGGCCGAGCATCGCGCCGTCGGCCTTGGTCTCCAGGAAAGCCAGCCAGCGTTCAATCGTCGTGAAATTCTCCTCCAGGATCCGCGTGTCACCGTAGCGGCGATACCCCTCCCAGGGCAGGTGCACACAATACCCGCTCCAGGCGGGGCCGCCCCCACCCCAGTACGTCGGGGCCGTGTACGGCAGGTTGCCTTCCTCATGTCCGTCGGCGCCCGCCTCTCCGGGAAGAATCCCAATCCCCCACGTCGGGGCTCGTCCCTGCACGTCGCGCCAGTCCTGGGCCCATTTGGTGTAGAAGGCTCCCAGCTTGAACAGGCTGAGGCCCGTCAGCGTCGTGGCGTGCGCATCGCCGCCGTAGCCCATGCGCTCCCGGTGCGGGCAGTCGACCACGTAGGCTCCGACCGTCAGATTTTCGAACGTCCACGCCGCCGTGGCGAAGATCTGATTGAGGAGCGGCACGGAACATTCGAAAGCCGCCGCCGGCGCGTAGGCCGGCCGGACCAGCCAGGCCGTCACGTCACCGGGCGTCGGATACGTGCGCAGCCCCGAAACCGTCACCCAACGGCCCACGCCATAATTGAATCGGTTGCGGAAAGCGCCCCGCCCCGTCGGCCCGATCACGTACGCGCTGTGCAACGCATGGGTCATGCGTTCGTCCGCGCGTTCGGAATACTCGATCTCCACCTGTTCTCCCGGCTCCCCCTCCACCGGTAGGTCCAGCCATCCGGCGACGTTGCGCCCAAAATCATAGCGCGCAGTGCCGTCAGCATCCGCGCGACCAACCGCCCGCAACTCCGTGACGCGCTGATTCGGTTCCGCGCAATCGGCCGACAGTCTTAACCTCGGCTGAAACTCCTGCGCGAACGTCCATCCGGAATCGTCGAAGTCCACACACGCCCAGGCGGGCTCTTCGAGCCGCGCGTCATACGCTTCGCCACCAAAGTCGCGAAACTCCCACGAGCCCAGCAGACGGCTCGGGCTCGGGTGCGTTCGCCAGGTCGCATCCGTTCCGAAACGCAAGCCACGCCCACCGGGAAGATCCACGTCGAACTGTCCCAGCACGAGCGGTGCACGCGGTTTGTCCTCCGTCACAAACTTCGAAAAGCTCGACCAACCCGTGCCGAGCCAGATCGCGAGAACGTTGTCCCCGGCTCGCAGCAGCGATCCGATCTCGTAGGCGACGTAGCGGGCCCGCTTGGAATTATCGGTGACGTTCGGCACCAACACCGCGTCACCGACCTTCAGCCCGTTCACATACAGCTCGTGAAATCCAACGGACGCGACGAACGCCGTCGCGCGCGTCGGTGCCGCTGGCAGGTTCACCACGCGTCTCAGCCAGGCATCCGGCAAGGTGTTCGGCACTGGTTGCGCCGGAAGCGTCCGGTCGAGCGACTCGCCCGTGCCGATCCATCGTGCCGTCCAGAAGGCCGCATCAAGGGCACCCATCGTCCAGCACGCGACCTCGCTCCATTCGGACCAGTCGGACTGTTGGTCACGCACCCGCACGCGCCAGTAGCAGCATTGCCGCGCCCGGAGCGCCGCCCCCACGTACTCCACGTGGCACGTGCGGGACGACTCCACTTCACCCGAGTCCCACAGATCGCCACCGACGCAGGCGGGTTGCGAGGACACGCGAAGCTGATACGCCGTCTGCCAGAGCGCACGCCCCGCCTCGGAGCGCGTCTGTAGTTCCCAGGTGAGTCGCGGGCGGGGAACGTCGACGCCCAGCGGGTTGAGTCGGTACTCGGTCCGCAAGGCGGTGGGATAAAGCGAGGCTGATCCCATGCTCAGGACAAAAGCTGGATCTCCGCCGCGAGTTGTACCGGCGGCTTCTCCGTGGTCGAACACATGACCTCGACCAAACCTTGATCAGGCTCGGCGTCGGCAAACTCCGCCACCGCCCACGACAAACCGCTCCAGATCGCCAGGTCGTAGCCGATTTTCGGCGACAAGGTTCGGCCGCCCTGCGAAGCGCGGACCTGCAGCATGCGCCCGAGGGTGATCCCGTCGGGCGGCGCCCCACCCGAGCTGCGCAGCGGCATGCCGTCACGCGTCTGGCGGAGCAACACGCGCCAACGTTGTCCGGGCTTTTTCGGCGCTGTAAAACGAGCCGAAATCCGTTGCTCACCGTCGGCCTGAAACTCCGCCGAGACACGCTCCACCGCTCGCGGAATCACCACGTCCGGTTCGCGCCCAAACGTGTATTTCCCGTTCTGATACACACCACTTCCGACCACGGCCAGCTGTTCCGGTCCGAGCGTCACCGTCGCGCCATCGAGCGTGGGCTCAAACCCGCCGTCGGCGAAGAGCACGCGTCCGGAGGCAACGGGAAGTTCGATTCGGGCGACTTCGGACGATGGGTTGACCACGGTACAGAGATCTCTCTCCGGCGCGTGCGCCCAGAATCCATAAGGCTGCCCGGTACCCGGAAGTCCGCCGAACGTCCGCATGATTGCCGTTCGTTGCAGAGCGAAATACAGCTCCTGAACCCGCGCAAACCAGCGCGCGTCCTCGTCCGTCAGCAGATCAAGGTTGCCGTAGTAAGTGTTGGCCCAACCGCCCCGCGCCAGGGACAGGACAAGCATGCCGCGCCACGCCTGCTTGCGGCGGCCATAACACGTTCCGGTCGTCCCGATCATGAACCCGGAGTTGTCGATTCGTGAGAGAGGATAGCCGTTGGCCTCGAAGTACCGGACCATGTGGTCCGAGTAGATGTCCTTCGAACGCCAGAAGTTGCTGCAGGGGAGGTCGGCCGGACGCGGGTCGCCGCAGTACACCGCGTCGAAAACGTCGAGCCATCGCGTGTCGATGGTGCGACGGACCGGCAGGCCGGTGCCGGCCATCGGCGCATGTCCGGGGTGTTCGATCAGCCCGTTGTACGCGAGCAACCGGACCTCGGGATTCTTCTCGCGGAACAGCTGCAGCGCGAGGGCGAAGGCGTCGCTGTTGCGCCTCCGGATTTCGCTCGGCAGGCAAACGCGCTGGACCTCCAGCGGCGCGGCGTCGAGATCGGCAAAGTCGAACTTGAAGAGGCGCACGCCCTGGTCGACCCAGTGCTGGAGCGCCTCCATGAAGTCCGCCAGAAATCCGCCGTGGAAGAAGCAGGCGCTGCGTCCCGTCGGATCAAGCGAGTCGCGCCATCGGTCGATCGCGTTCAGATGCTGAAAGATCGGCGTCGCCAGGCTGTTGCAACCCACCCAGAGCCCCGGTTGCACACCGGCAGCCTGACAGCGCTCGATCCAGCGCTTCGGACCCGCCGGGCTCCAGTAGCGGCGGTCCCACGTCCGGTATCCACCGTCTGGATCAAACCAGAAGGCGTCCATCAGGTAGTAGTCGAACCGGACGCCCTGGCGCTGCAGCCGCACGAGGTGCTCGAGTTGCTCGAGCGCCAGCTGCTCCGTCAGCGGCACGTTGTCCGACAGGAGGTCGTACGACGCCCAATTGATGTAGATCGAAACCGGCTCGGGAAAACCTGGGGGAAGCATCACTTAAGGTGCGAAGGGCAACACGCTCTCCTGCGCACCTTCTTCCCTCTTCGGAGCCACGGTCGCCGGCAACGGAGCCGCTGGTCATTCCGGTGAGCAATCCGGCCGCGCTGCCGGCTGAGCGCGGTGCGCGTCCGAGAGCAAGAGAACGTGTGCCGCCAACTAACGAAGCGTTAACCTTGCCGCGTCTCCCGCGGGGGAAGTGTTGTGCCTTCGACCCAATCAGGCTCCAGCAACAGGCAGTGCTGTACGCGCGGGATCCCGAGTTGGTTTTCGTGCATCTGGCTGATCAGGAAGTCGACCGCGGAGCGGGCAACTTGGGGATGTTGCACACTCATACCGGTCAGCTCCTCGCCCGGCCACACATTCAAGCAGGCAAACGCCACGTCCGCCGGAACACGCACGCCCTCTTCGACCAGCCACTCGTAGACCCGGTTCACGAACGCGATCACCACTTCCGGTCGATGCTGGCGGAACCACGCAAGAAACGCCGCCTTGTCCAGCGGATCGCTCTGCAAGATCGGGATGTGCTCCGCGGGCGGGACCAACTCCGCCTGCTCCACCATGCAGGCGCCGAGCCGGCTGAAGTCGTCGAGTGCCACCGGAGTATGGCGAAACATCGCCGCGCCGATGCGCTGGTATCCACGTTGCACGACCTCCCGCCAGACGCGCCGCGTGCCTTCAAAAATATCCGGCGCCACCACATGGAACGGCGCACGAGCCCAGCCAAAGGAACAGCACACGACCGTGAAGCGGTTCCACTCCACGCCGGTCAGTCGACCGGCCGCTCCCGGCGGCATGTACGGCAAAATCAGCCCCTGAATGCCACGATTGTAGAGCACGTTGCTCGCACCCTCGCTCGTGCGGTAATCCGCGAGATCGAACTCGATGAAGTTGTATCCACGCTGAAATGCCCGCTCCCGCGCCGACTCGAACTGGCTGCGTTGCTGATCGTACGCGTGAGCGTCGCTTGTATCGACCAGATACCCGAGCGTCGCCCCCACATCCGCGTCATGCCGCGCCCAACGATGGCGCGCCAGCATCGCGAGCGCAGGATCGGGACGGTAACCCATCTGCTCGGCCAACGCGGCAATCTGGCGACGCGTTTCCGCGGGGATGCGTGGATGTCCGCGCAAGGCCAGCGAGACCGTGGATTTGTCGCAGCCAAATCGCTGCGCAATGTCCTTGTGGGTGACCCTGACGTTCTCGGACATGGGGTTAGTTCAACGCTGCTCACGGGCAGCGGGTTGGCAACCCTTGCTCCGGCGCGGTTGCTCATCCGGATGAGCAGCGAGCCGGCCAACGTATTGCGACGACAACGCCGCTGAGCACCTGGTTCAAGAGCTCCGCTACGGTCAACCGGATGATTGGCGCGTCCGTTGCCGGAACGCTCTTCGCACGATTGCGTGCAGCTTAATCCGGTCGCGCACACTCGGCCGATGAGCACCCCTTGAAGCCCCTCGCCGGGGGCTACTCCACCGATGAAAAAACGCCTGTTCTGTTGCCGTGTCACGGCCAACCGCGTCCTGCTTGGACTTGCCCTCGCCCCCGCGTCGCTCCCCGCGCAATCCACCACCCCGGCTCCGGAAGACCCGATCGAGCTCTCGCCGTTCACGGTCGAGGACGCACGGGACACGGGTTACCGCCGGTTCAACACCGCGACGGCCACCCGCATCGGTACCAGCATTTTTGATACACCACTCAACGTCCAGGTCATCTCGCGGGAGTTTCTCGACGACCTGAACATCGACAGCCTCAACGCCGCGTTCGATTACTCGGCGGGCGTGAAGTCCAGTTACGACTTCAGCATCTCCAACACCGGCAACGTCCGTATCCGCGGCATGCCGACCGACGTGATCTATCGCGACGGCTTCCGTAAATACGCCAACACCCACCTCGACGGCGTCGATCGCGTCGAGATCGTGAAGGGCCCCGCGTCCCTCTTCTTCGGCCGGGCCGAACCCGGCGGCATCATCAACTACACGTCGAAAAAGCCACAGTTCACGAACGCAACCCAGGTGACTTTGACCACCGGAAGCGACGCCTACTACAAGGGCCTCGTGGATCATCAGGGCACCTTCGCCGACAGTCGCATCGGCTATCGCGTGGTCGCGTCGAAGCGCGACAGTGACGACTGGCTGCAATACACGTCATGGGACGAGTCCTACCTCCAGGGCGGCCTCTCGTTCCGGCCGATCAATACGCTGCTGCTCACCTTCAGCTACGAAAACGCCCGGCAGAAGCGCGACGGTGGACCGGTGCCCGCCCTCGTCGCCAATCTCGACTACATGGCCGATTGGGAAGCCGGCCGCCTGCCGGAGTCCCAACTCGTCCCCGGCCTGCCCGAACTGTTTTACGAGGAGTGGCAGCCACGAAAGTTCATGGAAACCGGGTTCTTCCCTGCTGAATACACCGGCTACTGGTTCCCGCGGGGCTACAACTGGAATCGCAACGGCAGTGGCTCGTTCGAGAACGGCAAGTCGCGCGTGTACGATTTCCAGGCGCTCTGGACGATCGTTGATCGCCTGAATTTCCGTTTCGCATACAGCGGCCAGCACGCCGACTACGAGACGTCCTGGTTCATCAACCAGGACCCGCATCAAAGCCCGAACGCGTTCGCCAACTCGGCGCCGACGCCGACGTACGTGAACTACGGTTTCCTCGTCGCACCGGCGTGGCGCACCGACCAGGGCTTCGTGGTCCCCGGTTCGCAGGCGGACGTGAATGACGTCGACTCCTTCCAGGCCGACCTCACCTACACCTTCGATGCGATCGGAGCGGAGCACACGTTCATCCTCTCGGGTGAATACGTGAACAACGAGTTTCGCCAGTACGGTTTCGAGTTGAACGAAGCGGCCTTCGTCGCCGCCGGCGGCATTGTTGGCACTTTCGCCGACCCGGGCACCATTCCCAACTGGGCGTTCTTCCCCGGCGCGTTCGGCACGATGTTCCGCGACGTGACCGATCCCAACTTCACGCCACCGAACTTCCGTTCGTTCATTCGCGGTCGCAGTCCGCTCATCAACGTCGGCACGGCCAACGAAACCGTCGAACGCGCGCTCAGCGCCAGCTACCAGGGCTCCTACTTTGACGGCCGGCTCCGCGTGCTCGGCGGCGCGCGCCGGACGGAGTTCGCCGCGATCCCGCTCGACAACGATGGCCGCCAGTACGACCCGGGCTGGAGTCATTCCTCCGCCACGACACCCACCGTTGGCGCCAACTTCTACCTGACGCCGGAAACGATCCTGTACGCCAGTTACAGCGAGAGCTTCAAGGCCGTCACGGAGCGCAATCCGGTTTACGAGAACCTGCTCACCGGCGAGCGGCTCGGCGGCGACATGATCGACAACGAGCACGGCGAGGGCATGGAAGCCGGCGTCAAGGTGCAGCTCTTTGACCAGCGGCTGACCGGCACCGTCTCGATCTTCCGGCTCGACCGGACCGGCGTGGTCCTGAGCGACGCGTTGACCAACGCTCGCATGGAAGACGAAACGCTCGCCGGCACGGCGCAGTGGGTCGACGCGGTCACCGGCTCCGTCACCGACTACAGCCTGCGGCGCAACTCCGGCCTGCACCGGGTCGAAGGCGCCGAGTTCGACCTCATCTGGACGCCCGCGCCGAACATCCAGCTGATGGCCGGCTACTCCAATTTCTGGAAACGCCACGTGCTCCGCGACGATCCGACCGTGATCAACGTGCGCAACGGCGGCCTCTACGATCCGCAGTACAACGACGGACTCGACGCCAACTTCGACACGCTCGCCCAGGTGCCGGAACACCTGTTCAGCTTCTGGGGCAAGTACACCTTCGTGGATGGCCGCTTGGACGGTTTGAGTGTCGGCTTCGGCGGGAACTACGAGAGCAAGTCGAACGGTGATCAGCCCCGCACCCGCGGCTGGATCGCGGGCGGCTTCTGGAAGTTCGACGCGCTGGTCGCGTACGAGACGCAGGTCTTCAACCGGCCGACGACCTTCCAGCTTAATGTGAACAACGTCTTCGACGAGGAGTACATCACGGGATCGTTCGGACTCGCGCCGACACGCATCTGGCGCCTGTCGGCGCGCGTGGAGTTCTAACCGGCTGGGGAGGCCAGCCTTGCCTGGGCCCCTCGCTTGCTTCTACCTCGATGCGAATGCTCTCGCCTACCCCCTCGTTGCGCTCCCGTCGCCGCGGCGTGTCCGCTTGGCTCACCACCGTGCGGATCTGCCCACTCGTTGCACTCACCGCGCTCATGCTCCCCTGCGTCGCTCTGCCTGTCACCGCGGCCGATCCAACACCGCCTCCGCCCAAGGAGGCGCCGCGGCCGGTTGTCTGGAACAACCTGAACGGTGCACCCGCGCCGGGTCTGCAGCATGGCAGTTTCAACAGCGCCGCGATCGGCACCGAAGTGGGCTACAATGTCTGGCTTCCGCCCGGTTACGAGGAGGGCAGCACGCGTTACCCGGTGGTGTACTTCCTGCACGGCGCCGGTGGTAATGAGAATTCGGATGCAGCCGCCTTCGCGGGCCTGGTGGCGCATCACGTACAACGTCAGAAAATCCCGCCGGTCATCTGCGTCTTCCCGAACGGCGGGCCCCGCAGCGGCTATCGCGATCATGCCGAACGCGGCCGCGTGGAGACGATGATCATTCGTGAACTGGTGCCGTTGATCGACGAGCGTTACCGCACGCAGCCTGAGGCGCGTTCGCGCGTGGTGGTCGGCTTTTCGATGGGTGGCGCGGGCGCCGTGCGCTTTGCCCTCACCTACCCGGAACTTTTCTCCGCCGCCGGCTCCTGGGGTGGCGCGTTCGGTGGGCGAAACAATGACGCCCTGCCGGAGGACTATGGCGTCGAGGCGCTCTCGCGGTTAGCCAAGGGGCAACGTTTTCTGCTCAGCGTCGGCACGGAGGATTTTGTCCTCGGCTCGTATCCGGCTATGCTCGAAAATCTGGTGCGCGCCAAGGCGCCGTTCGAGTTTGAGCTGCTGCCCGATGTGAAGCACGACCCCGGCGCGTACTACCGCCAATCCGGCGAACGCATGCTGCGGTTTCTCACGGTCGGCTTCGCTTCCTCCGCGCAGCCCTGAGGCGCCGGGCTTCGTCAACCGCGGATCGGACGGCCCGCGGTCAGCGCGCGCTTGCCCTGCGGCCTTTGCCTCGCTCGCTTCATCCCTGATGAAAGCCCTCCTTCTGACGGCGCCCTCGCGGCTGGAGTACACCGATTTTGAGGACCCGCAGCCGGGCGAGCATGAAGTCGCGCTCCGGATACGCGCCTGCGGCATCTGCGGCAGTGACATCCATGGCTGGGACGGCTCGAGTGGACGCCGGCGCCCCCCGCTCATCATGGGGCATGAAGCCGCGGGAGAGATCGTCGCGGTGGGCCCAAAGGTCGAGAAGTGGCGCATCGGTGATCGGGTGACGTTCGACTCGACGATCTCCTGTGGCACCTGCGCCTACTGTCGCGAAGGTCAGGTGAACCTTTGTGAGAACCGCCGGGTCGTCGGCGTCGCTCCAGCCGAATACCGGCAGCACGGCGCGTTCGCCGAGAAGCTGGTCCTGCCGGAACGAATCCTGTACGCGCTGCCCGACACCTTGTCCTTCACCCACGCGGCGATGGTGGAACCGGTCTCGATCGCCGTGCACGCGGTCCAGCGCGTGACGATCCGACCGACGGATACAGCGGTGGTGGTAGGCGCCGGGATGATCGGGTTGTTCATCATTCAAGTCCTCCGCTGGGCGGGCGCCCGGCAGATCGTCGCCGTCGATTTGGCGGACAATCGTTTGGCGGCGGCTCGTGAGCTTGGAGCGACGCATACCTTGAAATCCGACGCGGTCGACGTGGCGGCCGAGGTTCAGGCCTTGACCGGCGGGCGCGGCGCCGACGTCGCCTTCGAAGTGGTGGGGATCTCCCCGACGCTGCAAATCGCGCTGCAGAGTTTGCGTCGGGGCGGCGCCGCCGTGCTGGTAGGAAACCTGGCACCAAAAACCGATTTTCCGCTGCAAGCCGTCGTCACCCGCGAGCTCACGCTGCACGGCACTTGTGGCTCGGCGGGCGAGTATCCACTTTGCCTCGACCTGATCGCTCGCGGAATCGTGCAAGTGGATCCGATGATCAGCGCCGTCGCGCCGCTCGCGGAAGGCGCCTCCTGGTTCGAACGGTTGAGTGCTCCCGGTGGCTGCGAATACATGAAAGTCATCCTGACGCCCTGAGACGTCTTCCCGCGCCCCCATGTCCTCTCCCACTCCCCTTCTCGGCAAAGTTGCACTGGTCACCGGCGCGAGCCGTGGGCTCGGTCGACACTTTGCGATCGAACTCGCCCGTGCCGGCGCGGACGTTGCCATTACCAGCCGCACGCTGGGCTCGCTTGAGGAACCCGTCGAAAGGATCACCGCGCTCGGTCGCCGGGCGCGGCCGCTCGTGCTCGATGTGCGTGATCACCCGAGCATCACCGAGGGCGTGGAGGCCGTCCGGGCGGAGTTCGGCCGGATCGACATTCTCGTCAACAATGCCGGCTGCAACATCCGCAAACCGGCCCTTGAGGTGACGTGGGAGGATTGGAATACAATTCTGGATACGAACCTGCGGGGCCCGTTTTTCGTCGCTCAAGCCGTGGCGCGGCACATGGTCGCCGCGCGTTACGGTCGGATCATCAACATCGGCTCTGTCACCAGCGTGGCGGGTTATGCCGGGCTCGGCCCGTACGGCGCGAGCCGCGGCGGGATCAAGCAGCTGACGATGAGTCTGGCCGCGGACTGGGGGCCAATGGGGGTGACGGTCAACTGCCTCGCCCCCGGGTGGTTCAAAACGGCGCAAAACGCGGTCATGTACGAGAACGCCGAGTGGGTCCGCTACCTTTCGGACAAGATTCCGCTCCGACGCCCTGGCAGTTTTGACGACCTCACGGGAGCGTTGCTCTTCCTGGCGAGCGATGCGTCGGCGTACGTCACCGGGCAGACGCTGCTCGTCGACGGCGGCATCTCCGTCAACGACACGCGGGCTCTTCCGCCCTCGCGCTAATGATTCACCGCCCGCTGCTCACCGGTATGAGCGGCGGAACGGTTGTGGTCGGAAGGGTGGCACGCTTTGCGTGGGGCGTCTGACATGCACACCCCTGCCCTGCCCCAAACCCGTCGGTCGTTCATGAATCAACTCGCCCTCGGCTCCGCCATGGCGCTGCACTCGCGCGCCGTTCTCGGCACGGCGGTCGCGGCTCCGGAGACACGACCGCCCGCTCCCCCAGCGTCCTCGAATGTGATCCATCGGGAGAATACGCAGCCCGGCACCACCGACTGGCTGCTGCGGCGCACCGACATCACGCCGCCCCATCCGTTGTGGCACATGTTCGGTCTGCGCAGCCCGAAGATCGAGGGCTACTGCTCGCACCCCAGCATCCGCAGCGGCGAAGAACTGACGGTCTACGTGAGCACGGCTCCGTCGGCTGCGTTTACACTGGAGGTGTATCGAATGGGTTACTACGGAGGCACCGGTGGCCGGTTGATGGCCCGTTTTGGCCCCGAACGCGGACGGACCCAGCCCACGCCCGAAGCAGGACCCAAGCGCGTCATTCACTGCCAGTGGGAGCCGAGCCTCAAGTTCACCATCCCGTCCGAGTGGGTCAGCGGGGTGTACGTGGGCAAACTGACCGAGCAGAACGAAGGCAACGAAAGTTACCTCATCTTCATCGTGCGGGATGATCGCCGGGCCGACTTTTTGTTCCAGTGCAGCGACATGACCTGGCAGGCCTACAACCGCTGGCCCTACAATCATTCCCTCTACTGCAACGGGGAAATTGACCATTTCACCGACCTCGGAGTCGGCGTTGGAATTGACCGCCCCTACGGCAAGTACACCCAGCTCGCCGACCAGACGCTCAGCCTTGGCAGTGGCGAGTGGTTTCTCACCGAGTTCCCCCTTGCGTTCTGGCTGGAGCAACAAGGGTACGACGTATCGTATATCAGCAATTGGGATACACACGGCGATCCCGCCGGCCTGCGCCGCGCGGCGGGATGGATGTCAGTCGGCCACGATGAGTACTGGACGGGTGAGATGTTCCGCCATGTCCAGGAGGCGATCCGCGACGGGTTGAATGTTGCGTTTCTCAGCGCGAACTCAGTCGCCACGCGGATTGAAGTTACTCCCGGCTCGGACGAGCGCACGGGGCCGGCGTTCGAGCGGGCGGGAGATTTTGAGCCGCGGGAGAACACTCTGATTGGCGGACAGAGTCCCAACCCGGTGGTGGGCGGCGGCGACTGGGTTTGCCGCGCTCCTGAACACTGGCTTTTCACCGGCACAGGCATGAAGCACGCCGAGGGCATCCCCGGCCTCGTCGGGTGGGAGTTTCATGGCGAACCGGCAGACATCCCGGGCCTTCAGGTGGTGGCTAGCGACATCACCGACGGCCGACGGCATCCGCGGGAAGCAAAAGCCGGTGATCCGCTGCACGCCTCGCAGTTTGCGTCCACGATCTACTCCGGACCGAAGGGCAACATCGTCTTTAACGCGGGCACCTGCTGGTGGAGTGACGGTTTGTCGGAACCTCCTGGATACCAACGAAGCGACTGGTACACGCCACGATTCGGTCCGGACGCGCGGGTGCAACGCATCACGGCAAACCTGCTGGACCGGATGCGCCAGCGTTTCTGAGCATGGCTTCGCCGGGCTCCGCTTTCGGCGGCTCCCGGCGATTGCTCAATGCAGCTCGAACGTCAGCCGCTCGCCGCGCGCGAAGCGGCCGGCATCGAGTACGCTGAAGTCGATCGTTTCGGGCTGTTTTGTCAGCCCCGTGATTTCGAGGCGGGTCCGGCCTCGCAGCATCAGTTCGGCCACCAGCTGGGCAATACCCGCGTGGCAGGTCATGCCGTGGCCGTTCAGGCCCACCGCGTGATAGAGGTTCTCGACCTCGGCATCCCGGCTCACAATGGGAAAACCGTCGTCGGTTGTTCCATACACGCAGCACCAGCCGTTCAGGAACACGGTCTTCGGCAGGTTCCAGTACCGCCGCACGACCTGCTCGACCGCGCCCGGAAACTCCGCGTCGTTCACCCGGTTCACGTAATCCGGATCCACCGTGAAGCCGGCCTTCGTCGTATGGTGGTGCTGGCCGAACAGCATCGTGTTTCCGATTTCCCCGCGGCACCACACCCCTTCGCCCTTCACCTCCTCGGGAATGGGGGTGAGCGGCGCCTCCTCCGCGCCATCATCAAAGGCGGAGGCGACGCAGACCTGAATCCGTTGCGGCGTCAACGGCAGCGCGACGCCGGCCAACGCCGCCACCTTCGCGCCCCACGGTCCGGCGGCATTCAACACCCGGCCCACCCGCCACGGACCGCGGCGCGTCACCAAAGTCTGAATGCCCGCGCCGCGGCGCCGCATCTGCAGAACCGGTGTATTCCGCATCACGGTCACCCGACCCGTCGCGACAGCGAGTCGTTCATACAGGAGCGTCAACGCGGTGGGATCCAGATAACCTTGGTTTGGATACAGAACGCCGCCGCGCAGTCGCGGATCCGGCCGAATCCAGGGATAACGCCGGATCAACTCCGTCGGCGTAAGCGCCACCTGTTCGTAAATGCTGTCCGGTTGCCCGCCAAAACGCGCCGTATACGGGTCGGGCGGCAACGGGAACGGCCCGTCGCCATACAGGGCGAGCAGCGTGCCCCAGGGACGGAACCCAAAATCGTGCTCGCCCCGGAGTTCCTGGATCCGGGCGTAACCGAGCAGCGTCAGCAGCGCGTACAGCGCACCCATGTCGTGCAGGCAGATCACCCCGGCTGATCCGCCCGTCGTCCCCGTCGCCGGCTGCTGTTTGTCAAAGACCACGATCCGGAGGTCGGACTCTCGCGCCAGTTCGTACGCACAGCTCAGGCCGATGATGCCTGCGCCGATAATCGCGATGTCGGCCGTCTGACCACCCGCCGTGGGCGACGGTCTTGGTGGTGAAGGTGTCTTCATGCTTTCGATACGCCGGGATTGGGAGCTTCAGAAATTCGGCGCCGCAGCTATCTTCTCCGCTGAGGCAAGGTCGAGCACCTGCAGACAGTCGCAGACCATGGCGAGACTGCGCAGGTTGTCGGCACCATTGGTCTCGGGAACGCCGCCGTGGCGAACGCAATCCACAAACTCAGTGATCACACTCGCGTGCGAAGCTTCGCGTCCTGGCGCCGGCTGCACGGGCCAGCGGTGATCCTCCAGCTCGCTCTTGAACCCACCCGTGCGACGCACGGTTTGCGCAACGATCCGATCAGCGCCGTCCCACTCGAGCGAGCCGCGTGAACCGACGAAACGCCACGAGCCGTTGCCTGACGTTGCCTGCCCTTCCGCGCACCAGCTGGCCCGGTAGAGAAAGACACAGCCGGGGGGCGTGCCGAAGCTCGCGCAGAGGCTCCCGCCTCCCGTGAACCACGAACCCGGCGGATTCCACTCCTGCACGCTGGTGAGGCCCCTAAACTCATAACCGAAGAACCGCGCCAGGTCGAAATGGTGAATCGACATCTCCACCAGCAGGGGATGGCGCATGGTCGTGCGGAAGCCTTCGAAATGGAGCGCGTCCCAATAGTCGCACGTCACGGTATGCACCTCTCCCAGCAGACCCGTTGCGAGCACCTCCCGCACGGTGCGCGGCGCTGCCCGGTAGCGATAATTCTGTGACACCGCGAGGAGCCGGCCCTCCCGCGCTGCGGCCGCCACGATGGCGTTGGCTGAATGGAGCGACCAGGCCAATGGCTTTTCGGTCAACACGTGGGCACCGGCTGCTAGCGCGGAGATTGAGACGCTCTCGTGCGCCTCCGGCACGGTGCAGTTGAAGACCACGTCTGGTTTCACCTCCGCCAGCGCCCGGTTCAGGTCCACAAAACAACCCGCGTCCGGCACGTACTCCGCGCGACGCGCTTCGGCCGCGGCACCTTGCACGTCCACCAAACCGACGATCCGAATCCGCGGCTCGCGCACCGCCGCCGCCAGCCAAACCGCGGCCATGCTGCCGCAGCCGACGTGCACGACACGCAGCGGCTCGTTCATGCGGCCCAGCCGAGTTGCTGCTTCACGCTGGCCCAGCGAGACGCCATCGTCTCGTCGAACGGGAACGGGACAAACCCAAGCTGCAGGTACACCTTGATCGCCGGCAGCCGATGGTCGTCGGTTTTCAGATAGATCCGGGAGTAGCCCGCCTCGAGGAAGCGACGGACGACCGCCGCACAAACGGCGCGGCCCAGCCCGCGACCGCCGTGGGCGGGGTCAGCCGCCACAAACGAAAGCTCGCCTCCCTCCGGGTGCCGCTCGGACGGCGCATGGTTCGCGTTGGCCGTGGCCACAATGCGGCCGCTGGGCCGATGCTCGATGACAAAGAATCCACCCGGCAGCACGCCCCGCGCATGCGCCTGGATGCGCTCCGCCGGCCACTCACCGAAACCCACGAGCCGCATCAACGCGTCGAAATCCTCATAGTCGCGGGGTTCCAAACGACGAAGCGTGTATTCAGCCGTCAACGTCACCTCGGGTCCCGGGCGCCTCTCCTCCGGCCAAAGCATCTCCAGCTGAGCGCGTGACGGCTGCAGCCACGCGCGCGAGTCCGGCACGTCCGTCCACGCTCCCCCCCGCAGGATCGACTGCTGCGAAACGAGGCCGGGCAATGTCATGTCCATCGCGGCGTGAATATCGATCGGTGACGCGATCTCGCCCCGCACCGCTCGAATGAAATCCTGCACCTCAAAAAAGTCGCCGCCGCCATGGCCTGCACGCAGCGCCTCGTCCGAGGGGTTTCGCCACTCTGCGGGCAGGTAGCGTTCGGCGAACGTGGGCTGTTGCAGCAGTTCATCCACGGCGAACCACTTGGGCTCGGGGCTCAACTCCGGCAGCCACAACTTGCCGTCGTGATACGCCCCCTCCGTTCCCTGCAGTTCATAATGCGTCTCGTACGGGCGCGGCGAAACGAGCGCGAGACGGAGATCAATGAGCGCGTCACGATCCGTTTTGCACAGCGTGACGGTGGTGTCCTCGTGAAAGAACTTTCCCTCACTGTCCCGATGGTGCTTGCCGCTGCCCGCACACGCGACGCGGACGATGCGCTGGCCGGTCAGGCACTTCAGCACCGGTCCGAGGCTGTGCGTGGGATACGTGTTCCCGTCGATGCCCATCTGCCAATGGCGCCGCCACGGCGTTTGCGGGATCAGGTGCCGGACGTCGTGCAGGTACGAACAATACGCGTAGTAGAGCTCGCCGAACTTCCCCTGCCGCGCCAATTCCCCGATGAGACGGTTTTCACGCCAGTAACAGTAGTTCTCAGCCAGCATGTACACGGAGCGGCTTGCCGCAGCCGCTCGCACGAGTTCCCGCGCCTCGTCCAAGCCCACCGCGGCAGGCACTTCGCTCAGCACGTGAAGGCCCCGTTGCAGCGCCTGAATCGCTTGCCGCGCGTGCAAATGTTGCGGAGTGCCAATCACCACCGCGTCGAGCTTCGCGCGATCAAGCATCGCCTCATAATCGCTGTAACGCTCAACGTCGCGATCCGGCCAGGCCTCGAGCGCTTCCTTCCGCAGGTCACAGATGGCGGTGATCCTGGCGCCGCTCGCCGCCAGCGCTGCGGTAAAGTGGCCGCCGCGGCCGGCAGCGCCCACCAGTCCGATCCGCAAGGTGCGGCTGTTATCCGTATTCGCGGAAGCGGAAAAACTCATGGGCAAATCCTCGGGGCAGTTCGACGGGGCGATGAAACGGTGCGGCAGCGTACTCGCCGCGCCAACCGTCGCCAGCAACACGACTCCGCCAAGTGCGCGCAAGCATCCGTCCAATCATCCCGGTGATTGCTGTCGTGCGGTGCGGGAGCCGGTCACCGGGATGAGTCCCACCGGAATTGAGGGCGAGCACCGGAACGCGTTCGTTGCGCTTGATCTGCCGCCCTGCCCCCACGCGTCCATGAGGATCACCGCCATCGAGTCGCACGTCTGCCATGCCCGCATGCGCAACTGGATCTTCGTCAAAGTCCTGACGGATCAGCCGGGGCTCTGGGGCTGGGGCGAGGCTACACTGGAGTGGCACACGCGCGCCGTCGTCGGCGCGATCGAGGACATCTCCACGCTGTTGATCGGCGAAGACCCCACGCGAATCGAGCACCTTTGGCAGATGATGTACCGCCAGCACTTCTGGCACGGCAACGGCATCGTCCGCGGCACCGCGATCAGCGGGATCGACATCGCGCTGTGGGATATCCTCGGCAAGGTGCACGGCGTCCCCTGTCACCGGCTGTGGGGAGGACCCGTGCGTGACTATGTCCGCACCTATTGCCACCTCGGCGGCGGACGCATGGAGGCCTTTTATGAAACGTCGCCGGCCGACGCCGGTCGTTTCGCCGAGCTTGCCTCCGAGGCCGTGGCGGAGGGTTTCACCGCCTTCAAGTGTATGGCTGTTCCGGAGACGATGCCGATCGAGGGTAACCGGGCGGTTCACTACGCCGAACGTTGTGTCGCCGCAATGCGCGAGGCCGTCGGACCGGATATAGACATCATGGTCGATTGCCACGCCCGCCCCTCTCCCGCGATGGGCTTGCGATTCGCCCGCGCGCTCGAGCCATATGGACTCTATTTCTTCGAAGAGCCCTGCTGGCCCGAAACGCTCGAAGACATCGCGCTGATTCAACGCGCCGTCAGCACGCCGATCGCGACGGGTGAGCGGCTGGTGTCGCAGCACGCATTCCGGGAGCTCTTTGAACGTCGTGCCGCGCGCGTGATCCAGCCGGACCTGACGCACTGCGGCGGCCTGAGCGAAGCGCGCCGCATCTGCGCGATGGCCGAGGCCTATCGCGTAGCCGTGGCGCCGCACAATCCACAAGGCCCCGTCAGCACGGCGGCCTCCCTCGAACTGGGCTTTGCCACGCCGTCCTACGTCATTTGTGAAGCCGTGCACCTCGATGTGCCGTGGCGGGACGAGGTGGTGCAGGAGGGTTTCACCGTCGAGCGGTCTGGGCGTCATGTGCGACCGAATACGCGCCCCGGGCTTGGGCTTGAGATCAACGAAGCGGCGGTCCGTCGCCACCCGTTCCAGCAGGAAGTGCTGCAGCGGTCCTTCCATCCGGACGGCGCCGTGGCCGACTGGTAATCCTTCATGAACCTGCATCGCACGACTGAACTTCTCCGTCGCAACGAACAATGGATCCCCGGCGGCCTCGCCTCGCTGAACCGTCGCGCGGACCCGTGCCTGTCGTTCGCGCGCGGCCAGGGAGCCTACATCTGGGATTACGACGACAATCGGTACATCGATTACCACTTTGGCTTCGCGCCGTACCTGCTCGGCCACAACGACCCGGACGTCAACGAGGCGGTCATCACCGCCCTGCAACAGGGGCGCTCAAACTTCGGCTCCGGCACCACCGAGGAGGAGGGCGAGCTGGCGCAGCTCTTTCTGCGCTGTGTTCCCTCGGCCGATCGCGTCCAGTTTCTGAATACCGGCAGCGAAGCCACCGCGCAGGCGCTGCGGGTGGCCCGCGCCTGGACTGGCCGCAGCCACGTGATCAAAACCCAGGGCGGCTACAACGGGCACCACAACATGGTGGCGGCGAACCTGATGACGTCCGCGAAAGACCTCGGCGGACACGCGGTGAGCGGCGACGAGTACCCGGTCGTGCCCATCACCGCGGGGACGCCGAAGGAGGAACTCGCGCTGCTCCATCCCGTCGAGTTCAACGATCTTGCCGCCGTTGAAACCGTGGTCCGCCGCCATTCCATCGCGGCCATGATCACCGAGCCGGCGCTGCAGAACATCGGGGTCGTGCCTCCACAGCCGGGCTATCTGGAAGGGCTGCGTGAACTGGCCGATCGTTACGGCTTCGTCCTGATCTTCGACGAGGTGAAGACCGGCTTTCGGGCGCACGTAGGCGGCTATCAGGCGCTGAGCGGCGTCACGCCGGACCTCTCGACTTTCGGCAAGGCGATCGCCAACGGCTTCCCGCTCTCTGCGCTCGCCGGCAAGCGCGACCTGATGGAACTCGCCATCAGCGACGATCCGCGTCGCCGGGTCCTGCTCGCCGGCACGTACAACTCCCACCCGGTGCCGGTGGCCGCAGCCATCGCGACGCTGCGCAAGCTGCTCGATCCGAGCCGGGACGTTTACGGACATCTCGAGCGGTTGGGCGCCCAGCTTCAAGCCGGCCAGGAGGAGATTTTTGAACGCTGCGGCGTACCCGCGGTCGTCTCGCGAATCGGCAGCGCAAGCTGCGTGTACTTCATGGACAAGGCGCCAACCCATTGGTGGCAGCTCCTGACCAGTCACGATTTTGTCCGCGACCAAGCTTACCGGCGCGGGCTGATCGAGCGCGGCATCTATCACTTCCCGGTGCCGGCAAAACAAGGAAGTATTTCCTTCGCGCATACCGCCGAGGACATCGAACGAACCTTGGACGTGACGGAGGCCGTCGCGTCCAACCTCCCTCAACGTCGTTCATGACTGCGCAGGTGACGAAGAATGCCTGCCAAGTTGTACCCAGCTGCCCAGCGGCGGAGCTCGGCGAGTCCCCGGTGTGGGACGAACGATCGCAGCGGCTCTACTGGACCGACATCACCCAACAACGCCTGCACTGGATCGAAGGGGATGAGCCTCTGGCGCTCAGCCTGCCCGGACCGGTCGGATTCCTCGCCCTCACCGACGATCCCGCCACGGTGATCGCCGGCGTCGGCAACTCACTCTACGAAGTCCGGCCGCTCCGGGGCGAGCAGCGCTGCCTCGGTTATGGGGCCGCCGAAGCCGCCGTGCGCTGCAACGACGGCAAACCTGACCCAACGGGCCGCCTCTGGTGGGGCACGGTGCGCGACGGCGATCAGGCTGGCTCTGGCTCGCTGTATTCGTGCGGTCGTCACGCGAACTTCGAGCAGCGGCTAACGGGTCTGGGCTGCAGCAATGGCCTGGCATGGAACGTGGAGCGGCTGGAAATGTACTTCATCGACTCACTGGCACATCGGATCGACCGCTATGGTTGGGATCCGCAGAGCGGTCACTTAAGTGCTCACGAGGTGCTCGCGCAGTTCACTCCGGCTGATGGATTGCCGGACGGGATGTGTATCGACGCAGCGGACACACTCTGGGTGGCGTTCTGGGGTGGCAGCTGCGTCCGGCAAATCGATTCCGTCTCGGGACGGGAACTTTCCCGCCTCGAACTGCCCGTTTCCCAAGTGACCTCGTGCACGTTTGGCGGCCCGGAACTGCGAACCTTGTACATCACGACGGCGCGGATCGGGCTGTCGGACGCAGAACGCGCCGCCCAGCCGCTGGCCGGCCGCATGTTTCAGGTCGAGCTTGATGCGCCCGGTCGTGCCAGCGATCGCGTCGAGGGTCCGCTGCCGAGCCTCCTATGAAACAGCGCCGCGCCAATGGAAAGTGGGTGGCCTTGGTCAGCGGCGGAGCTGGCGACATTGGTCGAGCCATCGGCGCGCGGTTGCTGGCGGACGGATTCAAGGTCTCTCTCGGCGACCAGCACGCCAAGCCAGGTCGAATCTTGGCTCGAGCGGGGGCGCACTATCAGCGCGTCGATATCACCCAAACGGCCGAGATTGACCGCTGGTTCACGGAAGTGGAGACCACGTTGGGTTGCCCGGAGGTTGTCATCTGCAATGCGGCGATCGTGGAGCTGGGATCGGCCGTCGCACTCGACGAAGCTACGTGGCGACGGACACTGGACGTCAATCTGACAGGCGCCTTCCTGCTTGCACAGCGCGCCGCCCAACGCTGGTTGGCCGCAGGGACGCGAGGACGCATCCTTTTTGTCGGCAGCTGGGCCGCTCACGCTCCACACCCCAATCTCGCGGCTTATTGTGTCGCCAAGGCCGGACTACGCATGGCCGCACAGTGCCTCGCGGTCGAACTCGCGCCCCACGGCATCCTCGTCAATGAGGTCGCGCCCGGGCAGGTGGATGCGGGTCTGAGTCGACGGATTTTCGACTCGAAACCGCAGCTGAGGAAGCGCGCGCTTTCCCGCATTCCGACGCGCTCCCTGCTCTCCAGCGAGGATGTCGCCGACGCGGTGGCGTACTTGTGCCGGCCGGAGACACGGCAGATCACCGGCAGCACCCTGCTAGTCGACGGAGGCCTGTCGCTGGTTCGACCGGTCTAAGGAGACGACCATGTCCCTCGGCGCGCCAACCTTGACTGCGGAGTTCATCGGCGCGATCGGCGTGTCGCGGGTGGACATCACGCCACCGGTGGGCATCCACGCGCGTAATTGGGGAGCGGCGACACATGAGACGGCCGCTGGAGTGCACCGGCCGCTCACGGCCACTGTGCTTACGCTGCGTCGCACGGACGATCTCCATCCCTTGGTCCTGATCGCGGCCGACCTCGGCTGGTGGAAAAGCCGGGAGGACGAATGGCATGTCCGCGGAGCGCTCCTGCAATACGTGGGGAACGACGAAAGCCGCCTGTTGCTGTCACTCAGTCACACGCACGCAGGACCCAATCTGTATCGTGGCGATCACGACAAGCCCGGTGGGCCACTGATCTCCGTTTATCTCGACCGCCTGCGTGACACGCTCAATGACGCGGTCGGATGGGCGCTGGCGGCGCAACGTCCGGCCTCTCTCTCCTGGCGGTATGGCCGCTGTGACCTGGCGCAGAACCGAGATCTACCCGACCCGGCGCGTCCGCGTTTTGTCGTCGGCTGGAATCCGCACGTCCCCGCTGATGACACCTTGCTGGTCGGTAAGATCAACTGTGCTGCCACGGGCCGGGTGCTGGGCACGGTGGTGAACTACGCGTGCCATCCGACCACCTTGGCTTGGGAAAACCGACTGATCTCACCGGACTATCCCGGCGCGATGCGCGAAGTCATCGAGGCGGCAACCCAGGCACCCTGCCTGTTTCTGCAAGGCGCGTCCGGCGATCTCGGCACAGCGGCGCAGTTTCAAGCGGATCCTGCGGAGGCTGACCGTCTCGGTCGTCGGCTCGGTTACGCCGCCCTCAGCCTCCTGGAACGCTGGCCGGACGATCTGCGTGAAGCCGCAGGGGTACGCGAATCCGGCGCGCCGTTGGGCCTGACGCGGGTTCGCCCGGCAAGTCGCTGCTCCGAGCTTCGAGCACAACGCATCACGGTGGACTTCCCGCTGAAGCCGATGGAAACGTTGGAGGCGCTTGAGCTCGCCTATCACGCCGCGACACAGCGCGCCGAGCGGGAGCGGCTGTGGCGCCGCCGCGCGATTCGGCAGATGCTGGGCGACGGGCCTTCGATCTCGGTGCCGGCGTGGTGCTGGCGCTTGGCCTCGGCGCTGTTGGTGGCTCAACCCAACGAAGCGTATTCAGATTACCAGCTGCAGCTGCGGGCGCGTTTCCCATCGCATCCCGTCATCGTGCTGAATGTCACCAATGGCTACGTCGGTTATCTGCCACCGCGTTCGCATTACTCACGCGACCAATACTCGGTCTGGGTGACTCCCTTCGCGTCCGGCGGTTTGGAACGGCTGACCGAAACAACCACCATCGCACTGGAGCAATTGCTCGCGTAATCGCTCGTGGCGGCGCACAATCGCAGGTCAGCGGCGCTGGGCCCACCGACTCGGCGGCACCCCGAACCGCTGTCGAAACGCCTTGGAGAAGTACAACGGGTCCGCGTACCCCACCTGCGCCGCCACCTCCTTCACCTCCAGACTCGTGCGCGCCAGCAACTCCCGCGCGCGCTCGAGCCGCACGTGCTGCAGATAAGCCACCGGCGAAAGCTGGAGGTGCCGCAGAAACTGGCGCCGTAAGGTCGTACTCGATACACCAGCCGCCCTCGCGACGTCCTCGAGCGACAGCTCCGGATCGCTCGACCGCTGCTCCAAGGTCGCGAGTGCCCGTGCGATCGAGCGCGGTCGGAACCCCACGCCTCCGTCGTCCTCCACCGAGGAAAGGTCGGCCAGCAACCGCAGCAGGGTGGCCCTGGTCAGCGTATGGCGCATCGGTCCGTCGGGCTCACGATGCCACCGCACCACTTCACCAAAGGCCTGCTCACACCACGCGAGACTGGGCCCTTGAAGCAACTGCAGCAGCGGCGTGCGCCTGAGGCTGCGAAACGCCGGCACGCGCCCGACGTCGAGCGAGAGACACGCGTAACGCGCCTCCGAACCGGTGAGGTCAGCATGGTTGCCGAGATGCGCGTTGATCCACGCAACCGTGCCGGGCCGCAGTTCCGCCGTACGACCGCCGACGTGCAACGTGAACCTCCCCTGTCGCACGAGCACCAACTCGAGCAAAGGTCGCGGCTCGGTCTGCAGATAGGTGGTCTGGTCCGCCTCGGCGAACACCAGCGGGACCGATTGGACCCGGGCCAACCACTTGATCACCGTGGAAAGGGTTTCGCCTGTTTTTTCCATGAGATTGCGCGCTCTCTCCATGACTACTCCCTTGGCTCAGCGGACGTAAGCCGGAAATTTCCATCAAACGCTCTGACTTATGCCGATCATCCAAGGTCCCAATACCACCCAACCCGCCCCTGACTTCACCTATTGGGGGCTCGCCCGCTTCGCGAAGGGACAACGCAACGTCACCGAACCGCATTTTCACGACTGTGACGAGTACGTCTTCATGCTCGAAGGTCGCATGCACCTGCGGTCCGAAGGCGTCGACTACATCCTTGAGCCGAAGGACGTTCTCGTCACGCGCATGGGCGACCTGCACGAGATCGTCGAGATCCTGGAGGATACGGTGTACTTCTGGGCCGAAGGACCGCTGCGAGGGCTGAAACGGACCGGGCACCTGAAACCCTCTCTGCTGGGCCTGTCATGAGGACGGTCAGCCTCTCCGAGCTGGGTCTGCCCACTCAGTTTCCCCTGCCCAGCCGTCGCGCGTGGCGGATCGGCGTGATTGGCTTGGGCGGAATCTCCCACGTGCACTTGCCGGCCTACGCCAGCGCTGGCTGGTCGGTTGTGGCAGCGGCCGACCTCGATGAAGGCCGACGGCGGACCGCACAGGAGGAGTTCCTGATCCCGGACGTCGCGGCAGACTATCGAGCCGTGATCAACCATCCGTCGGTCGATGTTGTGGCGCTGCTGACGCAGCCCACCGTGCGCGAAGAGGTCGTGCGAGCCTGCGCGGAGGCCGGCAAGTCCGTGCTCGTCGAGAAGCCGATCGCGTTGGACGTGGCGACAGCCGAACGCATGGTTGCGATCGCCGACGCGGCTGGAATCCAGCTCGCGGTGAGCCAGAACTACCGCTGGTTGCCGCCGGTCTTCATTGCTCGCGCGCTGATTGAGGCAGGCTGGATCGGGCGTCCGTACTTTGCGTCGATCGAGTTGCACGGGACGCAGGACCGCCAGCTGGCGGATCACCCGTTCTACAGCCGTTGCACCGACTTCCTGACCGTCCAGTGGAACAGCCATCTGGCTGATCTGCTGCGCAGCCTCATGGGTCGGGATCCGGAACGCGTGCTCGCCCGCACCAGCCGAATGCCCGGTCAGTCGTTTGTGTCGGACAACCTGTTGACCAGTCTCGTGGATTTTGGGCGCGAGGGAACCGGCTTGATCATCCACAATGAACTGCACCGCGGCGGCCTTTCATCGGACCGGCTGCGCATCGACGGCGACGCCGGCACACTGTCGTTCTCGCTGTGGGGACCGCACCTGATCCTTCGCTCGGACCGGCTCGGCGACGAGCCGGTGACGCTCGACTGTGCACCCGACAACTTCCTGAGCAGTTTCTGCGGACCGATGTCCGACCTATTGTGCGCGCTGGAATCCGGCAGCGAGCCGAGCATCAGTGGCCGCCGTAATCTCGCCACGATCCGACAGATCCTCGCTGAACACGAGACCGCGACGGCGGGCGACGGCTGGCGTCCGTTGCCGGCGGATACACCGGTGGCGTCCGCCTAGCTCGCTCAACGCTCCCCCGCCCTGGCCGATCAGAAGAACACGGCCTCGGCGAGGGCGGCTTCCGGCGCGAGCAAATGGATGGCCGTGGTCAGCGTGACCTCGCCTCCACCAAAATCGGCGCTGAACTCCGCGTGCTGCCGTTGCAGGTCGCCACGCCACCGGAAGCGATGTCCGTTGGTGTACGTCAGCTCGACCTCCAGGGCATCCGACAAGTTCGAGACCACGTGGGTACTGGACGGCAGTTCGCCCGTGGCCCCACAGGCGCGCAGACGATCCTGAATCCAGCGGCCGAGCACACGCGCTTCGGCCGCACGCCCGCCGGTGTGGCCCACCCGCAGGCTTTGCACCCCATCCGCCAGAACTTCCGGCGCGAACCCGCTGAGGAACTGGCCGAGCGTCTGCCGGACGGGCAGCAACCGCGCGTAAACGAGGTCACGCACCGCCTCGCGTTTCGGCCAGGGATAAACCTCGGCATCCAACGGAACGAGGGAAGTGTCGAAGATGACGCGCTTGGAGTTGCGCAGCAGATACTGGTAATCGGCCAGCCGCCCGCTCGCGGAGAAACGATGAGCCCAGTAGTAGAGCGGCAGGTCCGTCGACAGGCACACCGAAACCTGATCCTCGAGATAACGCCGCGCCGGGATCGGGTAGTTCAACATCACGAACTCCACGCACCGCGTATCCCCCTTGGACTTACCGAGGAAACATTCGCCGTAGATCTTCGCGCGGAACTCGGGCGCGGCGGAGTCGTCGGCCAACGGGCACAGCACCACCACGCGGCTTGGATACCGCCGCGAGAACCGCAGCATCGTCTGGAACTGTTCGGACGCGTCCTCCGGCGTCGTGGAGAAGCCGAAGTGTACGACGAAGTTCATCTGGGTCGCCTTGACCCCGTCCGCGTCCGGCGCGGGTCCGCCGGCCTTGGCGGTGTCCTCCCACATCCGGGCGAGCGACTTCTTGATCGCATCCACCGGCACCTCGAGGCCCGGCAGCGTTTCGAAAACAGCGGAGGTCGTCGTAGCGCTCATGTCAGGTGGCGCAGTGCGTCGTTCGGCGGATTGGAGCAGGCGCGGTGGCGCAGGCTCATGGCTTCCTCCAATGATGGCGGTTCACGGCCAGCAGCGCTTCCGCGTTCGGCGGGCCCCACGAGCCGGAGGCATACTGATCCATGCCTTCGCGACCGGCGGCGGCCCAGGCTTCAAGCACCGGGGTGTAGAGCTGCCAGGACGTCTCGGCCTCGTCACCGCGGATGAAGAGCGTTCCATCGCCGATCATCGCGTCCAGCACCAGACGCTCGTAGGCTTCCGGCGTGTTCGAGCCGAAGGTCGTGCTGTAGCGGAAGTTCATCTTCACCGGCTGGGTGCGCGTCTCGAGACCCGGAACCTTGCCGTTCAGCACAAGGCTCAAGCCCTCGTCCGGCTGGATCTGGAACGAGAGCGTGTTCGGCGCGAGGTCGAATCCACCACTGGCAAACAGCGTGCCCGGCGGACGCTTGAGCTGTACCGCGATTTCCGTGACGCGGCGCGCCATCCGCTTGCCGGATCGCAGGTAGAACGGCACGCCCTGCCAACGCCAGTTGTTGATCGAAAGGCGGATGGCGGCGAATGTCTCCGTCGCCGAGTCGGGAGCGATCCCCTCCTCTTCCAGGTAACCGCGTGCCGGTTTGCCACCAATCATGCCGGCGCTGTACTGCGCCCGGGCAACGTCGCCATGGGGACCGAGATCGAGCGGTTGAATGGCGCGGAGCAACTTGACCTTCTCGTCCCGGATCGCCTCGGCATCCAGCGACACCGGCGGCTCCATCGCCGTCAGCGCCACCAGCTGCATGGTGTGATTCTGGATCATGTCGCGCAGCGCGCCGCTCTGCTCGTAATAGCCGCCGCGCGAGCCCACCCCAACCTCCTCCGCCACCGTGATC
>JAEWIY010000124.1 GCA_023386835.1 Verrucomicrobiota bacterium
CGGCACATCACAGCAATCCGGTCGCACACGCCCAGCAGTTCCGGCAGGTAACTGCTGACCATGACGATCGCCCGGCCGCGCAGCGCGAGCTGGTCAATCAGCCGATAGATCTCGGCCTTCGCGCCGACGTCCACCCCACGCGTCGGCTCATCGAGCAACAGCACGTCGACGTCGTGGTGCAACAAACGCGCCAGAGCGACCTTCTGCTGGTTGCCCCCGGAGAGTTCACCCACCGGTTGCTCCGGTGCCCGACAACGCACGCCCAGCCGCTCGATCCAGTGCACCGCGGCGGCGTTCACCTGCCGCGGTCGCACCACGGTCGGCAGCCGCGTCAACGTCAGGTTCTCCGCCACGGTGCGCTGCAAAGCCAGACCCTCGGACTTGCGATCCTCGCTCAGCATGCCGACGCCCTGCGTCCAGCGTTCGGCTGGCCGGGCCTCACCTTCCCATGTGCCCACGCGCACCTGTCCCGAGCGAACCCGATCGAGACCAAAAACAGCGCGGAGGAGCTCGGTTCGTCCCGCTCCAATCAGTCCGGCGATGCCCACCACCTCGCCCGCCCGCACCGTCAGGCTCGCCTCAATCGGTTTAGCTTCACCCGCCAGGCGGGTGATCTCAAGGACCACTTCGCCGGCCGTGCGTGCAGAACGTGGATACAGGTCGCGCACATCCCGGCCGACCATGTGCGCAACGATGGCTTGGGCCGGTGTGCCGGCCACGGCGCCGGACGCCACACTCCGGCCGTCGCGCAGCACGGTGTAGCGATCGCCGATCGCCTGCACCTCCTCGAGAAAATGCGAGATGTACACGACCGAACGCCCCTGTTCGCGCAGTCTCCGGATCAGCGTGAACAGCCGCTCGACCTCGTTGCGCGCGAGGCTGCTCGTCGGCTCATCAAACACGATGATCTTCGCCCCGAGCGCGACCGCCCGCGCCACCTCCACCAACTGCCGCGTGGCAATGGGCAGCCGGCCCGCGCCGGCACTCGTATCCAGGTTCTCGAGACCGACTTCCACCAGTGCGTCTTTCGCGCGGCGATGGAGTTCACCCCAGCGCACCAACGGGCCGGATCGTGGTTCAACCCCGAGCAGGATGTTTTCCGCGACGCTCAGGTCCGGCGCGATCGTCAACTCCTGGTAGATCATCGCCACACCGGCCTCGCGCGCCGCGAGCGGATCACCCGGTTCGTAGGCACGGCCGTCGAGCTCCATGCCGCCCGCATCGGGCGGGTGGGCCCCACTGAGCACCTTCATCAACGTGCTCTTACCCGCGCCGTTCTCGCCGACGAGCGCGTGGACTTCCGCCGGAGCAACCTCCAGATCCACGCCCGCCAGGGCCTGCGTGGCGCCAAACGCCTTGGTGATGCCGCGCATCTGTAGGCGCGGCGGCACGACACCGGCCGTCATTGCACCGCCACCTCCGGCAGATGCTCCGGCTGGCTGCGGGTCCGGCGCCTCACTGCGCCGACTCCAGGTTCTCCTTGGTCACGAGCTGGCAGCCGGTATCGATCACCGGCTCGACCGGCTCCTTCCGCAACGCCGCCACCGCCGTCTTCACGCCGAGGTAGCCCATGCGTTCCGGATTCTGCGCCACCAGCGCGTTGATCTCGCCGTTGCGCAGCGCCTCGTTCAAGGCGGCCGACGTGTCGAAGCCGACAAAAGTCTTTTTGCCCGCGAGCCCGTTCTTCCGCAGCGCGAGCAACATGCCCTGCGTGGAGGATTCGTTCGGACAGAAAATCCCGTCCGCTTCACGGATCCGGTCGATCAGGTTCATCGCCGCATCCTGCGCCGAGCTGACGGTCGCGCCGCCGTAACGATTCTGGACTGTCACGGTGATCCCGGGGTTCTTCGCCATGGCTTCGAGAAACCCCGCCTCGCGCTCGGCCGTGCTCGCCGAACCTTCCGCGTAACGCAGCAGCACGACCTTGCCTTTGCCGCCGAGCAGCCGTGCCAGTTCGCGACCGCCGATGCGGCCCCCCTCCCGGTTGTCCGTCGCAACAAAGCTGGCGAAATCCCGGCCGGGCTCGCCCTTCAACGCGGAGTCGAAGATCACGACCGGCAGCTTGCGCGCCCGCGCGCTTCGCACCGGACCGCGCAGGGCGTTGTCGTCGAGCGGCGCGAGCACGATTGCGTCGACACCACCCACCGCGAACTGCTGCACCAGCGCGATTTGCTGCGCGCGATCGTCCTCCTTCAACGGGCCTTTCCAGACGATCTCCACGCCCAATTCCTCGCCCGCCTTGCGGGCGCCCGCCTCGACCGACTTCCAGAACGAGTGCGTGGTGCCCTTCGGCACGACAGCAATTTTCGTCGGGGCGGCCACGGCCAAAGCCGAGCCCGCCAGGCAAGCCAACATCCAGCGGAGGTAACGCATCATGGGGAAAAAGCGGTGCCACCTTCTGCGCAAAGACCGGTTCACCGCAACCCTGCAAAACGTGACCGTCTCACCGGATCCACGCGTGGCTCCGCGTTCTCTCAACCGGCTCGCGCGAGAGATCGATGGGCCGGTTGACGATCCACAGCGTGAGCGTGGGCAACAGCACCTGCACCTGCGCGTGGATCGAACAGAACACGTCAACGCGACCCGCCCGGTCAA
>JAEWIY010000139.1 GCA_023386835.1 Verrucomicrobiota bacterium
GCTTTGAGCCGTTCCCGCTGGGAAAAACACTTTCGCCGGCGCTCCGGAGTCGTTTAAGAAGCGGCATGCTTTTTCCCCGTCTGGCTCTTGTGCTGACCTTGTTCCTGCCCACCGCACTCTGGGCTCAACGCGAAAAGCTGCCGCCGGAGGATCTGGCGATCGTTGAACAGCGCTGGCCGGAGGCGGTGAGAACCTCGACCGGATTGCGCACCATTCTCCTGCGTCCGGGCCATGGGGCCAAGCCGGTGCGCGGCGACCAAGTGTCCGTCAACTATACCGGCTCACTGCTCAACGGGAAGGTGTTCGACCAAAACCAGGATCCGCAAAACCCGTTCACGTTCCGGGTGGGGCGCGGCCAGGTGATCGATGGATGGGAATACGGCCTCCAGCTCATGCAGGAAGGCGAGAAGCGCCTCTTCATCGTGCCCTATGAACTTGGCTACGGCACCCGCGGCAACCTGCCCAAGATCCCCCGGCGCGCGACCCTTGTATTCGAAGTGGAACTACTGAAGGTGGAGAAGGCCACGCCTCCCGGCGAGTCATCCTCCTGAGCTCACGGCATTGCTGCGCCCGGCGCGCCATGCCTCGATGCTGTAACATGCGAGGCCGGCCCAGATCAGCGAGAACGCGCCCGCCTGTCCCGCGCTGAACGGTTCGCGGAACACGAGCCAGCCGAGCAGGAACTGGCACGTCGGCGCGACGTACTGCAGCAGGCCGAGGGTGGTGAGGCGCAACTGTCGGGCGCCGACGCCAAACAGGAGGAGCGGGATCGCCGTGACAACGCCCGTGCTGAACACCAGGAGCGTGGTGACCGTATCCACCCGGCCGAGTGCACCACGTCCGGTCCACTCGGCCCACGCCAGATAGGCGATCGCAGCAGGCAGCACGAGCAGCGTCTCGAGAGTCAATCCAGTCAGCGGCCCGGCGGAGGATTGTTTGCGCAGGAGGCCGTAGAAGCCGAAGGACCCAGCCAGGCCGAGAGCGACCCAAGGCACGCGCCCCACCTGTGCCACGAGAATCGCCACGCCGGCCGTCGCGAGAGCGAGGGCAAGTTTCTGCCCGGTTCGCAGTCGTTCACCGAGCACGATCCGGCCCAAGCCGGCGTTGAGCAGCGGCACCAAAAAATAGCCGAGGCTGCATTCGATGACCAGGCCCTGTTGCACGCCCCAGATGTAGACCAGCCAGTTGATCGTCAGCAGCGAGCCACTCCAGAGGTGCCGGATGAGTGTGGCCCGGTCGCGCCCGCATTCGTGAAGTGCACCCAACCGACCGCGGATTGCCTGCACAATGATGAGGAAAACGAGGGACCAGGTGATGCGGTGCGCAATCAGCTCAACGGCATCAACGCCTCCCAGCAGTTTCCAATAAAGGGGAATGATGCCCCAGATGAAGTAGGCGCCAAAGGCAGCGAGGACGCCTTGGGCCGGTCGCGACGAGGTGGAGGCTTCAGTCGGCAAACCTGTACCATTCCGCGGTCGCGGCGGGCGTCAATCGCACGGAACAACGCGCGGGTGACGGGCATCTGCCAACTCGGCCGAGGCCGAGCAGGTTGACGAGATTTTGATTTCGCCTCCCCAAACCCGCTTGGCTCATGCTCCTGCGCATGAGCGAAGAGCGCCAGCCTGAACCGCTGCGGCTGAGACCGCGGGCGCAGCCGGACCCGGCGACCCCCAATCCGAATCCACCGGCGGCCAATCCAGCGGGTAATGAGGCCACGGGCGGCGCCGAAGAGACGCCGCGCTTGCGGCTGAAGCCGCGGCTCCCCGCTGGCGACGACGCTGCGGCGCAACCGGCAAGCCCGGCGGAGCCGACCCCCGCACCGGTGGAAACCCCGCGACTCAAACCGCGCCTGAATCTCCAACCGTCGGATACAATCCCGCCCACCGAGCCGGAGCCGGAAACGCCACCCGCGCCACCTACGGGACCCGTGGTGAAGCCCAAGTTGCGCCTGGCGGCGGAAGGGTCTGGAAGCGCGGGCTCAACTCCTTCGGAAACCCCTCCTCAGCCGATCGCGAGCTCCGATGCGGCCACGCCGCCCCCAGGGGTGCCGTCGCAACCGCCTCCGCCGGTGCTGGTGCCGCCCCCGCCGGGCCTGTCGTTTTCGCCCCCACCGCGCGACCCGCCGCCGGCGGTTGCTCCGCCGCCGCCCCCTCCTCCGCCTGGCGCCGCCGCAGCGAAGGCCGGGAAAGAGGGCAAGGACCTGCCGCCGCCAGAGAAGCGGACGATCTTCAAGTTTGGTGTGCTGCTTTCGGCGATCGCGACGGCCGGCGTGCTCGGTATCGGCGGTTTTCTGGTTTACGACGCCGTCACCAGCAGCGCGAACAAGTCTGCCGCGCCCGCTGCACCCGCCGCCACGCCGCCTCGGACAACGACTCCAGCAACGACAGCTGCGACGCAGACGGCTCCCGCCGAAACGGAAGTCACTCCGCGCGCCGCCCAATCCCAGTACGGCAAGATGCTTGAAAAGGCCCGGGAAACCGTGGCCGAGCATGATGCCAGCCGCAATGCCGGCATGGGTGAAGTGTTAAGGGACGAAGCGAAAGCGCCCGCGACGCTGGATGACGCCGAACTGGAGGCCCTCTCTGCGGCAGCAGCGTCTGCTCGTCGGACCTCTTCGATCTCCACCTCGAGTGGCAGCGGAGTGACCCGGACCGAATCCACTTCTGCCGAGGAAGAACCTCCGGCGGCCGCTCCGGCCATTCCGCCAAGCGAAGCTTTCCGCGCCTGGGTCAGCCGTATTCGTGTCAGTGGAGTCCGCGGCGGCGCCGATGCGCGGGCGATGATCAATGATCGGCTGGTTCGCCGAGGCGAAGTCGTCGATCAGGGTTTGGGCATCACCTTCGAAGGTGTGGACACGAACCGGAATATCCTGCTCTTCAAGGACGAGACCGGCGCGGTGGTCGGCAAACGGTTCTAACCGCCGCACGCGGGCGCCGGCGGCGGCTCACCAGACGTCGACCGGCCCCTTCGGGACAGGAATTGCGGCACGTTCCATCGGGTCGTCCTCGCTCTGTAGAAACGAAGGGACGAGGGCGTCCGGCTGGTATTGCGGCAGCAACTCGCCGTCGGACGCGCAGAATTGCGCGCGCCACGTGAGGTACTCCTGCAGCGCGGCCTCGAAGTCGGCGCGGGAGGAGATGCGGATGATTGCCCGCTTGAAGGGTTTGGCCGGGCCAAAACGGCGGGCGTACCACGGGGCGACGCGACGAAAGTGGCGGGCGCCATCCGGCTCCCCGTAGAACTCCACATAACGATCAAAGTGCCGGCGCAGGACGCGGATGCGTTCCGCGAAGTCGGGTTCCGGCAGCAGTTCTCCCGTCCGCAGCAGGTGTTCGGTTCGCCGGAAAATCCACGGATCGTAGAAGGCCCCGCGACCGATGCTGACGCCGGCGCAGCCCGTCTCGTTCAACATGTGACGGGCGCCTTCAGGTGTCGTGACGTCGCCATTACCGATCACAGGGATCGAACGCACCGCCTGCACCACGGCGCGGATGCCCGCCAGGTTGACTCGGCCGCTGAAGCCCTGGGCGCGCGTCCGCCCATGCACGAAGACCGCGGCCACTCCGGCGTCTTCCAGCACCCGGGCGAGGTCCGGCGCCGTCAGGTTGTCCTCATCCCAGCCGAGTCGCATCTTGGCGGTGATCGGTATTTTAACGGCGGATACCATGCCGCGGACCAGCTCAGCCGTCTTGTTCAGCTCCGTCATCATCGCCGAGCCGCCGCCAATCGCGGTGACTTTGCGCACAGGACAGCCCATGTTAATGTCGACGGACTGCGCGCCGAGTTCCTGGCAGAGGATCGCCGCGTCGCGCATCTCCTCCGGCACGGCTCCGAACAACTGGATCGCCAGCGGTTGGTCCTCCGGTGCGGTCGCCACCAGCCGAAGCGCGGTCCGGTTGCGTTCGATGAGCGAGCGCGCGTTCACCAGGTCGGTCGTGGCCCAACCGAGACCGCCAAGCTCCCGCACGGTCAGCCGCATCGGCAGGTTCGTGTAGCCGGCAAGCGGCGACAGGAACAGAGGGGCCGAAAGCGTGTACGGTCCGAGACGCATCCTTACAGGGAATCCGTCCCGCGGGCCGGGGCAACCCGAACTCCGCGCCGTATCGCCGAGCGGCGGTCGGTACTCACGCCTGGCGGCCCGATGTTCCCGGGCGGCGCCGGAGCCACCAGAGGCTGACGGCGGCGGCGAGCAGCACGGCGGCGAGCGGCATCAGAATCAACAGGCGGTTCGCCGCCGGCTCAGGCATGCGGCTGGCCTGGGCGCAGAGGTGGCCCGTCCAAGCAACGACGAGAATGCCGGCCGCCCCAATCAGATCCAGGGCCGCGATCGTGTGCATGCGGAGCGCAGGGTCGCGCTGAAAGGCCCCACGCGGATCATAGTCCGGCAGCGTCAGCACCCAGCGGACGAGTCCCAGCATTCCAGCCAGGCTGACGGCGAGAGCGATCTGCAAACCAATGAACGGCCGGGAGGCCAGCCAACGATCGGGGACGCCGTCGGCAGTGAAATGAATGGGCACCTGATCCGGCAGTCCGCGGAACTCGCCGATTGCCGTGGCGACAAACACCACGAGGGCGAGGGGCAGCGCGAACTGGGTCCAACGCGTGAGCTTCACCGCGGGCGGCGTTATTTCTGTGCGGCCTCCACCGCTCGGGTGAATCGCTCCACGCCCGCTTGAAGCGTGGAGGTGGAGCAGCCGAAATTCAGGCGCACGTATTGATTGCGCGGAGCCCCGAAGACGTTGCCATCACTCAATCCGAGGCCGTGACTTTCGAAGTGCGCGATGGGATCCTCCAGGTGCAGCGCACTCACGTTGAGCCACGCCAGGTAGGTGGCTTCAATCGGCGCCTCCATGCGCACGCCGGGGAGCTTTCCGATCGTCTGCTCAAGCACCGCACGGTTCTCGCGCAACGTATTCAGCAGTCCCTGACGCCACGCTTCGCTGTCGCGGTAGGCCGCCTCGCAGGCCGCATAGCCCAAACTGGTGACCTCTGGCACCAAACCGAGGGCGGCGCGTTGGAACCGCTGTCGCAACGCGGGATCGGGGATAATGGCCAGCGTCACGCCCAGCCCCGGGATGTTGTACGTCTTGCTCGGCGCCATCAGCGTGAGGCTGCGCGCCGCGATCTCGGGTCCGAGAGTTGCACTGGGCCGGTGCCGCAGCGCTCCGTCCAGCACCAGATCGCAATGGATCTCATCGGAGACGAGCAGGAGGTTGTGCTGCAGGCAGAACTCGCCGAGCCGTTCCAATTCATCCCGGCGCCAGACCCGCCCGATCGGGTTGTGCGGGTTGCACAGGTAAAAGAGCCGGGTCGCTGGCGTGACGGCGGCGGACAGCCGGTCCCAATCGATTTGCCAGGTTGAGCCATTCAAGACCCACGGCACCCGGATTGCGCTGCGACCGTAGTGGCGCCCGGCCGAAAGGAACGGGGGATAGACTGGAGTGAGTGTCAGCAGCGACTCACCTGGTTCCGCGTAGGCGAGCGCGGCGAGGTTCAAGCCGCACACCATGCCGGGCAGCCAGATGATCCAGCTCGGATCGATGGCCCAGTCGTACCGTTTCAAGAAGGCGGTCTGGATAGCTTCGATGGTCGAGGGCACCGGCCGGGCGTAACCGAAGACACCGTGCTCAACCCGTCGGTGCAGCGCCTCGATCACGGCGGGGGGGGACCTAAAATCCATGTCCGCAACCCACATCGGCAGCACGTCGCGATCGGCGTATTTCTGCCACTTTTGGGAGTCGGTCCCGCGAAGCTCCAGGACTTCAGAAAAGTCGAATTGCATGGTGAAGCGGGCAGGATGGACAGCGCGCCGCCTCGGGGGAAAGCCTCGACTCGGTGCCGCCCAAAAAAGGGCGGTCACAGTGACGGTGGCGCGGCGTGACCGGCGTTGCGCCGTGAGGTGGGGCGGCGCATGGACGCTGCCGAGCCCAGTACGAGCGCTGGCCCGGTTGCGGATTCGTCTGCGCGTGACCGCGGACCGGTTCAGTCCATTCCGTTGATGGCGCGGAAAGCGAACGCGGCGGTGGCCGCTCCCGCAAACTCCGAGACGAGGTAAACGACAAACTGCCGGCCGGACTCCAGGCCCATGGTGTACACGCCCAGCCCGACGGCCGGATTGAAAGCACCGCCCGAGATGCCACCGACGGTCACGGCGCCCACCATGACGGTGAAGCCGATCGCGAGGCCGTAGTACGAGTTGCCCATGGTGGCCTTGGATGTCGCCGTGTTCAGCACCACCCAAGCGAGCGCGAAGGTGAAAAGAAACTCCACGATGAAGGAAGCTGCGGTCGGGTGCGTGGCCACGACGCTGGGATCGACGCGCCCCCGCAGGACGTAGTTGACCAGCAGGGCGGCCAGGACGGCGGCCACAAACTGTGCGATCCAATAAGGCAGCACGTCGCGCCGCTCGCAACGACCGCGCAGGAACGCGGCGAGGGTGACGGCGGGGTTGAAATGTCCACCGGAAATATGGCCGCCCGCAAAGATCATGACCATCAGCATTGAACCGATAGCGAGAGGTGCCAGGGCTGCGCCTTGACGCACGGCCAGACCGATGGTGAGCACGAAGAAGAACGTGCCGATGAACTCGACGATCCATTTTTTCATGGCGGGGTGGGGTGAGTTGGAGCAGACCGCTGAAGCCAGAGGCGCCGGCTCGGGATTGTCTTAGCTCCTTGAGCCGAAACGGCGAGTCCTGACTTGTGTTGCCTGAGGGTTGTTTGGGCCGGCGTTGATACACAAACGCTACACGGTTCGTTAACCGCCCGTCAGGTGGGCCGTGCCGACCACCGAGCCCTAAATGGGCGTGACGAAACTTCTCGGGTGAGACGTCACACTCCTGGCCACCTTTACACACCTGGTCGGCCGCCTCGATCTTAACCGTCGCTACGCGAACAGATAAGGTTCCATCGGCGCGCGGCATTGGTCGTGCATATAAGGAGGCACAAACCACCAACCTATTACGGAGGACAGACCATGAGAATCGTACGTTATACTCAACCCGCTCGCAGCCTCTCACCGTTTACGACCTTTGATCGTAGCCCTTTGGGGGGACTCGAGTCCGAAATCGATCGTTTGTTTGACATCGCGCTGAACGACTTCGCCGGCTCGACCGCCGTGGATCGTTTCCCGGTCGACCTGTATGAAGACGAGGCCAGCGCCTATGTGCGCGCCGACCTGCCGGGCGTGAACCGTGAGGACATCAATGTCGAGGTCGTCGATGGGTACCTGACCATCGAGGCGACCCGAAAGACCAAGGAAGGCGACTCGGAGGAGTCCTTCCGCTTCAGCCGCTCCGTCAGCCTGCCGGACACCGTGCGCGCAGACGGTATCAGCGCGACCTACGAAAATGGCGTTCTGAGCGTGACGCTGCCGAAGCGCGAAGAGGCCAAGCCGCGGAAGATCTCGGTCGCGGTCAAGTAACACCAAATCGAATACGATAGACGACTACAAAGGAGACCAACCATGAATCTCTTCACTTCCCTGATCCCGGCGTTCACCCGCACGCCCGTTCGCCGCGACAACGGCACCGACCTCGGTCCGACCGTTCGACCGTTCTACCAAGTCAAGGAGACTGATGAAGCCTACGGCTTGATCGTGCAGCTTCCTGGCGTGGCCAAGGACGGACTCGAAATCACGGCTGAGGAGTCGACGCTGCGCATCGTGGGTCGACGCGCCTGGAAACGCCCGGAGGGCTGGACGGCCCTGTATCGGGAATCCAGCGACGCGGCTTATGAGCTCGTGCTCGACCACGACAACGTGATCGACCTCGACAAGGTGCACGCGGAGCTGCGCGACGGCGTGCTGCGCCTGAGCCTGCCCAAGGCGGAGGCCATCAAGCCCCGCAAGATCGCGGTCGCGTAAGCGGCCACGGAGACGAGTTCGGTCCGAGTGACTTCGGACCGGTGTTAGCCAAAACGGCGCCGGCGCCCCAAGTGGGTCCGGCGCCTTTACTTTGTTCGAGCGCCCGGAATTTCGGTCGAGAGGTGGACGGATGTTCTGTCGAGCAGTCGATTCCGGCCAGCCGTACGCTGCGCCTAGGACGCAGTCGCCAAGAGGCGCAGCGTCTGGTGCAGGAGATCCCGCCCGCCTGGTACGCCTTCGTACGGCACAATCACCGTGGCGTCGGGGAAGCGCTGCAGCACCCGACGAATCGCAGCCGCCCACGCCTGGCGTTCACTTTCATTCAGCTCGACCAAGGTTCCTTCGGAAGCGGAAGCGACACATTGCGTGAAGAGCATCCGGGAACTGCGGAGCCACACCGCCGCGGCGTGCGTGCGGTGTTCCAAACCCGGATAGTACAACTCCAACGTGCCGAGTCGGACCGACCCCCCAGGCGCCAAGTCGCCGAGACTCGTCGGGCGCGGCCCACCGAGTTCAGCGATCCGTGCGCCGGTGGTCGCGAGCGCCACGACCGGAATTCCGCGCTCCTTTAGCACCCGCGCTCCCGGAATGCGTGCTGGATCCGCCTGCGTCAGCACCGCGCGTTCGATTGACTGGCCCAGCTCACGTTCAGACCATTCAAGCAGTTGCTGGGTCGCCTCGCCCGACATCGGTGGATCCACCAGCACCAGCCTGGCGCCCTCGAGGATCAACAGGCCGTTGCCGGCTGCACCCTCGTCGGGGGACTTGGAGCTGTGCACCCAAACGCCCGGCCGCAAACCGACGATTTCGAGTTGCGCAGCTGCCTTTGGCATCGGCGCTGGTGCAGGTGCGATGCGAGCGTGCGCCGCCGGAGCGGGAGTATCCGGCGTAGTTTCGGGAGTGAGCGGCGCGGGCTGCTCGGGATCGGCGGTGACGACGGGGCTCGATTCCGCGGGTTTCGCCTGCGGCAGTGGAGTGGGCGGGGTGCGGCAGGAAGCCAGCAGCAACAGTCCAAACACAAGCGCGAGGCGACTCAACCGGGGCATGACGCCAGTGTGTCGAGACGGTGGCGTCGCGTCACCGGCAAACCGAGCCCGCGGGTGCTGTGGAACCGTAAAAGGGCCGCGCTTCGACGTTCGCCTCATCCGGAGCCTGCTTGATCGTCACGCCGGTATTGGACGCAAGAGTTCCGCCGGCGGGCGCGGGCGCCGCGCCAACAGGACGGCTTCACCGATCAACCACACGGCGAGCGCCATCAGCAGGAGGACAACGCCGGCTTCCACGTGCTGAACAGCTGCGGCCGTGCCCGCGCGCAACCGCGCGGTGTGAATCGAGAGCGTCAGACCGAGGCTCCACAAGGTCATCACGAGCATGAGAATTGCGGGACCGAGGGTCAGCCAGACCATACGCCCGCGCCGCCACATCCACATCGTGAGGCCGAGCAGCGTGAGTGCCGCCAGGAGCTGGTTGGAGGTGCCAAACAGATTCCAGAAGACGCGCCAAAGCGGAACGCTTTGCCCTGCGATCACGGCGGGAGGCAGGCTCGCAAGCAGGATCGGACCCGTCAGCGTGAGCCCCGTCGCGATGACGGACTTCCGTGCGCCGGACCACCCGAGCAGTTCCATCAGCACATAACGGGCAAGCCGGGTGCAGGCGTCCAACGTGTCAAAGATGAAGGTGGCGAAGCAAAGGAGCGCAAACAGGTGCGCGGTCTCGACCGGGATCAGGCTGAAGCTGGCGTGGTGGATGAAGACCGCGACGCCTTGCGAGAAGATCGCGTCGGGGCGGCCGGTGGGCTGCGCCAGGATCATGACCGCACTCAGGCTGATGCAGGCGAAGAAGGCCTCCAGCAGCATGCCGCCATAAGCGACGCGTTTGGCGTCTCCTTCACGGTCGAGCTGTTTCGAGGTGGTGCCACTCGCGACGATGGCGTGGAACCCGGAGCAAGCGCCGCAAGCGATCGTGATGAACAGGATCGGCAGCAGCGGCGGTACGGCGCCATTGGTGGTGAACCAGTTCGACGGCCCCATGGGCGGCGCGACGAGGTTGAGTTCGCCGCGCAGTCCGCCAACCACGATCCCCAGCACGCCGGCGACGATCACCACATACAGGAAGTATCCGCCCAAAGCGCCGCGCGGCTGCATCAAGAGCCACAACGGAACGAGTGCAGCGATGAAGCAGTAGCCAAACAGGAGGTAATTCCAAAGCCGCTGCGGCGGCTGATCGGGGAACCAGGCCGCCAGGTCCAGCGGCATCCAGGGGCCGGCAAAGATCGCCAGGAAAACGAGAGGGAGAAAAACCAGCTGCGCCCGCGTTTCGCCCCACTTGTAACGGCGCATCGTCCATCCCATCACCACCGCCAGCACCAGATAGAGCAGCGAGGACATTGCGACGGCGGGTCCGGGCGCTTCGCCGTCGGCGGATCCGGCTGTTTGGGCAAACGCACCGGCCGTCACGTCGGCAAAGGCCACAATCACGTAGATCAGCGAGATCCACACGAAGATGAGAAACAGCACGTGCGAACGGCGATTCATGTGCTGGCGCACCACCTCCGCGATGGACTTCGCGCCGTGGCGGACGGACGCCACCAGCGTCATGAAGTCGTGCACCCCGCCCACTAGAATCGAGCCCACGATGATCCAAGCCCACGCCGGCAACCAGCCGAAGTAAGTGGCGGCCAGGATCGGTCCAACGATCGGTCCCGCGGCGGCAATCGCCGAAAAATGCTGCGGCAGCAGCCAGGACCAGCGGGCGGGCTCGTGATCCATGCCATCCCGCTGGCCGTGGGCGGGCGTGGTGCGTTGGTCATCCAGCCCGACAACACGGGCGAGGAACGGCGCCATGGCTCGATAAGCCAGCGCGAGCACAACTCCGGACAGCGCGAGGAAAGCAATCAGCAGCATGGGGCGGGGCGGTGGGGGG
>JAEWIY010000195.1 GCA_023386835.1 Verrucomicrobiota bacterium
TCACCCTACACCAAGCCAAGGTTCGAACTCAGAACAGGAACGAATTCGTGATGAACCATTCCTGCACCGGTTTGACGCGCACGGACGCCCACGTCTGGCCGTCCGGCTGGACGGAGATCGGAATCAGCCCCTCATCCGCGAAGGCATTACGAATGTTGAGCTGGATGCGCCACGTGATCTTGTCCGTCAGCTTGCGCTCGTAGCTCGCCCACAGGTCGATCGCGTCTTCGGAGGGACCGTAGTACGGCTTGGACAGATCGAACAGGCCCCCGGCGATCACCGGATAACCGATCACCACTTCGTCCTGCCAGCGATAGCTGCCACCCACCCCGAAGCCTTCGAGCACGCCGCTGCGGAACGTGTAGTTCGTGTAGAAGTTGTAGCGCCATTCGCGGATTTCCGGGGCGGCGGCACCTTCCTGCAGCTTCATCTGCACGTAGTTCGCACGCCACGGCCCGAAGACGTTGGCGTAGATGTTCAGGCTGGTGTTACCGAACTGCGGCATGGCGCCAGCCGGCGTCAGCGAACCGTCCGGGTTGGTCAGCTTGGAGTCGATGAAGGCGATGTACTCGTCGAGCAGCGGACCACCGACGTTCGAGCGCACGGCGTCGGTCTTCGACGCGTTGAAGCCCACGCGCCAGTTCCGCGTCGGGTTGGCGGTGAGTTCAAACTCCCAGCCCTTCGAAACGGTGTCGGCGGTGACCGTGAAGCCCTGCGGAGCGGTGGCAACGTAGGCGAAGACCTGCGCCGGATCCGGCTGGAAGGCGCCCGGGTTGGCCTCGTAGGTGGAACGGTCGGTCAGCTTGTCGAGCGAGACCGGCGTGAAGCCCCACGCGTTGAAGAAGCCACGGTCGGTCAGCCACGACTGGATCTCGTTCCAGGTCGTGATCGCCTGGTCCTCCAGCGCGCGACCCTGTTCAGGCGTGAGCGACGTGTCAGCGGCGTTCTCCGGACCGCCCCAGGTGTTGCGGCTCTGTGGCTGATCGCGGGTGCCCCAGTCGTAGACGCCGAGGTCATACAGGAACACGTTGCGGAAGCGCAGGCCCTGTTGGATGATGCGGCCGATGCCACCCGGGTCGCTGATGCCGCTGCTGGCGTTCTTCACGCTTGTCTCGTAGCGGATCGCGCGGAACGAGTACTTGCCGTCCTTCGTCGCCAGCAACACGCCGTAGTCCTTTGTTTCGCCGGTCGGGTTTTCGATCGGGTTGCCGTAGATGTCGCGGCGCGTGTCCGTGACCTGGAAGTTGTTGGACTTGCTGTACGACAGGCTGACGTCGATCGGCAACGGGTCGTTCGGGAACAGGCGGTTGATGTGGATGACACCACCGTAAGCAGTGGACTCATCCTTGAAGATCTGCGCCTCCGGGTATTGGTCCGGCAGCCGATACACTTCCGGGCTCATGTTCAGGATGCTGCGGTTGAGCGGCTGCTGCTGGGCCGAGACGCCCTTGCCCTTCACTTCGTCGCTGCGCCAGCCGAACGTCGGAATAATCGCCTCGTTCCAGAGGTAACCCTGCCACGAGAACGCGTAGGACTCGGTCTCGCGCATCGACATCTGGGCGCGCGTGAGCAGGCGCAGGTCCTCACCGCGGTTGTAGCGCAGCAGGTTCATGTCGAAGTTATTGCCCCAGCCGCGGTAGTTGGCGGGGTTGGACGCCTGCGTGGTGGCGGTGGCCGGGTTGTAGAGCCGGTCGTACCCCGGCGGCAGCGTCCACGGAGCGGCGGTGTCGACGCCCGTCGCGACCCAGGTGGAATCAAAACCATAGAGGCTGCTATCCGGAATCGCGATTGGGGAACCGATCCGCGCGATGTTGGCGCCCGACGGCGAGCTGCGATCGATGATCGAGGGCCCGAGGTAGATCATGGCCAGCGGTGGACGGTCCTGGATGCTCGAGCCGTTGCCGGCATTGCCGTTCCAGTAGCCGGCCCATTCCTGGCTGTTCGCGTTCTCCACCCAGACGCGGTTTTCGGTGAAGTACTCCTCCTTGCTGAAGACGCCGTTGAAGCGCTGCTTGCCGAAGAGTTTCACGAGAAACGCATTGTCCGTGACGTCGGCCGTGCGGAACTCCGCAAAGAGTGAGGCGCGGTAGTATTCACGATCGCTCTCGTAGGAGCTGCCGCCACCACCCGAGTTCGAGATGACGAGGGGACGTCCGAAGTTCGGATTGGTCTGGCTGCTGATGCCGTCCGCGCCGGCCGTGAGGTAATAGTCCTGGAAGTTCTTCAGGATGTCCATCGTCAGGCTTGGCGTGCCGTTGAGCAGCGCGTCGCCACCGCGGTCGTATTTCTGGCGGTCATACACGAACTGCACGCCCACGCGGTCGTCCCAGCCGGTCTGGGAGATGTCGATGTTGTAGGCGTCCCAGTTTTCCCACTCCCGCTTGTTGGGGCCGTCGATGAGGTTGTTGTAGAAATCGAAGATCGACGCATCCATCAACGACTCCTGGCGGTACTGACCAAACTGCGCGTTGGGCAATTGCAGGCCGTTGGCCGCGCCGGGCAGTCCGCCGATGACATAGAACTGGTCGGCGGTGCGCTTGCCGAGAAGGCCTTCCGAAGCGCCACGCTGGGTTCCGTTCGGATTGCGGGCGCCGACGTTGTTGTAGCCCGCCATTGCGCGGTACAACTGACCCGTCGCGCCATCCATCAACCAGAACGGCTGTTGCTGGTTGGGCGGCACGTTGAGGTACGGTTGGTAATTGACCGTCGAGCTCTGGATCTGGCCGCGGCCGTCGCCCGCCACGACGTTGTCCGTGCGCCACGGGTCGTAAGGGTTGTTCATCGCCTCGCGGCCCATGCCGCCAAAGGGATTGTCCGCGGAAACCGTCCGCGGACGATACCACGCCGAGAGATTGTCGTTCGGCGGAACGATGCGCGGACGATTGGCGTCGATCTCACCGCTCTCGTACTTCGCCTTGATGCTCGTGCGGAAATCGCGGCGGCTGAACAGCTGCGGATCGAAGCGAATGGCGGCGTAGTAGCGCTCGTCATCCTCAAACGCCGGTTCCTGCTGAAACTTCTCGTGGTCCCACAAGGCGTCGACGCGAACGGCGAGCACGTTGGGAATCAGCACCTGGTTGTAATCGAGCGTGGCGCGCCAGCTGTCGTACGAGCCGAAGCGGCCCGAGACCTCGCCGCGTGTACGGAATTCGGCATTACGCGTCTGGGCGTTGACGATACCGGCGGGGCTGCCGAGGCCGAAGAGGATCGAGTTCGGTCCGCGCTGGATGTCGATGCGGTCGACATTGTACGCATCCCACGGGATATCGGTGACGAAGAAGTCGCGCGTATTGTCGGCGGAGGCGAGACCGCGAACCCGTTGCGCTCCCCCGGGCGCGCGCAGGCTCGAACTCTCGTCCACACTCGTGCCGTTGCCGAGGCCCGCATAGGTGCCGCGGGTGCCGGCCACTTCGGCGTTGGGCGTGTACTGCAGCAACGTGGCGTTGTCCGTCGCGCCAAGGTCGCCGAGCAGTTCACGCGTCACGACGGAGATCGCGCCGCCCACGTCCCGCAGGTTGGTGCGGATGCGGGTGCCGGCGAGAGTCTCGGTCGCGGCATAACCGGTGTCGCGATCACTGGAGACTTCGAACGGGGTGAGGACCACGACATTATCGTCCTCCTCCGAGGTGGTGGCCTGGCCGAAGCCGGCCGGCGTCAGGATCAACGCGCCCGCACAAGCGGCAAGACGCGTGGTTCGGGGGTAGTGCATACGAGGTTTCGGTACGGGTGTTGGTTCACGGCTCGCGGACGCGAGCCGCTGAAAAGAGGGTACAGCTGGCAGAGGACAGCCGGGTGCTGCGCCGAACACGCACGGCCCGAGACACGAACGTGAAGTTGGAGGGGGTGAACGACAGCAACGAATCGGCGAGAGGGGCGCACCGCGACGTTGGTGGCGGGGATAGGCAAGTCGCCGTCAGGCGAAGAGGGGGAATGCCGGGACCATGGCGGAACGCGGTACGCACGACGAAGGCTCCCGCAGTACACGTTGAACAGGACGCATGGTCGAAAACATCTCGACCACGCCTCCGTCCAGGCCGCTCGCGCAGGCGTGGAAAAACGGGAATACCTGCCGCTCGTTCCCCACGAGCGGCAGGTTCCTGAACGGTGCAATTAGCCCCTGCACCCATTCAAGAGGCGCGTGCCCGCGCCACAGCCGGCGGGAGAACGGCGCGCGTAGTGCTCGCCGCATGACAATGGAGCCGGCCCATGGGGTGACGCGGGGGGTGAAAGCCTTTCCTCCGGGTGGGTGCGCTCCCCGAGGGTGTTTCGTGGGCTTGGCGTACCGGGGGCTTGACGACCCGGCAAAAATGGCCGCGGTAGACGTTGACCCCATGAGTGTCCGGAAAATCGCGGCGGCGCTGAAGCTTTCTCCCTCAACCGTGTCGCTGGCTTTGCGGCATAGTGACAAGATCCCGCTGCCCACCCGCGAACGGGTGCTCAAGCAGGCGGAGCGCATCGGCTACCGGCCGAGCGCGAAGTTGAAGGAGGTCATGTCGCAGCTGCGCCTCACGCGGGTTCGTCCGGTCGACTCCTGCTTTGGCGTCATCTCGTTCTACGACGCCTTGCGGCCGTGGGAACGGTCCGCGCACCTCACGCGAATCTTCGCCAGCATGGATGCGCGCGCCACGCAGCTGGGTTATCGGCTGGAGCCGCTGCTCATGCGCGGGCCCGGCATGACGTTCCGCCGCTTCCGTTCGATCCTCGACGCGCGCGGCATCCAAGGGCTGCTGACGTTTGGCAGTCCCAACCTGCAGGAGCAGTTCCCGCCCGAGTTCGACCACTACGCGGTGGTGACGATCGGCCTGAGCATCGAGACGCCGCTGCACCGGGTCACCAGTCACTTCTACAACGACCTCACGCACGCGCTGCAGCGGGTGTATGCGATGGGTTACCGCCGGCCGGGGCTCGTGCTCGGGCGCTACGAAGACCATCGCAGTGCGCACATGTACATCGGCGCGTACCTGGCCTGGTGCGAAAGCACGTTCGGCAACACGGTCGCACCGGTTCTGCGGATGGACCGCGTGGAGGAGGAGCCGCTCCTGAATTGGCTGCGGCACTACAGCCCCGACGTCATCGTGCTGGTGCACGTGTACGACGTGCTCAACGAGTTTTCGCAGGTGTTGAACCGCAGCCGGATCCGGGTGCCGCAAGACATCGGTGTGGCCGCCGTCACCCAGATCCTGGAAGGCACCGGCATCTCAGGCATGCAGCAGAATCAGTCGCTGATGGGCGCCTGGGCCGTGGAGCTGCTGGAGGCCCGGATCATGCACCAGGACTTCGGCATTCCGGCCAATCCGCGGATCGAAATGGTGGAAAGCCACTGGATCGACGGCGGCTCTCTGCGGGTGCTGGCGTGACGTTCGGTCAACGTCGACCGCGTTCCGGTTTTCGTCACCGCCCCGTCCGGGGCATTCGTCTTCTCCAGCCTGATCCCCCTCAGGCTGGGCCCAGCCGATCGCCCCTCGCTCGGCGAGGCCACCCGACCGCGGCGGCCGGTGGGGTTTTGCTCAGTACGTGTTTTCGCCTTGTGCTTTTTTGCCCGCCTTCGCTTTCCCTCACCCACCGCCGCCTTGCTGTTTCACCCGAACAGTGAAGACGGTGTTCGTTTCATGCCTTCTCCCGCTCTCCGTCCTTCCCCGCCCCGTCCTTCTTGGATCGGCCTCGTCCGCCCGACTCTGACATGAGCGTTCGCGTCGAGATTGATTATCAGACCGTGGAGGCCGACGTCGGTACGTCGCTGTTCGACTGCGCCGAGCGTGTGGGCGTGCGTGTGCCCACCTCCTGCCGCAAGCAGGGCCGGTGCAAGGAGTGCATGGTGGAAGTGACGACGGGCCTGGACCGCCTCACGCCACCCACCGAGGCTGAGCGACACCTCACCGGTAACTTTCGGCTCTCGTGCTGCGCCCGTCTCGCGGCGGCGGACGGAGAGGTGCAGTGCCACACCCTGCGGCGGGGCGAGATGCGGATCGAGCGCCACGCCTTCGAACTCCCGGTGCACACGCAGCGCTGGCAGATCGAGCCGGCGGTCACCCGCGCGGGCGAGGCGGTGCTGCTCGACGGCGTGGAGATCGACCGACGCAGCGGGCCGGCGCATGGGCTCGCGATCGACCTCGGCACGACCACGGTCGTGTTGCGCCTGCTCAACCTGGAAACCGGTGAAGTCGTCGCCGATGCGTCGTTCGAGAATCCGCAACGTTTTGGCGGATCGGACGTGATGGCGCGGATCCAGTACGACACCGATCATGGCAGCCGCGTCCTGCAGCGCACGTTGCTCGGTTATCTGACGCACGCGATCGAGGACCTGCCGGTCGATCCACAATCCATCTACGAAGTCGTCATCGCCGCCAACTCGACGATGCGCGACCTCTTCTTCCGGCTGTCCGTCTATTCGATCGGCCAGAGCCCGTACCAATCGCTGACGGAGATCGAACTCGCGGCCGGCAAGCGCACGACGACCAGCCTCAGCGAAACCGCGCACCGGCTCGGGTTGCCGATTCATCCAAAAGCCCGCGTGTACGGCCTGCCCATCATCAGCGGCCACGTCGGCGCCGACGCGGCCGCCTGCATGCTCGCCATCGACTTGGCGCACGAGGATCGGCTCGTCGCGTTGATGGACATCGGCACCAACACCGAGCTCGTGGTGGGCAACCGCCACAAGATCCTCGCCGCGTCCTGCCCCGCCGGTCCGGCGTTTGAAGGCGGGCAAATCACTTGCGGCATGCCGGGATTGCCCGGCGCAATCGAGCGTGTGCGCATCGGCGCGGACGGCGCGGTCGAGACGACCGTCATCGGCGGCGGCACCCCCGAGGGCATCTGCGGCTCCGGTCTCGTCGACCTGCTCGGTGAACTGCTTCGCCAAGGAGAAATGAACCCGCTCGGCCGCTTCGAGGCCGGTGCGGACGACTTTGTCGTGGCGCAAGGCGCTTCGGGGCCGATTGTGCTGCGCGAGGCGGACGTCAATGCGCTGGCCCAGGCCAAGGGCGCCAATGTCGCCGGCCTGCAGATCGCGGCAGCGGAATACGGTATCCGTCTGGCGGATATCGACGTGTTTTATGTCGCCGGCGGTTTTGGCCGCCACCTCGACCTCGACTCCGCGCGCCGGATCGGGCTGATCCCCAGCCTGCCACGCTCCCGGATCGTGCAAGTGGGCAACGCCGCCATCGAAGGCGCCTGCATCGCGCTCCTCTCGCGCACCAAACGCGCGGAACTGGAAAAGCTCGTGCGCGAAGTGGTGCACTGCCGGCTCGAGACGAATCCCGGCTTCTTCGATTTCTTCGTGGAAGGATGCCAGTTCGGACCCGTCGGCGAACCCGCCGAGTTGCCGGAACCATGACCGAGCCGCGCACACTGCCTGCTCCGCTGAAGGAAGTGCTCGACCACGAGCCGGTCGTGGCGGTCGACGAGCGTGAATACCAACGACTGCTCGGCCTGCCTCCGAGTTACGAGCCGGGGGAGCGGGTGCAGGAACTCAATGCCCAAGCCCGCGCCTGGTACACGCGGCATGGACGGCCATGGGTTTACCTGCGTGAAGCCGAGCTGCAGCTTGAGGCCGCGCCGCGGCTGCGCATTGGCGGCCAGTCGTTCGAGTCGCCGCAGTTGCATGCGCATTTGCAACAGGGTGGCGCGACCCGCGTGCTGCTGCTCGTCGCGAGTGCCGGCCGTGGTTGTGAGGAGCACGCCCGTGAACTCTGGGAAGAGGGCAAACCCGACGAATACTTCTTCCTCGAGATGTTCGGTTCCGCAGTGGTGGAGCACCTCGTCGCGACCGCCAGCGGACGGCTGTGTGAACGCGCGGCTGGCGAGGGCCTCCTCGCGCTGCGGCACTACAGTCCCGGCTACACCGGCTGGGACATCCGCGACCAGAACCGGCTTTTTGAACTGATCTCGTCCGGGCGCACCCTCTCCTGGCCGGAGCCGCTCGAAGTGCTCTCAAGCGGCATGCTGCGGCCGAAGAAGGCGCTGCTGGCCGTGATCGGCCTCGCGCCGGCGTCAGCCGCCACCCGCGTGGACGAGAGCCCGTGCGTGGCCTGCGCGCTTCCGCGTTGCGACTACCGCCGCGCGCCGTACCGGCACCGCCGCGACACGTCCCCGACCGCCAACGACGGCCGCGCGGCCGGCGCCGCCCCGCGGTCCTACACCGTGAATCGTCGCGCGCTGCAGCGCTGGTCGCGCGAACGGGTTCGGTTCAGCTCTGCGGATGACGGGGTGCTGGAGGTGCGGTTTCGTTACGACGGCACCACCTGCTCCAACCAGGGCCAGCCCCTCGCCTTCGACTACGAGGTGGCCCTGCGCCCGGAAGCGGAGGGCTACCGGATCGTGCGCACCCGCTGCGCCCCGGCGTCGCAGGATCTCGGATACCAGCAGATGTGCGCCTACGTGGCGGACCCGGAGGGACTCATGCGCGAGATCGGCGTGGAACAGCCGCTGCTCGGCCGCCGCCTCGATGAAATTTTCAGCTGGTCCCGACCGTCAGATCCCGCGGGCTGTTATTGCCAGCCGACCAGCCGCGCCCACAAATGGGGCCTGGCGCTGGAGGTCATCCACTTCGCGCTCCAGCAGCAGGCGCCAGCTTCGGACTTCTCCCCCGATCGGCGCGTGCCTCCCGCTTCCCCCTAATCTCTTTCGACATGCTCAAGCTGTGCGACATCAACCACGCGGCCAAAGAAAAGCTGCCGTCCGTCATTCGTGACAAATCCGGCATCGGCGTCCACTACGTCGACGCCTACCTCAAGCCGATGAACGCGGCGTTGCCCGACAACACCCGCGTTTCCTGCAAGCGGCGCGGGCTGAAGGTGACCTTGAAGGTCGGCACGAAAAAGGGCGACGGACTGATGCGCCGCCTCGACGTCAGCCGCGACCCGGAGGTCATGTTGCAGGCCGCCCTGCAGGAAGCCGCCAAGGCCGCCGGCGTGGAGCTCCAGATCAACGAGAACGAGGTGCTGATCGCGCCTTGATCCGTCCGGCGGAGCCACGGCCGCCGCCCCGGCTCCCTTCACCAGCGTTCAACCTCCATTCTGATCACCCATGCGACCCGAACAGTGGGACCTCTTCAAACGCGCCGCCCGGCTCGAGAAACTCGACCAGATCCCGATGGCGCTCATCATCGACAGCCCCTGGATCCCCGGGTATTTGGGTATCAAGCACATGGATTTCTACCTGGATCCGGAGCTCTGGTTCCAGTCGCACCTGAAGATCCACCAGGAGTTTCCCGACATCATCTTTGTGCCGTCGTGGTGGATGGAATACGGCATGGCCGCCGAGCCCTCGGCGCTCGGCGCCAAGATCAAGTTCTGGCAGGACAATACACCGAGCGAGTACCACACGCTCTACCAGATCGAGGACCTGGAGAAGTTCCCCGAGTACGAGGTCGAGAATGACGCCTTCATGGCGCTGACCCTGCACCGCATCCGGATGCAGCGGCAGCGTATTCTGGATGCTGGATACATCCTGCCGATCGTCACCTCACGCGGCCCGATGTGCACCGCCGGTTTTGTCCGCAGCACCACGGACTTCATGATCGACCTCGTCGAGAAGCCCGAGTGGGCCCACAAGCTCCTCGATCTCTGCACGCGGCTGATCATCGACTGGCTCAAGGCCCAGGCCAAGGCGATGGGCCCGACGGTCGAGGGCATCTTCATCCTCGATGACATTGTCGGCTTCGTGAACGAGGAGCACTACCAGGAGTTCTGCCACCCGTACCTGAAGCGGATTTGCGATGCCTTCCCGAAGGACTGGGTGAAGATCTATCACAACGACGCCGAGGTCCAGGCGTGCCTCGACTACCTGCCGGACGCGGGCTTCAACGTCCTCAACTGGGGCAAACAGACCGACATCGCCGAGGTGAAGGCGCGCGTCGGCGACCGGATGTGCCTCATGGGTAATGTCAATCCGCTCGAGGTCGGCGTCCGCGGCACCCCCGAAGAAGTCCGCGAGGCTACGCTCGACGTGCTCGAGAAGAGCGGTGGCGAAGGCATCATCCTTTCCGTCGGCGGCGGCACGAGTCCGGGCATGCCGCGCGAGAACATTCTCGCCATGCAGGACGCATTGCGGGAATTCAACGCCAACCGAGCGCTTCGTTGATCCGCCCCGTTCTCCTCCCTTACCTGCCGGCGCGTCCGTGACCTCGGTGCTGCCGGCCCCCTCCCCCACCTCCCCTTCCTCTCCCATGCCTGATTACGCGTTGATGAACCAGTACCTCTACGAGGGCAAAGCCAAGGAACTCGAGCAGATGACTCGAGACGCCCTCGCTGAAGGCCGCAGTGTGCAGGAGGTCCTGCAAGAAGGGTTGATCGCGGGCATGAGCGTCGTCGGTGAGGACTTTAAGCACAACATCCTCTACGTGCCCGAAGTGCTCATCGCCGCTCGCGCGATGAAGGCCGGCATGGCGGTGCTGAAACCGCTCCTCACGGCGGGCGGTGCTTCGTCGCAAACCGGGCGCCTCCTCATGGGCACCGTGCGCGGCGACCTTCACGACATCGGCAAGAACCTCGTGTGCATGATGGCCGAGGGCGCGGGTTTCGCCGTGAAAGACATCGGCGTCGACCAAAGCGTCGAAAAATTCGCGGCGGCGGCCGACGAGTTTAAACCCGACATCATCGGCATGAGCGCGCTGCTCACGACGACGATGACCTACATGAAGACCGTGATTGACGGCTTTCAGGCTCAGGGCCGCACGGACGTGAAG
>JAEWIY010000208.1 GCA_023386835.1 Verrucomicrobiota bacterium
GGATGCGAGCCATGGAAAAGGCCGAATTTCGATTCTCGGGTTTTGTTTAGCCAGCGGAAAAACACCGCCCCGGAACACCCTCCACGGCTTCGCCAGCACATCGACGACGCAGCCACCGCGGGCAGGCGCGAGCGTCAGTCGCGCCGCGGCAGCGTCGAAATCGAGACGCGCGCCTTGGCGATCGTTGCTTCGGGCAGGTATCCGCCAAACGGCAGCGTCGGCATGACCAAGGCTCGGCGCCCCAGCACCGTGCCTGGTTGCAGCACGGCGTTGCATCCGACCTCCGCCGCATCGCCGAGCAACGCTCCGAGTTTGCGCAGCCCGGTATCCACAATGCTGTCGGGCAGCCGGATGGTGACACGTTGTTGATCCAGCCGCAAGTTCGAGAGAATCACGCCGGCGCCGAGGTGGGCACGATTGCCAAGGATCGAATCGCCCACGTAGCTGAAATGCGGCACCTGCACGTCATCGAGCAACAGGCAGTTCTTGAACTCGCAACTGTTGCCCAACACGCAGCCGGCGCCCGCGATGACGTTGCCCCGGATATAGGCGCCCGGACGGATTTCCGTCCGCGGGCCAATCCAGGCTGGCCCGATCAGCGTCGCCGTCGCCGGCAGCCGGACCGACGGATCAAGCCAGACCTCCCCCTCGATGTGCACGCCGGCTGAGATCGTGCGTTCGGCGGTATTGCCGTGCACCCCACGGAGCGCCTCCGCAATTCGCGGCAACCACGCCCAAGGCGCGGCCGCAGCATCGAACGTCGTGCCGAAGAGCTCCAGCGAAGGGGGTAGAGAAAACAGATCGGAGGCTTTCACCGCCTCCGATCTCGTCGCCGCATGCACCGGGGCGCAAGCCCGCCCTCAATCCTGCCGCGGCTTCAACAACTCCCAGCCTACACCGGCGTCCGCCGCGGCGTGACGACCGTCGTGTCGTTGCGCGTCATGAAAGCCGCCCCGATCTCCAATAGCCCAACGACCACGTGCGGCCAGCGGATGTACTCAGCAAAACCGAAGAGCCACGGGGAAACGAGGAGCAGCAGACCGCCGGCCGCGTCGATCCACAGGTGCACGCCAAACGGGATCAGTTTGACCGCACCCAGCTCATAGTTGGTCAAGAAGCTATAAACCAACACGCCGCAGCCCAGAACGATGGGCACGTTGCGCGCCGCCTCATGCTCGGCGAACCCAAACAGAAACGGCGCCAGGATGAGCAAGGCACCCACCGCGTAATCGAGAACGCCATGGATATGACGGGGAATGATGCGCATAATAAGCAAGATAGCGCGGCCTTCGCCATTCGATAGTGGTAAGGCCCCCGAGCGACGCATCGGACGGCTTCGCAAGAGGAAGTCGTAGGGATTCAGGCGCTACATCGTCGGCCGCCCCATGCCCGCGTCGCCGCCGTTTGACGTCGCGAAAACTCCGCAGCCCCCGGTGCCCGAGAGGAGAAAGGTGCGAAACCGTCGAACTGCGTGTAGGCTTCCGACCGCTGTCCCATCTTCTGCCCAAATGAAACATTCCGGTCATTCCCACTCGCATCACGACGGGAAGTCGCCGCGCGCCCCTACGAGCGCTCCGCACCCAAAGTCCGACACGGCCTGCTGCCACCACCAGCGGATGGGCGAGTCGGAGCCGGCCCATCCTGGTCATCACGGGGAACACGGGCACATGGGACACCATCACCACGACCCGTCGATTCAGCCGTCGCCCAACGCGAAATACTTCTGCCCGATGTGCGCCGGAGTGGAATCGGACCGGCCGGGAGACTGCCCGAAATGCGGCATGGCGCTTGAGCGAAATCCGGCCTACGTGGCTCCGACGGTTTACACCTGCCCGATGCACCCAGAGGTGCGGCAAGACGGACCTGGCGAATGCCCGATCTGCGGCATGCCCCTCGAGCCGGCGGCGCCGACCGAGGATGCGGAAGACGAGGCCGCCTTAGAGCATCTGCGGCGCAAGCTGTGGTGGGGTGCGGCCCTCGCCTTGCCGGTGTTTGTCTCCGCCATGGCGGGCATGGTCCCCGGCTTGCTGCCCGAGGCCTTCGCGACGGCCGGGTGGCGGCGGTGGGCGGAATTCGCCCTCGCCACCCCCGTGGTCTTCTGGGCGGGCCACTTCATCTGGACGCGCGCCTGGAATTCGCTCCGTCACCGCAGCGCGAACATGTACACGTTGCTCGCCTTGGGCATCGGCGCTGCATACGCATTCAGCGTCGTCGCCGTCATCGCACCCGGGCTGTTTCCGCACGCGCTGCAGCACGATGGCGCGGCCGGCCTGTACTTTGAGGCGGCGGCGATCATCACGGTCCTGGCTGTATTTGGCGAATACCTACAGGAACGCGCCCGGCGGCGAACCGGCCAGGCCGTGCGCGCGCTGCTCGGACTGGCGCCCAAGACCGCTCGTCGCGTCAGCGAGAGCGGCGACGAGGACGTGCCACTCGCTTCCGTCGTGGTCGGTGACCTGCTTCGCGTGCGTCCGGGCGAGAAGATCCCGCTCGATGGCGTCGTGACCGAGGGCCACAGCACCATCGACGAATCGATGCTGACGGGCGAGCCGCTGCCGGTCGACAAGCAGACGGGGGATCGCGTGATCGGCGGCACCGTCAACCAGACGGGGGCCTTTGTCATGCGCACCGAAAAGGTCGGCGCCGAAACGTTGCTCGCGCAGATCGTGCACCTCGTCGGTCAAGCCCAGCGCAGCCGCGCGCCGATCCAGGCGCTGGCGGACCGCGTTTCATCGTACTTTGTCCCCGCGGTGATCGCGGTCGCGGCGCTGACGTTTGTCGCCTGGCTCGTCTGGGGCCCTGAACCCGCCCTCGCCTACGCGCTGGCGAATGCCGTTGCCGTCCTGATCATCGCCTGCCCCTGCGCGCTCGGGCTGGCCACACCGATGTCGATCACCGTCGCGATGGGCCGCGGCGCCACGCTGGGTGTGCTGATCCGCGACGCCGCCGCGCTGCAGCGGGCGGAAAAGGTCACGCATGTCGTCACGGACAAAACCGGCACGCTCACGCAGGGCCGGCCCGAACTCGTGGCGGTGGAAACTGACGCCGAGGCCGACGAGGCACAAATCCTCACCTGGGCCGCAGCGCTCGAACGCCACAGCGAACATCCACTCGCCCACGCGATCGTGCAGGCCGCCGAAGCTCGTCAACTCAGCGCTCCGGAGGTCGGCGGGTTTGCTTCCACGACCGGTGGCGGTGTGTCCGGACAGATCGACGGCCGGACCGTCCGCGTCGGCAAGGTGGCCTGGCTGGAAGAACAAGGCGTGACGATCGGTCGATCGTGGGCAGCCCGCGCGGAGCGCCTGCTCGAGCGCGGCGGCACAGTCGTGTGGATGGCGATCGACCACAAAGTCGCGGGTCTGCTGCTGCTCGCTGACGCGATCAAGCCCACCACTCGCGAAGCGGTGCAACGCCTTCACGCCCTCGGCCTGAAGGTCGTAATGTTGACCGGCGACCACGCAATCACCGCACGCGGCGTCGGCCAGCAACTCGAAATCGATGACGTGCGAGCGCAACTCGCTCCCGAAGACAAACACCGCATCGTCGAAGAACTGCGCGCTCAGGGAGCCGTGGTGGCCATGGCGGGCGACGGCATCAACGACGCACCAGCCCTTGCGGCGGCAGACATCGGCATCGCGATGGGCACCGGTACGGATGTCGCGATGGAGAGCGCGGGAGTGACCCTGGTGAAGGGTGACATGCGCGGCGTCGCCACCGCGTTGAGCCTGAGCCGGGCGGCCATGCGCAATGTCCGGCAGAACCTGTTCTTCGCGTTCGTCTACAACAGCCTCGGCGTGCCGCTCGCCGCGGGCATGCTGTATCCGGTTACCGGATGGTTGCTCAATCCGATGTTCGCCGGGCTGGCGATGGCGTTGAGCAGCGTTTCTGTCATCACCAACGCACTACGCCTGCGCCACGTCCCTCTCTGAGCGGGCTGGCGCCTTCGCCCCCTGAGGGTGACCGCCTGAAGCTCACCGTTTCGCGCGCAGCGACCGCTGCAATTTCGTCCGCAGCTTGGCGCGCGCGCGCGCCAGCCGCGTCTCCACGGCCTTCGCCGACGCGCCGACCGCCTGGGCGATCTCCGCATAGGACATCTGCTCGTATTCAAAAAGCACCACCACCTCTCGCAGCGCGACCGGCAACTCCGCTATTGCCTCCCGCACGGCGGCCGCTCGCTCGGCCTGCTCCAAACCAGCCGCCCCCGCGTCAGCGTCCGCACCCCGCTCGGGCGGCTCCTCCGTCCAGTTTTCGAGCGCGATCTCGGGCCGGCGCCGCCACCAGCGCAACCGGTTGCGTGCCAGGTTGACGGCAATCCCTAGCACCCACGGCTTCACCGGACGCCCGATCACGAACCGATCGCGATGAATCCACAGCCGCGTGAACGTCTCCTGCGAGAGGTCCTCGGCCTCGCTGGCATTCAGGACGATCCGCGCGATGAGCGCCTTCACCGGCCGTTCCCAACGCTGCATCAGGGCCGCGAAAGCCGCCTCATCCGACGCCTGCAGGCGCCGCATCAGTTCTGCGTCCTCGTCCGCCGGGGTCATTGCCTGCCCGTTCGGCGCCATGCGTTCAGTGCTGGTGGCCGGAAACGTGCAGTGACGGCGCAGCCTGATGATCGAAATCCGGGATCTTCGGCAGAACGAGCGCGAGATAACGTTCCCCCTGCCCCGATGGCATCAAGGCCGCGCATTGCCGAACATGGGCGGTGATCGCGGTCTCACAAATCCGGCGCAACTCCTGCACCCTCGCCTCCGCCGAGACGAGCGCCGCCGGCTCCACGTCCGGCTGCTGCTTCAATTGGTTTCGCATGCGCACCGCCTCCTGGATCGCGCGGCAATGCTCCTCACAAACACCCGAGTAGGCCTCGTGCAGCGCCTTGATCCGGGCAAACTGGTTCTCGTTCAGTTTGAACTCGGCTCGCAGCCAGTCGAGCGGCGCGCCATTGGACATGGCCGTGCGAACTTCCCGGTCACCAGCGGATCGATACGTGACCGCCGCCGTCGCGGCCGCCAGCGCGAGCACCACACCGAGCGTCACCAGAAGATGTTTCATGGGGTGCGAAGGTTCGCCTGCACCCGTGGATCCAGTTCAACGAGGTAGTGGGTGACCATCGCGTCACGCTGGGCTTCGAGACGCGCCTCGCCGACCGCGTACCCGATCCAGCCAGCGGCGCTGACCGCAAGGACGGCGGCGAACGACCAGCGGGCGAGATGCCCGTGGACGTAACCGAGCCAGGTCTCCCGCGTTCGCTGGCGGATACGTTGCCAGACCGCCGGACGAAAATCCGGATCGGCGGGCGGCGTGACGCGCCACTCCGCCAAATGGCGCGAGAGCGGGTCGGGAGAAGATGAGGGAACCATGGTGATCACGAACAATAACCCGGTGGACGAAATTTCCCTCAACCTTTCTGAGGGTTTTGCGGCGCGCCGGGTTATAGCCCCTGAAACCAGTAAGTACCATGATTCCTCGATACCAGACCGTTCTCCTCGCGGGTGCCCTGCTCTTTTCCGGCCCACTCCTTGCGCAAGCCACCGCCGCCCAACCTTCTGCCGCCGACGAAACCAAATCAGCCGCGGGCCAACTGATTCCCGTCACCGCCAAGGATGCGGCCTGGGCCGCTGAAGCCCGTAAACAGTATCCGTCCAACCAATGCCTGGTTTCCGACGAACCGCTGGGCAGCATGGGCGAACCCGATGACTTTATCTATCGCGTTGCGGGCCAGCCGGACCGGCTCGTGCGCTTCTGCTGCGGAGGATGTGGCGAAGACTTCCTGGCGGACCCGGCCGCTCACTTGGCGAAACTCGACCAGTCGAAAAAGGACGGCAAAGCGAAAGGCGAAAGCCGCCACCAGCACCGCTGAACGTTTCGATGCGTCCCGCCGTTCACACGCTCGCTGGTCTAGGTCTGCTGCTTCTCGCCACCACGGCGAGGGCGGAGCCAACCAGCACGGTCCGCCCGGAGCTGCTCCTGCGCGTGCAGGACGCACCCACGCTCGCCGCGGCGAGCCGGCGCGTGGACGCGGCGCGGGAACGGATCGAAGCGGCCGGACGCTTTCCGGATCCGGAAGTTGAGGGCATGTTGTCCGAAATGGACGGGCCGATGGGCGAATCGTCCACCATGTACGAGCTCGCTTTGCGGCAGCCGCTACCGAAACGCGGGGAGCGCTCTGCCGCCCGCGAACGCGCCCGCGCCGCCTTGGCGATGTCCGAGGCCGAGTTCGCGGTCATGGCCGGAGAACTGGCCGGCGAAGTCGCCATGGCCCTCGCCGAAGCCGAGGGGGCGCATCAGCGTAGTGCCTTGCTGGAGACGCAGCTCGGGCGGCTCGATGCCGTGCTGCGTGCGATCGAAATTCAGCTCTCCTCGAGTAACAACAGCCGCCTCGCCGACCGCCTGACCGTGCAGAGCCGGATCGCCTCGATGCAACTGATGATCGAGGAGGCGCGGCGCAGGGCGGACGACGCGCACGCGGAGATTCGCGGACGACTGGGCTTGGCTCCGGACGCAGAGCTGCCGGCTTACGCAGCCCCCGAGCTCAACTCGATCGATCCGGAACGGTCCGCCCGGGTGAAACTCGCCGCCGCCCGTGCCTCCGAAGCCGAAGCGATGGTGCGGATGGCGCAGGCCTCCGCCCGGCCGATGACGGCGGTTGGCCTTCGTTTCGAGCGCGAACGCATGGCGATGGGCGACGAGGACACGGTTGGGGTCGCATTTATGTCCGAGATCCCGTGGCGCGGCCGGCGCTACGCCAAAGCCGAAGCCCGCGCGGCGCAGGCGGACCGTGCCGCCGCCCAGGCCGACGCCACCGCGGTGCGGCACCGCGCCAGGAGTGCGTTGGCGCGCGTCGCCCGCGCAGAGCGTCTGGCAGAACTCGCGCGCCGGTTGAGTCAGGAAACACTGCAACGCCTCAACGCCGAGTACGAATCGATGATTGGTTCGGCTGGCGTGACGTCGACCGGCGGATCCACGGTGCTGCAGCTCGTGGAACTGCTCGAAAAAGCAACCGAAGCCGAACTGCAGGTGATCGAAGCCGTGACCGCCGCACGGGTCGCCCGCGCGGAACTCTGGACGTATGCAGACCCTGCCCGCTTCACCTTAAACACCTTTTAGTCCACCATGACACGTTCCATTCTGATTTTCCTCGGCTGTTTCGCCGGTGGTGCGCTCCTGGCGCTGGTGGTGCGGGCGACCCGCTTCAATCCACACGACGAAGCCACGCCCCATGTCGACCACGGCGGTAGCTATAGCGCGATGGTATCCAACCCGCTCACGCCGCCGAGAAGCTCTTCTTCCTCGAACCCAGCTCCTGCCACGTCGGGCCACGATCACCGCTCCACCCGCGCGGAGACGCAGAGCGACTCGCTGGCGGACCGTAGCACACCGGTGAATACGATCTGCGCCATTTGCGGCATGCCGGTTGACCCGTCACTTCCCACGGCGGAATACGAGGGCAAAACGATCGGCTTCGGCTGCCGGATGTGCCCGCCGAAGTTCAAGGCCCAGCCGGACAAGTACGGCCCCGCCTACATTCGGAACGAGCTTTATCAGCCATGATCCGTCCTTCGTCTGGCAAGCTCCTGGCGGCCGCGGGATTGGTGCTTGGCGCACTCGTGGTGGCGCTGCTGCCGGAGAGTCTGCTCTTCTCCGTCGCCCACCCGGCGTCCGAAGTCGCGGATGCGCCCACTGGCGAACGTTGGGCCTGCCCGATGATGGACTTTATCGGCAACAAACCGGGGGACTGCCCCGTTTGCGGCATGAAGATGACCAAGGTCACCGCGGGTGAACTGACGCTGGAACAGCAGCGCCGCATGGGTGTGCAGCTGACCACCGTCTCCACCGGGCCGGCTCGGGCGCTGGTGCGCGCGTATGGCACCGTTCGCTACGACGACCGGACGGCGCGGGTGGTCATCCCCCGCGTCAGCGGCCGGGTCGTTCGGCGCCACGACGCCGCCCGCCACGCCGGCACGCTGGTCGAAGTTGGCGATCCGGTGGTCGACCTTTACAGCCCCGAGGCCTTCGCCGCTCAAGGTGAACTGGCAGCGGCGGTACAACTGCGCGACCAGGCGACGCTCCGTGCGCTGACGGAGCGATTCGAACGCTGGAATCTCGCGGAGGTTGCCCGTGCGATCCTCGACGGTGGTGTCCCCACGGATACGGTGACAATTCGAACGCCCTTCAGCGGACGGGTCGTGCTCGGGCTGGATGGCGATACCACCGGCATGTCGCCCCGGCTTCCGCAAGTGGGCCAGGAAGTCATGGCCGACGCGCCGCTCCTTCAGGTCGTCGATCCACACGCCTACATGATTGTCGTCCAGGTGCCGGAGAACCGCGCGCACTGGCTGCGGGTCGGCCAGCCCGCTCGTTTGGCGTCCGACGACCAGGGCGAGTTGCCTGACATCGGCGCGCAGATCGCCTGGCTCTCACCCGAGCTCAACCGCGAACTTCGCACCCGCGAAGCACACCTGCACCTGTCCGACCCCAACGGCCGGCTCATGCCCGGCAGCCTGGTTTACGCCCGAGTTGAGACCGTATTGAGCCAGGAGCTACACCCGGCTGACACGACTGCACCGGAGAGCTGGGGCACCTTTCCCCTCGTGCCGAAGACCGCGATCCTCAGCACCGGGGTGCGCAACGTCGCGTGGCGCGTCGCCGAGCGCTTCGAGGACGGCCGCCTTCGCTTCGAACTGGCTCCCGTTGCCCTTGGACCGCGGCTCGAGGACGAGACCGGCAACGACGTCTACCTTGTGCGCGCCGGGTTGCAACCGGGGGACGAGGTGGCAACGGAAGGCGCCTTCCTGATCGACAGCCAGGCCCAGCTCGCCGGCACGCCGAGCCTCTTGTTCCCCCTCGGCGCCACCGCCGCACCGGCCGCCGCCCACCAGCACTGAGTTCTTCCCCTGCGCCCCGCTCAAAGCGGCGGCCGGCGCGGGCCTGTCTCCATGTTGTCGTTCTTCATCCGTAACACGTTCCTCACCCTCGCCGCCGCGGTCGGACTCGCAGTGGCGGGTCTGTGGGCGTGGCGCCATGTCCCGGTCGACGCCATTCCCGACCTGAGCGACAATCAGGTGATCGTCTGGGCGGAATGGCCCGGCCAGAGCCCGCAGGACATGGACCATCAGGTGACGTCGCGGCTGGCGCGGGAACTTCAGGGCCTGCCCGGCGTGCAGACGGTGCGCGGCATGTCGCTGTACGGAGCGAGCTACGTTTACGTGATCTTCGACGACGGGCGGGATCTCTACGAGTCACGCACCCGCGTCTTGGAACGCCTTTCGCAGATCCAAGGCGTTCTGCCGAATGGTGTGATGGCGAAACTGGGGCCGGATGCGACTGCGATGGGCCAGATCTACGCCTTCAGCCTGCAAGGCCCCGCCAGCCTGGAGAACAAGCGGTACGTGCTCGATCAGGTCGTGGTGCCGGCACTACAGGCCGTTCCCGGCGTGGCCGAGGTGGCGCCCGTTGGAGGCGTGGTCCGGGAATACCAGATCGACGTTGAACCCGCCCGGCTGGAGGAACTGGGACTGACGTTGGAGATGCTAATGATGGCGGTCCAGCGGGCGGGACGCGACATCGGCGCCATGAGCGTCGAGCAGTCCGGCGTCGAGACGATGATCCGCGGCGCCGGGTTCATCCGTTCGGTGGAGGACGTGGAGAACATTGTTGTGCGTGGTGACCCGATCCGTGGGGCTGGGCTGCGGTTGCGCGACGTGGCCGACGTGCACCTCGGCGGGCAGTTCCGCCAAGGTGTGCTCGCCGACGGTTATCAGGAGCATGTGGGCGCGATCATCGGCATGCGGGTACGCGAGGACCCGCAATCGGTGATCGACGCGGTGAAGCAGCGCCTGATCGAGCTGCAGCCGACGCTGGAACGCGAACAGCTGCGCCCCGTTTCCTTCTACGATCGTTCGCAGCTGATCCACGAAACGAACGAGACGCTCGCCAGCACGCTGCAGCACGAGGTGCTGGCCACGGCACTCGTCGTACTCGTTTTTCTCCTACACGCCCGCGCCAGCTTCGCGGCGGCCGCCGCCCTGCCCTTGGGCATGCTCTTCACGTTTCTGGTCATGAAGCTGCTCGGCGTGGGCGCCAACATCATGAGCCTCGCCGGCATCGCGATCGCCATCGGCGTGATGGTCGACTTCGGCATCGTGATGACGGAAAACATCACGCAGCACCTGATCGACCTGCAGGAGCGGTGCCGCCGCGAAGGCCGGCCGATGCCCACCTCCCCGTTTCACCCGGAGATCACGGAGGCGGTGGTCACCGCCACGCAGGAAATCGCCCGCCCCCTCCTGACCTCGGCCGCGACCACAATCATCGGCTTCCTGCCGATCCTGGTGCTGACCGACCAGGCCGGACGACTGTTCACGCCGCTCGCGGTGACCAAGACGATCGCGATCACCGGGGCGGTCCTCTTCGGCGTGTTGCTCGTGCCCACATTGTGCCGCCTGCTCCTGCCACCCTGGCACGTGCGCAAGCCGCTGCTGCTGGGGCTCGCCGGCATCGCAGCCGGTGTGACGTTTGGCTGGTACATCCGCGATGGTTGGTCATTGCCCTTTGAATACGGCCGCTGGGCCGTCCACGTACCCGGCTGGTTGAGCGCTCCTCTCTTCGCCGCCCTGGCCGCCGCCGCGGTGTGGCGGATCGGGCGGGAACGGCTCGTCAACTACGAGAAGAATCCCACCAGCCGGGCCATCCATGTGGTTTACAACTGGGCGTACTTCCGGATCCTGCGGCACAAGGTGGCGTTCACCGCCGCCGCGCTCATCCTCGCCCTTTCCGGTTATCTGCTGGGCGCCGGCTGGCCTCGCGTGAGCTGGCCGCTGCGCCAGCTGTTTGCTGCAGCCGGCGCCGACTTTTCCCAGACGCGGATCGACCAGGCCCTGACACGTCTTTTCCCCGGCGTGGGCTCGAGCTTCCTCCCACCGCTGGACGAAGGCAGCTTGCTATTCATGCCGTCCGTGCCTGCCGCTGCTGGATTGGGCGAAACGCAGCGCGTGATGCTCGAGCAGAATCGACGCATCGAATCCGTGCCCGAGGTCGCCAGCGTCATGGGCAAGCTCGGCCGCGCTGAGACTGCGCTCGATCCCGCCCCGCTTGGCATGATCGAGACCACGGTCCTGTTAAAACCCTACCATGAATGGCCGGTGCACGAGATCCCGCGGGCCGACGGCACGATGGAACGGCGGCCCCGGACGCTGGCGGAGGTTCGCGCCGCGGTCGCGACGGTGAGTGACATCCCCGGCGTGGCGCCCAGTTGGCTGCAGCCGATCGAAACCCGGGTCGTCATGCTCTCCACCGGTATCCGCAGCCTCATTGCGCTGCAGATTCTCGGCGACGACACCGACGCGCTGGAGCAGTTTGCCGAAGCAGCCGAGAAGGTCATTCAACCCACGCCAGGAGCCGTCGATGTGCAGATGCAGCGCGAAGGCGGCAAGCCGTACGCCGAAATTCGCCTGGATCCCGCGAAGCTGGCCCGCTTCGGGCTCGGCAACGAGCAGGTGATGCAAGCGGTCGAGAGCGCGCTTGGCGGCATGGCTGTGACCACGTCGGTCGAGGGCGCGCTGCGCTACCCGGTCCGGATTCGCTACGCGCGGGAACGTCGCGACGATCCCGACGAGTTGGTCCGCGTGCTGGTGCCCCGCAGCGAACGTGAGTCTGTGCCCCTCTCCAGCCTGCTCGCGCTGCCGACCGTGCATTCGCTCGAATTCCCGGGCGGCGAACTCGATGCACCGACGTTTCTGTCGCGTCTTCCTCTCCGGCACCAGCGTAACCTGGTCCTGCTCAGTCACCAGGCGGCCGAGTTGACGATCGCGGCCGGCGAACCCCTACCGCCGACTCTCCTCCAGGCTGTCGAAGCCGGCCAAATACGCGTCAGCGCCGAGCGTCCGAGCAAACTCGGACTGACCTACACCATCGGTCCGATGGCGATCCGGTCGGAAGGCGGCAAACGAACCCAGTACGTGCTCCTCAATGCGCGCGGCCGCGGCGAGGTGGAGGTCGTTCAGGACGCGGACGCACGTCTGCGCGCCGCGCTCGCCGAAGGGCGCTTGGAACTGCCCGCCGGCGCAACCTACCGCTGGGTCGGTCGGTACGAGCAGAAACTGAAGGCGGACGCGGCCATGCGGTGGATCGTCGGCGTTTCGATGGGCGTGATGATCATCCTGATCTACGTCGGCACGCGCTCGTGGCTCGTGACCGGCATCATCCTGCTGTGTAACGTGCCGGTGAATACGGGCGGTGGCTTTCTCTTTGTGTGGCTTTTTGGAGCCGAAATGACCACTGCCGTGATGGTGGGCTTCCTGGTGCTGCTCGGTGTGATGTTCAACGACAGCATCCTGCTCGGCACCTATATCCACGAGCAGTTCAAGACGCCGCCACGCGACCTCGACGATGTGAAGGAGCGCGTCTTTCAGGCCGGCCTGCGCCGCCGCCGTCCTGCCATCATGACGACGGTGACGACGCTGTTGTCGCTGGTTCCGGTTCTCTGGTCGACCGGTCGCGGGGCCGAACTGATGCAGCCGATGGCTCTGCCCATTGTCGGCGGCATGATCTTTGACGTGATCTCATTGTTCGCCGTCCCGGTGTTCTACGTCTGGCATTGGGAGCGGAAACTGGCACGCCAAGCCACCGCCACGGCCACGCTTACCGTCCCCGCCGCAACGCAATCGTAGTCCACGCTTCGGTGCGACGGGGGTGAACGCCGGGGCGGAATGAGCGCGGGGCCACGCCTGCGCGAGGCGTTGCCAGCGAGGGCTTTTCCGCGCAGAGTACCGGTTCCCATGCGTACGTGCTTCCTCACTACACCGCTCCGCGTTGGCCTGCTGGTCCTGTTGGTCGGAGCGTCGGCCCTTGCGCAGTCCTGGACGGCGGACAACGGCAACGGCACGTTTACGAACCCGCTCTTCTACGACGAGTTTTCCGACCCGGACCTGATCCGAGTCGGCGAGGATTTTTATCTGGCGGGCACAACGATGCACGCGATGCCAGGGCTGGTGGTGCTCCACTCGAAGGACCTCGTGAACTGGCGGTTCCTCAGCTACGCCTTCGAGCGCCTCGAACTCGGCCCGGAGTTTCGTCTGGAGGACGGACGTGAGGCCTACGGCCAAGGCATCTGGGCACCGTGCATCCGCTACCACGACGGCACGTTCTACCTGTTCTCCAACGTGAACGGCTACGGCATGCAGGTCTTCATCAGCCGCGATCCGGCCGGACCGTGGGAGCATCACAACATGGGCGGGCAGATCCATGATCTGTCCGTGCTCTTCGACGAAGATGACCGCATCTACGCCGTGTACGGCTACGACGAAGTGAAGTTGATCGAGATCAAACCCGACTTCAGCGGCTACGTGGAACGCAGCGAGAGAGTGATCATCCCGCGCGGCAACGCGATGGGTGAAGGGCACCACTTCTACAAAATAAACAGCAAGTACTACATCATCAGCGCCAACTACGCACCCGTGGGACGCATGCAGGCGGCGCGCGCCGACCACATCGAGGGCCCCTACGAAACCGCCGTGATCAGCGCCCGCGAGACCATGGGCACGCAACGAGGCTGGCAACTGCGCCCGCTCGGTCTCGGCGAGGGCGTCCCGGAGCCCGGGGCCATGTTCAATCTGGTTCCACCCGGCGGCAACCAGCACGGAGCCGTCCCGCTGCACCAAGGCGGCATCGTCGATCTGCCGAACGGCGATTGGTGGGGCTTCTCGATGATGGACTTCCGCTCGGTCGGACGGACCACGTTCCTGTCTCCCGTCACCTGGCACGACGGCTGGCCGTACTTTGGCCTGCCGAACAACCTCGGACGTTCACCCCGAACCTGGCTGAAGCCGGCGGTTTCCGCAGATGTTCAACCGCACGCCCCGTATCAACGCAGCGACGACTTCGAGACGGCGACGCTCCAGCCGATCTGGCAATGGAATCATGCGCCGGACGACACCAAGTGGTCGCTCACCGAACGTGCCGGCGCGTTGCGGCTGCGCACCAAGCCGGCGCAGGATTTTCTCTGGGCGCGCAATACGCTCACGCAACGCGTGATTGGGCCCGTGTCCTCGGCCACGGCGCAACTCGACGCATCAGGCCTGCAGCCCGGTGACGTCGCGGGGCTCGCCCTGCTCAACATGCCCTACGCTTCGCTCGGTGTCGTCCATCATGCCAGCGGGTATTCGTTGCGGGCCTACAATCAGCTGACCCACGCGACGGTTGAACGGGCGCTGCCCTCGGCACACGTCTGGCTGCGCGCGACCGGCGACTTTGACGAGGATCTGGCCCAGTTGAGCTACAGCACCGACGGACGCGCATTCACCGACATCGGCACGCCCGTTCGCCTGCCCTACCAGCTGAAGACGTTCCAAGGCGTCCGGTATGCTCTTTTCGCCTACAACACGGCTGATCAGGAGGGTGGCCACGCGGACTTCCTCTCGTTCCGCGTCGACGAGCCGCTGGCGGACCGCTCCGTCAACCTACCGCTCGGCCGGGTGATCACGCTGACGAATCTGGCGGACGGCTCCGTGGCATGGGCCAACCCGCACGGCATGCTGCACCGGGCCGCGGCGGGCTCCAAGGAAGCGAATGGCCCCGGTGCGCGTTTCCGCGTCCACGATCGCGGCCAAGGCCGCGTGTCGCTCGAAGCGCTGGACGGCAGCGGCTGGCTCACGGTGGTCGGATTGGGCCTGTCCTCCGATGTGCAACTGCGCGAAGCCGAATCAGACGGCAGCCTCTTCCAATGGCAGGACATGTTGCGCGGCCAGTGCATGCTGTTGTCGCTCAGGACGCACCGTTACGTCGGCCACGACCCCGCCACCGGCGAGCCGTACGGAGCAGACTGGCCCGGCACCCGCCCCGACCGACGCGACGGCACCGTCTTCCGTTGGACGGAGGTCACCGCGCCGTGACGCGACCGGTGGATCCGCCGTCAGAACGCGGCTGAGCCCTTCGCGTGCTCGCAGCGGTTCTGCGCGCGAAGCCTGAAAATACAAAAACCCCGGAGTGATCCGGGGTTTAGGAAAATGGAGCGGGCGAAGAGACTCGAACTCTCGACGTCCACCTTGGCAAGGTGGTGCTCTACCAACTGAGCTACGCCCGCGAGAGGACTGGGAGAAGTAGAGGGTGCCGGGGGCGCGTCAACAGGTTTTTTGATCAGGTTTGCGCAGCCCTCGGCTAGCGGGCGCTAAAGCGGTGAATTCCGCCCCCGTGACCCACCCGAAGCTCAGTCGATCACGTCGAGTTCCGGCCACTGGGCGACTTTGCGATGCAGGGTCCGGCGGCTGATGCCCATCAATTGCGCAGCCTTCGTGCGATTGCCCCGGGCTTTGATCAACGCCTCGCGCAGCAGCCGCTTCTCGTTCTCCTCAACCGACAGGGGATTCGCCAACGGCGGCGCCGGCGCTGCTCCCGCCGCTTGCGTCGTCGGCAACGCGGCGCCGCGAAATTTCGGCTCCAAGTCGAACTCGGTCAGCTTGCCGGTGCGGTTCAACACCACCGCGTTCTCGCAGAAGTTGCGCAGCTCACGGATGTTTCCCGGCCACGGATAGTTGACGAGCGTCGCCAGCGCGCCCGGCTCCACCGCCAGCGGCGACACGCCGTTCTCCTCGGCGAAGACCCGGATGTAGTGCGCGATCAGCAGCGGAATGTCCTCCTTCCGCTCGCGCAGCGGCGGCATCGTGATGCGCACGACGTTGAGGCGGAAAAACAAGTCCTCGCGGAACTTCCCCTCCGCCACCATCGCTTCGAGATTCCGGTTGGTCGCCGCCACCAAGCGCACGTCGAGCTCGATCGGTTTCGATCCGCCCACCCGCTCGATCGTCTTCGTCTCCAAAAAACGGAGCAGTTTTACCTGCGTCGAAGCCGTGATCTCGCCGATTTCATCCAGGAACAATGTTCCGCGGTCGGCCGCTTCAAATCGCCCGATCCGTCGCTCGGTCGCCCCGGTGAACGCACCGCGCTCATGGCCGAAGACCTCGCTTTCGAGCAAGTTCTCCGACAACGCCGCACAGTGCACTGCGACGAACGGCGCACGCGCGCGCGGGCTGGCCTGGTGGATCGCCTGCGCGATCAGCTCCTTGCCGGTGCCCGACTCACCCTCGATCAGGATTGTGGCCCGCGAAGGTGCGACGAGCTTCACGCGATCAATCACCTCCACCAATCTCGGCGAGTGGCCAACGATGCCGCTGAAGCTGAACTTCTCGTCGAGCCGCTCGTGCAACTGCTTCACCTCCACCTCGAGCGTGCGACTCTTCAGCGCCCGCTGGATGAGGATCTCGAGCCGCTCGATGTTGACCGGTTTGGTGAGAAAATCGACGGCTCCCCGCTTCATCGCCTCGACCGCCGTATCAATACTTCCATACGCGGTCATCATCAGCACGGCCGGGCGATTCGGCAGCGTCAGCGCCTTGTCGATCACCTTAAGCCCGCTTTTGCCCGGCATGCGCAGGTCCGTCAGGATGACGTCGTACTCCTGCGCCTCCATCAGGTTGAACGCCTCGTCCGCGCTCGCCGCGACAGACACGTCGAAGTTCTCCTCCAACGCCTGCTGCAAGCCCTCGCGGGTATGCTTCTCGTCATCGACGATCAGTACGGTGGGGACCATGCCGCAAATAGACAGCCGACCTTCCGGCTCGGTCAAGCGCCAGTGCGACAAAGTGGCTCGCGAACGTCCGCCAACGGTCGAGCGCCGCAGAACGACCGCGAGGGGAGCGCCCCTCTGCCGCGGCAGCCCAGGCGCGGGCGACCTTAGCCCGCCCCCCGCGCCACTGAGCGCTCAGCTCTGCAGCATGCGGACGCGGCGGTCCTTCCGGGGAAACTGCAGAGTTACCACGGTGCCCTGACCGGGGCGGCTTTCGATGCCGACCTGCCCGCCGTGTTCGCGCATGATCCGTTGCACGATCATCAGCCCAAGGCCGTGCCCCGTCGGCTTCGTCGTGTGGTACGGCTCGAAGAGTCGCAGCATGTCGTCCGGTTTGATGCCGCTGCCCGTGTCACCAAAAAGCAGGTACACGTTGTCGTCGTCGGCCCGCGTCACGAGGTGCAACCGTCCGCCGGGCTGCATCGCCTCGACCGCATTCTTCACGACGTTGAAAAACACCTGCTTCAGTTGATTGCGGTCCGCCATCACGAGCGGCAAGTCCACCGTCGTCTCGGCCTCGACCGTGATGCCTCGGTCCGAAAGCTCATTCTGCTGGAAGCGCAGCACTTCGTCCAAAACCTCGAGCAAGTGCGTCTCCGCCAAGTCCGGCGCGCGCGGCCGGATCGCCTCGAGAAAGTGATTGATGATGCCGTCGAGCCGCCGGACCTCCTCCTGGCAGACCCGAATCGAATCGCCGAGCGCGTCAGTGTCGCGGGCCGAGGCGCGTGACCGCCGCAGCTTTCGGTCAATCAGCTGCAGGTGGATATTGAGCGAGTTGAGCGGATTGCCGAGTTCGTGGGCCACCCCGGCCGCGAGCAGGAGGATCGACGACGTGCGCTCACTCTCGATCCGGGCCTCGGTGCTTTCCTTCTCCCGCGTGATGTCGGACAGGATCACGGCAAAACGGCGATCCATGCCCTTGGTGGTGGTGCGAAACGGCAACAGGTGCAGCCGAACCGTCCGCGGTTCCGGATACGTCAGCTCCAGCTCCCGCGCGATCACTGGCAACGCGCCATCATCCATCGCCGCGCTCAACGACGGTCGCAGCCCGGGCAGCAGTCGCCACAGGAACTGGCCCTCCAACTCGTCCTCGTTGAGGCCGATCAACCGCTGCGCCGCCGCGTTGGCGTATTCAATTTGTCCATCCACCTCGATGACGAGGATGCCCTCCTGGAGCGTGTTGAAGATGTCCTCAAAAAAGCTCCGCTCCCGCGCCAGCCGCTGCACGAGATTGGCCAGGTTGACCGAGTCGAGGCTGTCGAGCCGACCGAGGACGCGGTCGAGCGAGGTGTGCTTCTTCGCCGGCATGGCGGCTGATATGAAGACCCCGACGTTTTTGGCAACGCGTCTCGCACGCCGCTTTGTGGACGACGGAGACGGTCAGATCAGGAGGTCGAGCTGGGCGGGGTCCACCCGATCCACCATCAATTTGCGCAAGAACGTGTCCCGATGATGGCAGCATCGGCCGAGCCGCAGCAGGGCCGCGCGATGCTCCTCGGTGGCGTAGCCCTTGTGCTGGCCGAAGCCGTAACCCGGATGCTGGAGATCGAGTTCATCCATCAGCCGATCGCGCGCGACCTTGGCGATGATGGAAGCCATGGCGATGCAGAGCGAACGCGCGTCGCCGTTGACGATCGAGTGATGGGGATACGGAAAGCTGCGCAAGGGCAGGCCGTCCACCAGCACACGAGCGGAGACCTGCGGGTGGTACGCCTTGATTTCCTCCTCGGTCGCAAACAGGTCCGGCTCACGTTGGGCTTGGAAAGCGTGCGGCGGATAGATCCGCTCCAGCGCGCGCCGCATCGCGAGCTTGGTCGCGCCGAGGATGTTGAACTGCTCGATCTCGGCGACTTCGGCGAAACCGAATTGCGCGTGGATCTGCCCTTCCGCCGCCAGTCCCTCAAACTCGAAAAACAAGGCCGCGCGCTCGGCGGGCAGCAGTTGCTTGGAGTCGTTGATCCGGCGCGCGTTTACCTCCACCCAGCGGCTGTCCAGAAATTCGCGCGTCACCATGACTGCCGCCGCGGAGACTGGGCCGGCCAGCGCGCCACGTCCGGCTTCGTCCACCCCAATCAGGCTCGCGAAGCCTTCCAGTTGCTTGAGGTCAAATCCTCGGAGCTGGCGGCGTTTCGACATCGGTCTGCCGGGTTAAAGCCCAGCCCCCGCCGCGGCGCAAGAACGCGCAACAGGGCGCAAAACAGGCTGGCGGAAACACGCTCGCGCGCGCGAACAGCGTCACCACTCCATCCGCTCCTTCGGCTCGGGCAGCGGGAGCTCGTCGAGTTTTCCGGCGTCACGAACCACTTCATACGCCGTGCGAAAATGCAGCTTCGCAAAGTCACCCAGGGCGCGGACGCCGAACCGATCGATGATCTCGCGGGCCTGGGCCTTCACGCCGGCGCTCGCGCCCTTGAGCAGCGGACTGCCAAAACGCTCCGAGAGTCGCTGCATGATCCGCACGTACTCCGCCCGCGCGACAATCGACGCCGCGGCCACGACCGGATCCGACTCCGCCTTCGTGCGCATATCGAGCGTGAAACCTTCCACGCCTTTGCGCTGCAACTCCCGCTGGACCAGCGGCTGTTCGCTGAATTGGTCCAGCAAGCCACGGCTCACGCGCTTTTTCCCGAGGGCCGTGATCAACGCCGTGCCGTGCTGCCACGCGAGCAGCAGGTTCAGGTTGGCCCGGGGACGTGCCATGAGCTCGTTGTACTTGGGCATGCTGCAAAACACCGTCTCAACGACCACACCCGGCGTATCACGAATCAGGCGGTCCAACTTCAGGATTTGGGACTCGGCGATCTTCTTCGAGTCCTTCGCTCCCGCCTTGATCCAGGTTTCGATCGCCGGTTTGTCCGCGATCACTGTCGCGGCGACGACGGGACCAAAAAAGTCGCCCTTGCCGCTCTCATCGAGACCCGCGTGCGGTTCAAACCAATCTGGATTCAGGACTTCATCGTAACCGAGTCGCGCTTCGCCCGTGACTTCGGGCTCGAGCGTCATCGTGACAAACTCCTCCGTGCCCTTTCCGGCGATCACGACCTTGCCGCTCTCGTACGCGGTCACGTTGGCGTCCGGCCCCTTGAACGCGAATCGCGCATACGCCACGTCGAAGGGCCGCCAGCCCTTGGCGTCACAGATCGCTCGCAGCCGCTCCATCTGCGCGTCGTTCAGCTTCACGGTGTAGCTGCTCAACTTCTTCGGCGCGGCGTTATCGGCGTCGGTCTTCTTCGGCATCAGCCCGCGATAGCCGCAAAAAGCCGCCGCTGGCGCAAAAAAGAAATACATCCGCCTCTGAGCGGCGCGGCGGAGATGCAGGAAGTCGTTGCGGCGCCGTGGCAATAGACGACTCGACGCGCCGGGCCTGTCATTTCGCTTGCGCCTCGCGGCACCGTTCGCGGCCAATGCTGGTTCATGCCTGCCGCATCTGCCTCTGATCTTGTTGCCGGCCGTCGCGAGTTCCAGACGGCGCTGCTGGAGTGGTTTGCGGTCCATCAACGCGCGCTGCCATGGCGTCAGGAGCCGTCGCTCTACAAGACTGTGGTGAGCGAGTTCATGCTGCAACAGACGCAGGTGAAGACGGTCTTGCCGTACTTCGCGCGCTGGGTGGAAGAGTGGCCGGATTTTGCCTCGTTGGCCGCCGCCGAGGAGGCGCAGGTCCTGCGATTATGGGAGGGACTGGGATATTACAGCCGTGCGCGCAACCTGCACCGGCTGGCCCAGGCGGTCACTGCTCTGCCGGCGCCCCCCGCCACTCCCGACCAGTGGCTCGAACTGCCCGGCATCGGCCCGTACACCGCCGCCGCCATTACCAGCATCGCGCTGCATTATCCGGCCGCCTGTGTGGATGGGAACGTCGTACGGATCCTCGCGCGGCTGACGGCCGACGCGACGCCATTTCGTGACAGCGCCAGTGCCGCACGCGCCCTCTCGCCGCTCGCGGACTCGTTGCTGACGCGCAACGATCCGGGCGCGCACAACCAGGCGATGATGGAGCTCGGCGCCACCGTCTGCGTTCGACGGGCGCCGCTCTGCCCGATCTGCCCGGTGCGGGTGCATTGCGCAGCGGCGGCGCGCGGTGAACCGGAAGCTTTTCCCCAGCTCGCGCCCAAAGTGATGGAAAAGGTTTCGATCACCCGGTTGTGGTGTGAAAACAACGGCCATCTCCTGCTGCACCGCGCGGCCTCGGATGCGCGACGCTTTGCCGGCATGCATGAACTGCCGCAGCCCGCGCATCTCGGGTGGGAGGAGTCAGACGTAACCGACGCGCCGGTGCTCGCCACGCATCGCCGCGGCATCACACGGTACGCGATCACCGAATCAATCCGTCGGCTCGACCACGTGGATCAAAAACGGGTGCCGCCCTCCGACTCGCTCGTCTGGGTGAAGATCGACGAGTTGGATGCCCTTGTGCTTTCCGGGCCGCACCGCCGCTGGATCAACGCGCTCCTCGCGGCGCCACGCGCCACGGCCTAGCGGTTCACACGATAGCGGCTTCAGACCGCGGCGGCCCCGCTCCTCCTCGCTTGTAGCGGGTTTACGGGAAGCGTTTGGCCATCAGTTGCTCGAGAGCCGCCTTGGAGTCGCGCACCCCGGCCCGATCCACCTGCGGCCCGAGTTCGAGCGTCAGGCGGTGGTGCGGACGCCAGAACGTGCTGACCATCTCAAAATCCACCGTCCCCTGCCCGATGGCACAATGATCGCGTCCCTGTGTATCCACGTCGTGGAGATGGAAACCCGCCAGGTGAGCGGCGTTCGCCTCAAGATGGCTGCGGTGGTCCAGCACGCCCATCCGTTGTTTCAGCTCCGCATGGCCCGCATCGTGCCAATAGCGAAAGGGTGACGGCTGCGGCTGATCGGCCCAGAGCCCACCAAAATCGGCATCGACCGGCAGCTCCTCGAATTTTTCGCGATTTTCGCACCCGATGGCCACGCCTTTAGCCACAGCGTAGTCGCGGATCTTCGACAGACTGGACTGGACTTGCCGCCACTCGGCCGCGCCGCTTTTGCGCAGCCGCACCAAACCGGCGTCGAGCTGGCGCCGGTACGCTGGGTCCTGGCGCACGTCGATATCCGGATGCTGCCGCAAGTACGCCCGCAGGCGTTTGCCGGGGTTGCGCCAGAAAAAGCGCACGCTGCCAAGATGGGTCACGAGCACCCCGGCTCCAACCTGCGCGGCGAAGTCGATCGATCGCCGCGTTTGCCGGAGCCATTGGTCGTGTTCGCGATGTTCACTGCGGGACGGCTCGAACAGATTTGGCGCCGCCTGCATCACTCCCGCCGGCAGCGGACAGAAGTTGTGCGTCGAACTGACCGCCACCACCTTCTCCTCCACCGCGCGCAGGATCCCGGGCACGAGCGTAATCCGGGTGCCATGGCTCAACTCCACATGAGTGAAGCCCAGGTCCGCCGCTTCGCAGAGCATCGCGTAGCCGTCCGTGTGACGGCCCGAGGACCAGCAGGTCGAAAGCGCGAGCAAAGGTTTCACGGGCGCTCGATGTATTCAGCCGATCACGCCACGTCCACCGCGGAAGACACGCAGTGCGTGGGCACAAAAAACCCGCGCCACGAAGTCACTTCGTCAGCGCGGGCCGAAAAACCTGACCGCAGAATCGTACTCCGAATCAGCTCTCGTAGCGACGACGCAGCATCTGGGTGAAGGCCATGACCTTCTCCTTGCGGCGCCGCCGTTCGCACGGCTTTTCGAAGTAGCGCTTGGCGCGAACACCCTTGATGATGTTCTCGCGCTCGAGCTTCTTCTTCAGACGGCGCAGGGCGCGGTCGACCGGCTCGTTCTTGCGGATTTTGATTTCGATGGACATGTCAACGGACGGATTGCGGACAGGGAAAAAGGGGTAGAAGGTCAAACGCCCGCGCCGCCGTCAACGGCTTTTTCGCGAGCCGCTTCTCAGCGGGAAGGAGCAGCAAGCCGCGGAAGCAAGGAGCAGGGAGCAAGGGGCCGGAAAAGAAACGCCCGTCCCTTCAACGGGAGAAGCGATCCAGTTTGTCACTTATTACGTGACAAACTTCCGGCGCCTCCCGGCGGGCCCCGCGGATCGCCCGTCCACGTCCGTTCCTGCCCCTTGCTCCCTGCTCCTTGCTCCATTCCTCCCCTCCCTTCCTTCTCCCTGCTCCATCCTGCCTTCCCCAACCCCCGCCCCCACCGCCAGCTACGTCAAAGG
>JAEWIY010000086.1 GCA_023386835.1 Verrucomicrobiota bacterium
CGCTTGCGCGGCCTGCAGCTGGGCACGAGCCTTGGCCGCCTCGCTGGGCGAGATGCCATGCGTGGTATCCACGTCGAAACGACGCAACAGGTACTCCTCGAACGAGAGCCATTCGCCTTCGTATTCGACCGTTCGTGACCAGGCGCACATCCGTGCGAGCGCGCGGGCTCGAGCGCCTTCCCACATGAGCCAGCCGACCAGGATTACCAGAACGGCCAGCGTGACGATCAAACCCGTGGCCAGCCAGCGTTGACGCTGCAGGCTCTTGCCGAGCCCGACCCGCCGCTGCCCCAACTGCTCGATTTCGGCGGCATTGAGCTCGGCTGCGCGTTGCCGGACATCATCCATCAGCACCTTGCCACGCTTCTGCCCCACCCGGCGGGCGGCTTCCTCCCGCCCGGCGGCGCGCGCCGTCGCAATGACGCCTTCTGACTCCGCCAGCTTCTCCCGCACGGCCTGCGCCAAGGCACCGCGCAGCATCCGCGTCGAGTCGCTGGATACCGGCAGCGCGTTCATCTCGGCGAGCAGGAGCGGCAACTGCGCGGCCGCACTGACGTGGGTTTGCAGGAACTCCTCGTTACCCGTCACCACAAAGCCGCGGTGTCCGGACTCCACATCGAGCATGAGCCGGACAATCAAGTCGGTGCGCTGCACCGTTGCCTCCAACTCGGTCATCGAAGCCATCGTCTGCTCCAGCTCGGCCGTGATCCGGCGCAGGTACATGAACGAAAACACCGCCAGCAGCAGCGGGACCAGGGCCGCGGATTCAAACAGCAGGCGGTAGCGTCGTTTTCTCAATTGCCGGTGCACGCCCGGCACGAGATTCGAACCGGCTCGATTTCCAACCGCAAAGCGCGGCTGGTACCTGTCTCCACCCCACTGTTACGCGGTTTTGAAGAATGCGGTCACAGATCCGTCAAAATCATCCGGCCAAAGGTCGATCCTTTACCCTCCGACCTCGCATGTTCTCGCCAGCCCAGTCGTCCGCGCGAGCGACCCTGAGCGCTGACACAGAGGCCCGTGCGCTCCAAGGCCGCCGCGGGCCCTGAGCTCAGCGGAACGGCTCTCCGCCCGGCGACGAGGCTCTGGGCGGAGACGTTTCCTCAGCGCGTTGATCTAGAACGCGGCGCCGTTGGCGCGGGTGCCGCACAGCGAAACGTCGATACCGAGTTCGGCCGCCAGCGCGGCCTTCGTGTAGAGCGCGAGGTCCGCCTCCCGGGCGGAGTTCGCGTAAACGACTTGGATGTGATTCGCCTTGTGCCGGGCCATCATCTGGTCGCGGGTGACGCCATACGTCACGCCGTGCATGATCGGCCACTGCTCCGAGGTTTCCTTCCAGCGGCGCTGGGTTTCCTCCGGCGGCAACTCCACCACCCGGCCGCGGCCGAGGTCCATGCGCAGGCGGCCACGATCCACAAAGATGCGGCTCCACACGATCTCGCCGGGTTTGGCGACGCCGCGCAGCGTGCCGCCACCCAGCCGAAAATACATTGGTGGCTGGCGCCAGGAGTCGCTGCCCTTCCACCCACCGATGTGATGCGCCGGCGGCGCCGCTCCGGAGATGAGAAAGACCCAGACATACTCCTCGGTCGTGCCCGACCGATCGTAGTCACCCCAGCGGAGGTCGTGCAACGTCGTCTCCACCGGCTGGGCCAGCGCCGAGTGCACGCGGTTGGTGAAAAGCGCGTCGAGACCGGCGCATTCGTCGACCTCGTTGAAATGCGGGATCGGCTGCCCGGGACGGATGACGCGGCCAGCCGCGTTTTTCACCGGCGGACGGTCGCTGTTGTTCAACGTGCCTTCAACGAGATCCGACGCTGGCAGGAGGTCCTTCAGACCCTGCTGGTACTGGATGCCGATCGTCTCACAGCCAAACTCATCCGCCAGGCGGCACGCCGCCACGTACATGCGGCATTGGGCGAGCACCTGGTCTTTCGTCAGCTCGGTCTGCTCGTCCTTCCCGAAATGAAACTTCAGGCCCCGCTGTGTGTACCAGTTGAATACAGCCCGGGCCTCCTGGTCCGACACCTGCTGGGCCGCGTAATAAAGCGCCGACTGCGAGAGGCGCTCCTTGTACACGCCCACCGGGAAGAGCAGCTCGTCCGGGATGATCGCATTGTACATCCCCATGCAGCCTTCGTCGAACACGCCCATGATCGACTTTCGCCGCCGCAGGTCGTCCGCGATCGTTTTGGCGACGCGCAACGCCCGGGTCGGCACGGACGCCTTGCGCCACGGCCGCACATGGGGGGTGCGGTGCTGCAGTTCACCGGTTTTCAACCAGGTGCGCAGGCCTTCGAGGAAGAAGTCGTCGTCGAAGGTCTCGCTCCAGAGCGTGGAGTACCGCACGCCCGCCTTGGTCAGCGAGCCGTTGAGGTTGAGCAGCCCGACCAAACCGGGCCACTGTCCCGACCAGTTTGCCACCGTCAGGATCGGGCCGCGATGGGCCACGAGCCCGGCCAGCACGTGCTGCGAATACTGCCAGACGCTCTCGGCGACGATTAGCGGCGCTTCGGGATCGATCGTCGCAAAAACCTCCAGCCCTTCACGCTGCGAGGAGATGAACCCGTGCTTGAGCTTCGGCCGATAAGGATGTGCGCGCACCAACTCGGCCCCGGCCTGCGCGACCGCGGCGGCCAGTCGTTTTTCCATCGCCGCCTGGGCCGGCCAGCACTGCACGTTGGCCGACGGGCGCAGATCGCCGTTGGCCACCATCAAGACTCGTTGGACTTTCGCTTTCTTCTTCATGGCAAATGGAACTGGTCGGATCGGAGGCGCAGCTTGGTGCGATCGGAGACGAATCGGGCGAAGGCCCCGAGCTGACCTGCTGAAGTTAAGGAGGGAGACAGTTAAACGATGGGGCGAAGCGCGCGATGGTATTCACCCGAGTCGCACAAGGGATCAACGTCGACGCGGGACCGTTGCGCGGAACGGCGCGGCTGGAAGTCCAGCGGCATTGAAGACAGTGGCGACCGGCGCGTTCGCCCAGGCGTAACGAACCTCCACCGGTTCGCGGACCTCGGCCGCGGTCAGCTCGATGCGCTGCCCTTTGACGACAGCCGCCGCCGGATAGAAAGCGCCGTCCGCGCCCGCGACCTCGAACGACGACGTTTCGGCCGGGCGCAGCATCAGCCCGTCCGCCTCGGCAAACGTGAGGCGAAGCGCGCGCCCGCGACGCTCCACCTGCTGGAGTCGCGGTCCCGTCGTGACGAGTTTCTCCCCGTACAACTGGGCCCGTGCGAAACGCGCGAGCCGTTCACCCACGTCCCGCTTGTTGCGCGGGTGAATGTCCTTCGGGTCGCCGATATCGATCGTCACGGCCATACCGGTGGCCGGCAGCGTCAACGCCGAGGTCTGCTGCTCGCGCAAGACCGCCCAAGCTTGCCCGCTCGGATCGTTTGGCGGCTCGTAGTTGGCGATCTGCACAAAATAGAACGGCAACTCGGGCCGTTGAAACGCGACCCGCCAGTCGGTGATCAAGCGTTGGAACAGTGTCCCGTACTCGGCGGCCCGTCCTCCCGCGTTGGATTCACCCTGGTACCAGAGGATGCCGCTCAGCGCCGCCGGCACCAGCGGCGCGATCATGCCATTGTACAGACTTCCGGGCTGGGCACGGCTGCCGCGTCCCTCGGGAGCATTCGGTGCACGCACGCGAAACGGCTGGCCTGCCTCCTCCGCCGCCCGGCGCTGTTCTTCCCAACGCTGGCGCGCGATGACGTAGCGCTGTTCGGCCGCCGGAAAATCCGCGAGGCGTTGTCTCCACCGTTCCATGACACCGGCAAACTCAGGCTCCGCCTGCAACACGCCGGGGCTGATCCAGGATTCAATGACGGTTCCGCCCCAGCTGCTGTGCACCAGCCCGATCGGCACTTGCGTGCGTGCAAACAGATCCCGCGCGAAGTAGTAACCGACAGCGGTGAACTCACCCGCGGTCTTCGGGGAGCAAGCGACCCACTTGGCGTCGACGTCACGCGCCGGTTCCTCCGCTGGCACGCGCGGAACCTTGAACTGGCGGATCAACGGGTGTTCGGCCTGCGCGATCTCCGTCTCGGCATTCTCCGTCTGCGCGAGCGGCCAGTTCATGTTGGATTGGCCCGAACACAACCACACATCGCCGACAAGCACGTCGTCGATCTGGAGACGATTGCGGCCTTGCACGACCAGCGTCTGCGGCGTGGTAGCGGCCGGTCGCGGGCTCAGCTGGACGTACCAGCGTCCATCCGCTTCCGCGGTCGCAGTGGCTGTTTCGCCCTGAAAGCGGACGGTCACCTTCTCACCCGGCGCGGCCCAACCCCAGATCGGGAGCGGCTGCTCACGTTGCAAAACCGCACCCGAACGAAACAACGGGGCGAGTCGCACTTCCGCCTGCGCCGCTGAGACCGCGACCAGCCACAGCAGGGCCACCCGAAGCACACGATCATGGATGCGGCTGTTCATGAGGAATGGCCCGTTTCGCGATTTCGACGCTGCTGCAGAAAGGCGGTGAGCAGAAGACCAACAATCAGAATGGTGGCCGTTCCGAACACAATGATCAGGAAGCCGTGGAAGGGGCTGCGCCATTGCTCGGGCCATCCCGATGCCTGTGGTGAAAGCGTCATCCACAGGATCACCAGCACACCAGCCGCCACGCCGATCGCGGCAGCGCGATTCGTGGCGCGACGCGAAAGGAACCCGAGCAGGAACAAGCCCAGCGTGCCGCCGCCAAAGATGCCCGCGAGCATCCACCACGCATCGAGGGCGCTGCGCACCTTCGTCATCGCCAGGGCCATCGCTGTGCCCATCACGCCCCAGACGATCGTCGTGATGTACAGGGTGCGCATCGAGCGGCGTTCATCCGCGGCGGGATTGATCCAGCGCTTGTAGTAGTCCGTCAGGATGATCGTGGCCGACGAATTCAGGCTGCTTGAAACCGTGCTCATGGCGGCGGCGAAGATCGACGCGATCAGCAGGCCGGTGATGCCGGGCGGCAGCACGGTGACGATGAAGTACGGGAACACCGAATCCGAACGCGCGGCATCGCGGTACATTTCGGGCAGCGCGTCCGGATGACCTTGATAGTACGCGAACAGGGCGGTGCCGATGAAGAAGAACACGGCCGAGAGCGGCACGTAGAGCAGCGCGCCCAGCCACACACTCTTGCGCGCCTCGCGGTCAGACTTCGCGGTCAGGTAGCGCTGCACGTAGTTTTGATCGATGCCGAAATTCTGCAGGTTGATCACGAGCCCGTAAACCAGCACCACCCAGAACGTCGACTCGGCCAGGCTCGGGCCAAAACTGCCAAGGCTGAACTTGTTGTGTTCGGCCGCGATCCGGAAGACCTGGCTCGGTCCGCCGGGCAAATCGAACACCATCACGGCGGCACAGGCCAAAGCGCCCACCATGAGCACGACCGTCTGCACCGCATCGGTCCAGATCACCGCCACGATGCCGCCGATAAACGTGTAAAGCGTGACCGAGATGCCCGTCACCAGGATGATCCAGCGGATGTCCCAGCCGAGCAGGACGTTCATGGGCAACGCCATCAGGTACATGACCGCCCCCATGCGCGCCAGCTGCGTCAGCAGGTAGCAGGCACTTGCATACACGCGCGCCCAGGAGCCAAACCGTTCCTCGAGGTGGAGGTAGGCGGAAACGTGTCCTCCCTTCCGATAAAACGGCAGGAACCAGCGCACTGCGATCCAGGCCGCCAGGGGTATGGAGATGCTGAATACCCAGGAGTTCCAGTTGCTGGCGAAGGCCTTGCCGGGCAGCGCCAGGAAGCTGATGCTGCTGACATAGGTGCCGAGGATCGACAGTCCCGTGAGCCAGCCCGGCAGGCTGCGTTCCGCGGCGGTGAAACCATCGACCGACTTGCTGCGGCGCCAGAACGCGAACCCGACCGCCATCGTGGCGGCGAAGTACGCGACCAGAATCACCAGATCCAGCGTCGTGAAGTGCGTTGCCATGCCGATGCGTTCAGTTCGCCGCGGCGGCTGCGGGGACGAGGCCCCACGAGCCGAAACGATCTCTCAGCTCGGTCACAATCCGGCCGTACAGGACTTGGGACTCAGCGGAGACCACCGCCTTTGGCACTCCAGGCTCCAAGCCCCGCGCTTCGATTCCGGCCGCCACATTCAGCGGAAACGTCAGTTGGTCCAACACCGCGCCCACTTCGCGCATCCGCGCGGCGGCAGTGTCCGTTGCACCCCCGCTGCGTTCCACGCAACTGCGATAAATCCCGACCATCAGCTCGGGCACCATATTCACCATGCCACCGATGCAACCGGAGGCACCGAGACCAAAAACCTCCGGCAGCCGTGTATCCGCGCCGCTCATCACGACGAAGCCCTTCTCCCGACCCAGTGCGATCAACGGTTCGTGGTAGGCGAACTCCGCGCCGCTTTGTTTGATCGCACACATGGGGGCGCGTTCAGCAAAGGCGGCGATCGTCGGCAGGTCGATGCGTTTGCCGGTTAATTCCGGGAAATTGTACAGCATGACCGGCAATTGCACCGCTTCGGCGACATGCAGGAAGTACGCGAGCATGTCGGCTTGTGAAACCGGAAAAAAGAAGGGCGGCATCAGCGCAACCGCCGGTAATCCGAGTTCGCGAGCCCTTCGGCCAAGTTCGATCGCCGCCCGCGGACGGATGTCGGTGATGTTAGCCATCACTGGCAGCGGCGCGGCGATTTCCGCCACCGCCTCAAGCAACGCCAGGCGCTGCTCCAGCGAGAAGTGGGGAAACTCACCCGTGCTGCCGAGGGCCAGGATGCCATGGATGCCACGCTGTCGCTGAAATTCGATCAACGCTGAGAGCCGCGCGCGATCCAGCGCGCCACCAGCGTCAGTGGGAATCCAGAGGGCGCTGTAAATGCCCCGGGGCCGAAAGTTGGACTGCATAAATGGGTCGTCGTCGATAATCGTTGGATACGGTCGGTCGCTCCGCGCGGACGCGAGGCCCGAACCGGTGCAGCGCCGGGAAGCCGACGCTGCACAAGGCAGGACCACCAGCCTCAGGGCCGCTGACCGGCCGAATTCAGGACGTAGTAGAAAAACCCGTCCTCCGCGCCGATCACGAGGTCCCGACGACCGTCGCCGTCGAGGTCCAGCGTGGTCGGTGTCGTGGAGTGACCGGCCAGGACGTGCTCATGGATGGGTCCGGTGTCACGGAACACCCAGCGTCCCTGCGCATCCCGTCCGCGGCCCAGCAGGATGTTGACGTTGGGCTGGCTGTTCACGAGCAGGTCCAGTTCACCGTCGCCGTTCCAATCCACGAAGCAGAAGGTGCGGCGGCCACTCTTGCCCGCGGTGCCGCTGTTCATGCGCAGCAACCCGGGACGGTTCGCCCCCTCTCCCGTCGGCTTGCCGACGCTGTTGTATTCAGAAACCTGTTCGCCCCAGAAAACCCGCTGCGGAGGACGCAGCACGAGTTGCCCATCCGATTTGCGCTGCCGCTGGTACCAGGCGAGGTAGCCTTCCGGGTCGAGCATGACGAGGTCGATCAGTCCGTCCCGGTCCAGATCGACCATGGCAGGCGTCGAGCGCCACTGTGTCGCGAGTTCCTTGCCCTCCGGATTCCACCAGTTCCACGCCGGCTTCGGTGCGTCGCCCTCCCACTCCACCTTGATCCGTTCGCCCGGCGCGAGCACCGGAGCGGTGCGTGTGCCCACGTTTCGGTACAATGTGACGTGGCCCCAGATGCCCATGTCGGTGACATCGAGCAGGCCATCACCGTCCCAGTCGGCCACACTGACATTGGAGTAGCCCCACTTCGCTTCCGCCGGACCTTGGATCGAGCCGTTCGGGCCCGCCATGATGCGGATCGTCTTGCCGCCCGCCGTCAGGTACACCGGGGCGGCCCAGCGCGTCGGAGTGCCACCCAGGTTTTTGATGAACCCGATGTAGCCGGCGGTGTTGCCGGTGATGATGTCTTCGAGCCCGTCGCCATCCCAATCCACGCCCACTGGCGAGGAGAGCGCGCCAAACTTCACATCGGCGGCAAACTGGCGGACGTAACGAGGCTCACGGAACTGCGGCATCCCGGCGACGACGCGACCGGTGTGTTCGATGATCGCGACGCGGCCGTCCTCATCACCGACCACGAGGTCGAGATGACCGTCACCGTTCAGGTCATACGCGACCGGCGTGATCATGCACAGGTCCATCCGGATGTCGCCACCACCATTGGCGAGGCGCCGACCGGCGGCGTACACGGGTCTGGTCCGCGTGCCGGTGTTCTCGAAGTAGGTGAACCCGTCGAGGAACTCGCCGCAAATCAGGTCGAGGTCACCGTCGCCGTCGAAATCTCCGAAGCTGGGCGACGGCATGCCAAACACGTCGATCGGCTGGCCGCCGGCCTCGATCTTCACCGGCTCGGCGTACTGCGGCTGTTCGTTGGTCCCGAGGTTGCGGCGCAGGAACACATACCCATGCAACGGCCCGTTCGTCCAGCGGCCCTCGGCGTCGTAGGCATTGTCCCAGCCGTACTCGCCCCAGTAGCCGATTCCGATGACGAGGTCGTTGCGTCCGTCGCCATCGAAGTCCACCAACTTCCACTGGTTGGCCCGGATGTTGCCGGGGCCGACGTCGATTTTTTCCGGCAGGCCGAGGGACCGTCCGTCAGCCAGCCCCTTGTCCTTGACGTTCGGATACACGCGGTTCGGCGTCATCACGACAGGGTGACCGTCCACGTAGGACACCTGTGGATTCCGCTCGGCCGGCCCCAGCCGCACGGCCGCCTCGTACACCGGCAACCCGTTCTGCGGATCGACCATCCCCGAGTTTCGGAACAGGTACGTGCCGTTGTAGGGTTTGTCCGTGCAGGCCACCACGAGATCGACGAGGCCGTCGCCATCGTGGTCCATCGGCATTGGCCAGGCCCACAGGCCGACGCCGAGGTCGACCAGCAGGCCCGGATCCTGATGCGAGAGACGCGGCAGGGTCGGAGCCGCGGACAAGGTGCCGGCGGCGAGGCCGAGGAGCAAAGCGGTACGGGTAAGGCGGCGCATGGTAAGGCTGGTTAGAAGCGACCGCTGATGCCGAAGGTCATCGCCGTGCCGTTGTAGGTGCTACGCTCCAGCCGCTCCGGCAGCGCACGGTAGTACTGCAGCGGCTCGTTGAAGAGGTTGGTAAAGTCGACGAAGAACGTTAGTTCCGGACGGATACGGTAGCTCAAGCTCAGGTTCACGAGCGTGCGATCGTCGCGGTAGCGCAGCCGGGACGCGTCCGCCGAATAGTCCCAGAGGTGCGCCGCGGAGTAGTTGTAGAGCACCCGGCTGCCGAACTTGCCGGCGTTGAACGTGAGACCGGCATTGGCCGTCTCCGGCACGAAGCGTGCAACGTCGCTCGTCGAGCGCGCGCCGGTTTCGCCGTAGTCGCCGGAGGTTTCGAGCCGCGTGTAGTTGGCGAAGAAGCCGAGGCCGCGGAAGATGCCCGGCAGGAAGGTGAACTGCTGCTGATAGTTCAGCTCCCAACCGTCGATCTTCGCCTTGCCCGCATTGCTCGGCCCGATGATTTCGTAGCCGGCGTAGTCGCCGTTGAAGCCATTGTCCGGTCCCGTGGCGACGGTGCCGATCGTGCGGTTGACGAAGAAGTCGCTCAGGTCCTTGCGGAAGTACCCGACCGAGAACTGGCCAACGGGCTCGAAGTAATACTCGAGAGCAAGGTCCCAGTTCTCCGAGTGCTGGGGCTTAAGGTCCGGATTGCCGAGCGTCACCGTTTCGTTGGTGACGCTGATCGACTCCGTCGGCAGCAGGCTCGTGCCCGGCGGGCGCCCGATCGAATTGGACCAGCTGGCGCGCGCCTGGAGGTTGTCCGTGATCTGATAGGTCAGATGGATACCGGGGAAGTAATCGGTATAGTCGCCCTTCAGCCGGCGCAGGTTACCCGCGTAATCCTTGGCGGCAGAGCCCTCCGGATCGGCCTCACGTTCGGCATTGGTGGTGGGGGTACGTGAAATAACGTACGCCTCTCCGTCGAACTCGGTGCGCTCCATGCGCACACCGGTGACCAGTCCGAAGCGACCGAGGCGAGCCTGGCCTTGGACGTAGGCGGCCGTGATGTCCTCCTGCAGCCGGCGGCTGCCCGCGTACTTGCGGGTGGCGGCGTAGTACCGGTCTTCGCGCCAGTTTTGCGGATTCTCGTGGATGTCCTGCCCGATCCGCGCCGAGTCGATGAACGGCAGATTGCCGAACAGATCCTCGTACGTCAGCTCGAGGTTCGGATCGACCAGCGACGAGAGCGGTGCAGCTCCCACATAATCCCAGCGACGCTCACCCGCCTTCTCCGCGACCTCGATATCGCCCCAGCGCAGGCCGGTTTTGATCGTCGAGTCGAACGTCGTCGGCAGGTTGAACAGCGCGTTCAGGCTGGCGTTGTGGCGCGTGGTGAATCGCTGATTACGACGGCTCGTCAGCCGGCCATAGCTGTAGCTGGCCGCGTCGTTTCTGTCGGGCCCCGCCGGCTGGGGGAAGTCCGGGTGCTCATCCGAACCCGACCGGTCAAGAATCCAGCCGACGTTTTTGACATCCATCGTGAAGATGCCGCCGCCGAGCCCATCCTTGCCGCGATAGCTGCTCTCCAGGAGCGGCTTCGAGTGGCTGTAGTTCGCGTCGTAGTCGATGCGCACCCAGTCGAGCTCGTGAATCGCACCGGCATGAAACTGCCGCTGCCGGTCGAAAAAGCTGTAGAGGGTGGAGTTCAACTCGACCGTGGACGCCGCGACGCCGCGCACTTCGGTCACGTCGTCCGTCCAGCCAGGAAGAATGGCGCCGGTGCCGGTGGGCTGCCCGTCGTCACCAATCGCCGCGACGGTCCGGCCCGTGTAGGCACGCGCGGTGAAGAGCCGGTTGAACCTTTCCGGCGCATCATTGTAGATCGTGTTGAAAAAGATGCGGGTTGTTTCCGACAGCTGGTAGTCGAGCTTCAGCGTCGCGCTCTGCTGGACGCGGTTGTTGTAGCCGTTCTGGCGGCGGAAATCCCAGACGTAGGCCGGCGAGTTCGTCGTGTATTGATAATCCAACAACGTCTGATCGATCCCGTTGACGTTTTCGCTGTAGAACAGGTCGAGCGAAACACCGAGGTTGCGCTCGCCACCAAAGACATCGAACACCTCCTGGTAGCCGGCGCTCAGGAGCGGATGGATCGGATGATCACGGCGCAACGGCGTGTGCTCAAAGAACGACGGGGCCCACCGTGCGGCGGCGCGGTAGCTGATGCGGCGTTTCTCCTTCAGATTGAGCGGCGACTTGGTCTTCAGATTGACGGCGCCACCGAGAGAATCCGCGGGCATGTCCGGCGTGGGCGACTTGACCACCTCGATTTCGTCGAACAACGCGCCCGAGATGTTGTGCGTGCGGAAATCACGCCCGAAACCGCCCGCGCTCGACTGCGGATTGCCGTCGATCGAAACCGTGTTGAAGCCCGGGGCGACGCCGCGGACGGAAACGCCGGTCACGTTGCCCTCGTCGTCGAAGGCGCCCGCGACTCCGGGGAGGCGGACCAGCAGTTCGCCGGCGGAGTCATTCGGCAGGTTGCCGAACGCATCCAGCGCCACGACATTGCGGACGTTGGCCGCATTGCGCTGCCGCGTAATGGAAGCCGCATTACCTTCGCGTTCGCCCGTCACCTCAAAGGCGGCGAGTTCATACACGTCGGCCGTCAGGTCGAAGGACTGCCGCACCGTCTCGCCTGGCGTCACCGACACTGTGCGGCGCATCGCGTCGAGACCCGTGTACGTCACCACGATCTCGTGTTCGCCAGCAGGAAGGCCACGCAAGACGAAGGCGCCGATTCCATCGGTGTACGTCTGCTGTCCGAGCGAGGGAACCGCCACCGTCGCGCCCTGCAGGTAGGCGCCGGTGGCGGCATTGCAGACGCGACCGGTCACAAAGCCGGTGGCGGCAGGTTGGGCCAGGGCCGCCAGCCGCAACGCCAGCAGGCATG
>JAEWIY010000090.1 GCA_023386835.1 Verrucomicrobiota bacterium
CGGCTCCCCCGGTCCCGCGTTCGGCCGGTGCGGCTCCGTCCGTTCCTCCGCCGCGGCCGGCTTCGCCCGCTCCGCTGCCGCCCCGCACCTCGGCTCCGCCCCCGGCACCCGTGCCCGTGGCTTCGCGTCCGGCTCCGGCTCCGTCGGCTCCGCCACCGCCGCCGCCCTCCAAGGGTGCGCCAGTGGTCCCGCCGCCGGTGGCTGCGGCGGCTCCCGCGCCCGCCCCGGCCGCTCCGGGTGAGATCCGCACCGTGCAGATCAAGCCGCCGATCATCGTCCGCGATTTCGCGGGATTGCTCGGCCTCAAGCCTTTCAAGCTCATCTCCGAGCTCATGGAGCTGGGCATCTTCGCCTCGATGAACCAAACCATCGAGGAGCCGGTCGCGGTCAAGCTGGCCGAGAAGCACAACGTGCTGCTCGAGGTGAAGCACCGCGGCGAGTCGCAGCAGGCAGCTGCGCCGACGGAAAAGGATTTGCAGCGCAAGGAGCAGAAGGCCGCGGAAGAGGAGAAGCGCAACCTCGCGCCCCGCCCGCCGGTGGTCTGCATCCTCGGTCACGTTGACCACGGCAAAACGTCGCTGCTCGACGCCATTCGGCAGACCAAGGTCGCCGCGGGTGAGGCGGGTGGCATCACCCAGCACATTGGTGCTTACCAGGTCGAGTACAACGGCCGCGAGATCACCTTTTTGGATACACCGGGCCACGCTGCGTTCAACAAGATGCGCGCGCGTGGTGCGTCGGTCACCGACATCGCCGTGCTGGTGGGGGCGGCCGACGACGGCTTCATGCCGCAGACGGACGAAGCGCTGAAATACATCAAGGAGTCGGGCGTCGCGCTGATCGTCGCCGTCAACAAGATGGATGTGAAGGGGGCGAACATCGATCAGGTGAAGTCCCACATGCAGCAGCGCAACATCGCGCCGGAAGACTGGGGTGGTGAGACGATCACCGTGCCGGTTTCCGCCATCAAGGGCACCGGGATCAACGACCTGCTCGAGATGATCCTGCTGCAGGCCGACGTGCTCGAGCTGAAGGCGAATCCGAAGGCCGAGGCGTCCGGTGTGATCGTCGAATCCCAGCTCGATATCGGCCGCGGTCCGCTGGCCACGGTCATCGTGCAGCGCGGGACGCTTCGCGTGGGCGATGCCATCGTGTGCGGTTCGCATTGGGCTCGCGTTCGCGCGATGTTCGACGACCAGGGCAAGCCTTTGAAGGAGGCGCCGCCGGCCACGCCGGCTCGCGTCATCGGTTGGTCAGGCGCGCCGGAGAGCGGTGCGACTTTCACCGCCGTCAAGAACGCCCGGGAAGCCGAGCGCCTGGCGGAAGACGAGGAGCAGCGTCTGCGCAAGCAGGTCGCGACCGCGGCTTCCGCGCCGAAGGAAGTCTCCGTCGAGAGCCTCTTCGCCAACATCGCCGCGACCCAGCAAAAGACGCTCAAGGTTATCGTCAAAAGCGACGTCTTCGGTTCCGCCGAGGCCGTGCGTGGCATCCTCGAGAACATCAAGAGCTCGAAGGTCTCGCTGGAGATCGTCGCGAGCGACGTCGGCCTCGTCACCAAGAACGACGTTCAGATGGCCAGTGCGTCCGGCGCGATCATCATCGCCTTCAACACGCGGCTCGAGAACGGCGTCACGCCGCTGGCCAAACACCACGGCGTGCGGATCGAGAGCTACGAGATCATTTACGAGCTCAGCGACAAGGTCCGCGAGATGATGGCCGACCTGCTCGATCCGGAGCTGAAGGAAGTGAAGCTCGGCGCCGCCGAGGTCCGCGCCACCTTCCCGCTCGCGAAGGGCTACGTTGCCGGCTGTCTCGTCACCGAGGGCAAGGTCACCCGCAACGCGACCGCCCGCCTGCGGCGCAAGCGCGAGATCGTGCACGAGGGCAAGGTGCAGACGCTCAAACGCTTCAAGGACGACGCCAACGAAGTGCGCGCCGGTCTTGAATGCGGCATCAAGCTCGACGATTTCAACGGCTACGAGGTCGGTGACATCATCGAGTGTTTCGAAATTCAGAAGGTCCGCGCCTCGCTCTAACGCTCTTTCCGCGTCTGTTGTCGCGGGGTTCCGACCTGGCCGCGTCACCGTCCTCCGGGATGGGTGCCGCGTCCTGCTGAGCCGTCGCCGGACGCGGGCAGCTGCGCCTCTTCATCATGTCCAATCGCACCATTCGCATTGCTGAGCTCGTCCAGCGGGAACTGGGCGCGTATTTGCACACCAAGTACCAGACTGAGACGGTCGCAATCACCGTGGCCGGGGTGGAGGTCGCTCCCGACCTGAAGACCGGCAAGATCTTCTTCTCAATCCTGGGCGACGATCTGCAGGCGGAGGAGAAGATGGGCTGGTTGCGGCGTCGGGCCGGCGAAATTCGCCGGGAGTTGGCGCGGCGTGTGCAGCTGAAGCATTCCCCCGATTGGCAGTTCCAGCTCGATCGTTCGACGCAGCGCGGCAATCGTGTGCTGGAGATCCTCGACCAGATCAGCGAAGGGGAGCGCAAACCCGATCCTTCATGAGTCCCGAGCCCATCTACCCGGAGCTTTCCACGCGTTTTAAGGCGTTTCTCGATCAACTCGAAGGGCGTCCGATCGTGGTCATCGGGCACGCCCGTCCGGACGGCGACTGCATCGGCTCGCAGATCGCACTGGCGCGCACTCTCCGGGGGCTGGGACACGCGGTGATCTGTGTGAACCCGGATCCGGTGCCGCGGCGGTTGCAGTTCATCACCGGGGATGAACCCTTTCAAACCGCGGCGTCCCTCGCGCCGGGCGACTACGCGGCGATGTACGTCGATTGTGCGGACATGGGGCGGGCGGGCGGGGCGGTGCAGCAGCGCTTCAGCCAGCCCGTGCTGAACATCGATCATCACCTGTCCAACAACGGCTACGCAGCGCACAACTTCGTGGACGTCGCCTCTGCTGCCACCTGCGAGATCCTCGCCGGCCTGTTGATCGATAATCAGCTGCCGATTGATCATACCGCCGCACAGGCGCTGTACACGGGCATCATCACGGATACAGGCCAGTTCCGGTTCAATTCCACGACCCGTCGCACCTTCCTGCTTGCCTCGGAATTGATGGCCCGCGGGGCCGACCCGGTGCAGGCCGGATATGAACTCTACGAGCGCGAAACCGCCGGCAAACTGCAGCTCCTGCAACGCTTTTTGGCCTCGTTCCAAATGGAGTGCGGTGGTCGCGTTTGTGTCGGCACGTTGCCTGATGGTGTTTACGCGGCCACCGGTACTTCCCCGGAGGATACAGAAGGCCTGGTGGATTACGCCCGTTCGATCGACGGCGTGGACGTCGGCGTACTGATCGAGGAACGCGCCGGCGCCATCAAGGGCAGCCTGCGGTCGAAGGACCCGGCGTACCGCGTCGACCAGGTTGCCGCCCGCTTTAATGGCGGCGGCCACGCCTGTGCGGCGGGTCTCAACCTGAAGGGCGTCTCGATCGCCCAGTTTCGCCCCCAGCTCGTCGACGCGCTGCGCGAGCAGATCGAGGCGGTTGACGCGGCTCGTGCCCAAGTTTCCTGATGCTCGGACCCAAGAAAGAAATCGAAGGTGTGCTGCTGGTCGACAAACCCGTCGAGCACACGTCGCATGACGTGGTCGCGCGGCTGCGCGGCAAACTGCACCTGAAACGCATCGGTCACGCCGGTACCCTGGATCCGATGGCCACCGGGCTGTTGGTGATCCTCGTCGGCAAGGCGACCCGCATCTCCCAGTACCTGATGAGCGTGGAGAAGGAGTAC
>JAEWIY010000097.1 GCA_023386835.1 Verrucomicrobiota bacterium
GCCGCCCGCGGCCGACCGGGCCCGGGCGTTTGCAGGCTTTACTTGGCATGCTCGATTGACGTCACCGCACCTTGGCTGAACACCACGCGAAGCCGGGCCTTCTGGGTTCCACCGGAGCTGGTGCCCACTCCGACGCCGACGCCCGTCCCCCCGCTGCCGCCGGAGAGACCCAAGCCAAGCCCCAGTCGCGGCCTGCGGTCGCGGTAAGTCCAGACCTCCGACTCTCCTTCCGCCGTGGTGCGGGTGTTGACGTCGTCCGGGTCGCCCAACGCCATGCGCACTTGCTCCTCGTTGAAACCAACGGCGACCTGCCCCTGCTCGACGCGTTGCTGCACGTCCGCCGGCCAGGACTCAAACGCAGCGCGATCTTTTGAGATACGCTGTGCAGGCGTCCGCGCAGTGGTGCAGGCGCTGGTGAACAGGGCGGCGAGAAGGAGCAGGCAAAGGGTCGGACGGCGCATGCTTGAGAAAGGGTTTGCGACCGGGGGCCGCCGCCAACTATCGACCTTGGATCACCGCGCCGGTTCACGCCGCGTTTCCCTGCCACCATGACTCGTTACACCATTGCCATCGGATCGGATCACGCCGGCTTCGCCTACAAGGAGAAGATCAAGGAGGCGCTGCTTGCCCAGGGGCACACGGTGCGGGATTTCGGCACCTACTCGGACGCCGCCTGTGATTATCCAGACTTCATCCGGCCCGTCGCCGAGGCCGTCGCCCGGGGTGAGTTTCAGCGCGGCATCGTGCTCGGCGGCTCTGGCAACGGCGAGGCGATCGTAGCCAATCGCGTGAAGGGTGTGCGCTGCGGCCTCTGCTGGAATGAGCAGGTCGCGATCTGGAATCGCTCCCACAATGACGGCAACGTGCTCTCGCTCGGGCAGCGCACGGTGAGCGAAGCCGAGGCGCTGCACATCGTGCAGGTCTGGCTGAACACCGCGTTCGAAGGCGGGCGTCACCTCGCCCGGATTCAGAAGATCGACGGCGCCTGAGTTCAGACGCGCGCAAGCGGCGCGCGTTGTCGGCCACTCGGACCCGCGTGCCCTCAAAACGCAGCAGGCCGAATAGTGTCGGGCCGGTTAGACAACCGGCCGCTTCGTGCCCATGATCGGGTCGGAAATTTCCGGTATCCCGTTGTCATGAAGCTCAACTACCTCGGCCACTCCACGTTCCTCCTGGAAACCGGCAGCCACCGGTTGCTCTTCGACCCGTTTCTCAACGACAACGACCTGGCGTCAGTCGACGCCGATGAGGTGGAGTGCGACTTTATCCTGCTGTCGCACGGTCACGAGGACCATACGGCCGACGCGCTCTCGATCGCCCAGCGCAACAACGCGACCATCATCGCAAACTACGAGATCGCCGAGTACTTCGGAGCCAAGGGTGCCAAGACACACGGCATGAATCCGGGCGGCGCGCACCTGTTCCCCTTCGGGCGGCTCAAGCTCACGCTGGCGCATCACACCTCGAGCCTCAACGCCGGCCTCAATCCAATCTACATGGGTGTCCCCTGCGGACTGCTGGTCGAGGCCAATGGCAAGAAGGTCTACCATGCGGGCGACACCGCGCTCTTCCTCGACATGCAGCTGATCGGGCGAGCCGGGCTCGACGTCGCTCTGCTGCCGATCGGCGACAATTTCACGATGGGTCCGGAGGACGCGATCGAGGCGCTCGATTTCCTGAAGCCGAAGCTGGCGGTGCCGATGCACTACAACACCTGGCCGCCGATTGCGCAGGACGCGGCGGCGTTCGCCCGGGACGCGGCCAAACGTGGCCACCAGGTCCGCCCGCTGCGCCCCGGCGAGTCGCTCGAGTTCTGACGGGAACGAGCGCGTATCCATGCGGCCGATGCGCGTGAGCACGCCGGAGCGGACCCCGCCTGGTGGTCCAATGTTTACCCCGGTGCGCGTGCCTCTGGCGTAAGCTCCGGCCACTCCGGGAAATATCCCAAAAAACGCCCCCGCGGCGTTCTGCGCGAAGCCGGTCAAGTGTTTGTCTCTCCCTCCGATTGGGAGAGACACATGTTCCACTCCCGCTGGTTCTCCCGTGCCGCGATTGCAGCCACCTGCATCGCCGGCAGCTCCACTCAACTTAGTGCCGTCGACGCCGGTCCCCTCACGATCCACGGCGCGGTCAGCGCGACCGCCGCCATTTCGGACCGCTACAACTTCCTCGGCGAGACCGAGGGCTCCCCGAGCGTGAATGTGCTCGAGGCCACGCTGAACGGCTCCCATCGCTTCGCCAACGGCCTGACCGCGGCCGCGCAACTCTACGCGTATGAAGTCGACAACTACAGCGACCTGTCGCTCGATTTCGCCTCGCTTGGCTACGCCTTCAACGAGCAGGTCGGCGTGCGGGCCGGCCGCGTCAAATCCGCCTACGGACTCTACGGCGAAGTGCAGGACCTCGATATGGTCCGGCCGTTCGCCTTCCTTCCGCTCCGGTTCTACGAGAAGACGCTGCGACCGCTCACGGCCGCGTTTGATGGCGTCTCCCTCTACGGCACCTTCTCGCTCGGCGCCGCCGGCAGCCTCGATTACCAGATCGGGTACGGTCTGCTTCCTCCGGTGGCCGCCGACTCTCCCTACGTGCGCAACTCTCTGGAAGGCTCACTCAACCGGGCGGATGATTTTGACGGCGATGATCTCACCGGCCTGTGGGTCTTCTGGAATCTTCCGGTCGATGGGTTTCGGGTCGGCTTTACGCGCAACGAGATCTACGACTTCTCTCTGCAGGGCCAGATGAAGTCGGCCGCGGACGCCGCCGAGGCCCGGGGCGACGCACGGCTCGCGCCCCTCGCGTTCCCAGCCGGAATGTGGGATCTGTTGATCGCCGGACAACCAGCGCAGATCCGCGGCGACTACCGTCGCGCGGTGTT
>JAEWIY010000224.1 GCA_023386835.1 Verrucomicrobiota bacterium
CAACGAGACAGGCCCGGCCGCGCCGCACCTGTTCGTCAATCATCTTGAGATGCCACCGGCCGTAACCGGAGACGCCCACCAGGCCGATTCTGATCATGAATTTACCTCGATCGGTCGTGCTGCCGGGGCACGGAGATGGCACGCCACTCGTCGTCCCGCGGCGATCTCGCGGAGTTCCGGACGGAGGGAGCGACACTCCTCCTGACACTCCGGACACCGTGGATGAAAGGAACACCCGGTCGGCAGATTCGCCGGGTCGGCGATCTCACCCTCCATCGCGGGCGAGAGGGGCACGTCCGGGTCGGGAGCCGGCACCGCCGCGAGCAACGCGCGGGTGTAAGGATGTTGAGGATACGCGAAAAGCTCGGCGGCCGGCGCCTGCTCCACGATCCGGCCGGCGTACATAACGGCAACGTGGTGGCAAAAGTGCCGCACGACCTCGAGGTTGTGTGCCACAAACAGATACGTCAGCCCGAGTTCCTCCTGCAGGTCCTGGAGCAGGTTGAGCACCTGCGCCTGGACGGAGACGTCGAGCGCCGAAACCGCCTCGTCGGCCACCACGAGCGACGGGTTCATGATCAGGGCACGCGCAATGCCGATGCGCTGCCGCTGTCCACCCGAGAACGCGTGTGGATACCGGCTGGCGTGCTCGGGCTTCAGACCCACTCGGCGCAACATCGCGGCCACCCGGTCCTCGAGTTCCGACCCCGACGCCAGGCGATGAATGACGAGCGGTTCACCGACGATCGTGCCAACCGTCATGCGCGGGTTGAGCGAGGCGAACGGGTCCTGGAAGATCATCTGCATCTCCTGCCGGAGGGGCTTGAGCTCGCGACGAGGCACGCGAGCGAGATCCACGAGGCCGTTCCGCGAACGAAACCAGACCTCACCCGATGACGGCTCAATCGCCCGCAAGAGGCAGCGGACCGCGGTGGTCTTTCCGGAGCCGGATTCGCCCACGATGCCCAGCGTCTCGCCGCGGCGAACGGTGAAGTTCACGTCATCGACCGCGTGGACCCGGCCCACTTCGCGACGAATGAAGCCGCCGGACGAGAGCGAGAAGACCTTGGTCATGCCTCGCACGTCGAGAATCGCGTCGTCCGGCATCGGTGACGGCTCGCTCATCGCGTGGCTCCTCCTTCCACCAACGTGCCAATCTCTTCGGCGCGCAGGCATGCCGCCTGCCGTCCATCCGGCAGGAGCTGCAGCGCCGGGCTCGGCCCCACATTACAGAGACCGGCGAGCGCCCACTCGCAGCGGGGATGAAAATGGCAGCCGGCCGGCATGGCCTGCAGCGACGGCACCGTGCCCGGAATCGATTCGAGTCGCGTGCCCGGCGGATTCTGCCCGGGCATCGAACGCAGCAGCCCTTGCGTGTAGGGATGTGCTGGAGACTTCAGCACGGTTCGCACCGGGCCGCGTTCCACGATCCGGCCCAGGTACATCACCGCCACGTCGTCAGCCGTCTGCGCGACGACCCCGAGGTCGTGCGTGATGATCAGCACCGAGCAGCCGATCTCCGCCTGCAGCGCTTTGATGAGGCGCAGGATCTGCGCCTGGATGGTCACATCGAGCGCGGTTGTCGGCTCGTCCGCGATCAGCAACTCCGGCCGTCCCGCCAGGGCCATGGCGATCACCACCCGCTGCCGCATCCCGCCGGAGAGTTCGTGCGGGTACTGGTCCACGCGGCGCTCGGGGGCCGAGATGCCCACCTTGCGCAGCATCTCGATCGCACGCGTCCGCGCCACGGCCCGCGTCACCGGTTCATGCAGCAGGATGGCCTCCATGATCTGGTCACCGACTGTATGCACCGGCGACAGCGCGGTCATCGGTTCCTGGAAGATCATTGAGACCGCCCCGCCCCGCACCTCGTAGAGCCGGTCGTCGCGCGGCGAAAGCCGATCGATGTCGACGACACCGAGCCGTTGTGAATTCAGCCGGATCCGGCCACCGACGATCCGCCCGGGCGGCTGGATCAGTTGAAGTAGGGAGTAACTGGTGACGCTCTTGCCGCACCCGGACTCGCCGACCAACGCCAGCGTACGGCCGCGCGGGATGGAGAACGAAACGCCATCCACCGCCGGCAGAGCGCGACCGTCGTCGGTAAAGAAGTGAACCCGCAGGTCTTCGACTTGGAGGACGGGATCGTTCATCGGCGTTAACGAGTGCTGTAAGGATCGGCCGCGTCCCGCAGGCCGTCGCCGAGGAAGTTGAACGCCAGCACCGCCAGCACGATCAACACGACGGGCATCAGAAGCCACGGGTAGCTCGCCACGGTCTGCACGCTCATGCAGTCCTGAAGCAGCACACCCCAGCTGACGATCGGCGGCCGCAGACCGAGTCCGAGGAAACTCAATGCCGTCTCGCCCAAAATCATCGCGGGCACGCTCAACGTCAGAACCACGATGATGTGGCTGGTGAAACCGGGCAGCAGGTGGCGGAACAGGATGCGGGCGTGCGACGCGCCGAGCAGCCGGGCCGCGACGGCGTAGTCCTCCTCGCGCAGCGCCAGGATCTTGCCACGCACGACGCGGGCCAGCGCCGTCCAGCCGATCAGACTCAAGACGAGCGTGATCGCAAAGTACACCGTCAGCGGCGACCAGTCCGATGGCAATACGGCGCCCAACGCCAGCCACAGCGGCAGTTGCGGGAACGCGTTTACGATCTCGATCAGCCGCTGTGCAACATTGTCGACCGCTCCGCCGACGTATCCGGAAATCCCGCCAATGCTGACGCCGAGCACGAATGTCACCACGATCGCCACGAGTCCCACCGACAGGCTCACCCGCGCGCCCGCGACCAGACGGCTGAAGAGATCACGACCGAAGCGATCGGTGCCGAGGAAGAAGAACGTCGGCGCCACGTCAGCGTCCCCTGATCCGGACCACGCGTCAAAGTCGACGCCGAGCAGCCGCCGCTCCATCGGAATTAATCCCCACAGTTCGTAGGGTTCACCCCGCGCGAAGAAGCGCAGGGGCACCACCATGTCCGGCCGTTCGAGGTACGAGCGCTGGAAAGAAACGGGATCCACCTGCCGCTCCATCGCGCGGACGTGCAGCCCGTGCTCCAGCGAGAGCCGGGGCAGCTGCGGCGGGCAGTAAATGTAACGCAGATCCTGATACGCCGGCCGGTAAGGCGAGACGAACTCTGCGAACAACGCCGAGAGGTAGAGCACGCCGAGCACCAGCAGCGCGCCGACCGCCAGTCGGTGCCGCCGGAAGCGCCGCCAGACAAGCGCCCACTGCGTTTCCGCAGCGGGTTCGGGCACCGCCGGGATCGCCGCCGGCAGGACTCGCGCCCCGGTCGTGCCGGGTTGCGAGCTCGGCCCGGGCGCGGTCGCACCAGCCGGCGCGGTGGGATCTGGTGCCTGCGGCACGTTCATCGACTGCCTCCTTCCAACCGGATGCGCGGGTCGAGCCAGAGCAGCAACAGGTCGCTGACCAGGGTGCCGACGACACCCAAAAGGCTCAGCACCATCAGCATCGAACCCGCCAGGTAAACGTCCTCGGCCAGCAAGGCATCGAGCAGCACCGGACCAATCATCGGCAGGCTGAGCACCAGCGCGACAATCGCGCCGCCGGAGACCAGCTGCGGGAAGAGCGCCCCCAAGCCGGACACAAACGGGTTCAGCGCCAACCGTACCGGATATTTAAACAGCAGCCGCAGGGGCCGGACGCCTTTCGCGCGGGCGGTCGTCACGTACGGGCGGCGCAGTTCATCGAGCAGGTTGGCCCGCATGATCCGGATCATGCTCGCCGTTCCCGCGACTCCGAGCACGACCACCGGCACCCAGAGATGGCGCAGCAAGTCGATGACCTTGGCCGTATTCCAGCCGGGCATGGTGGCGAACTCCGGCGAAAAAAGCCCGCTCACCTGGAGCCCAAGCCAGCGGTTCGCCACCCACATCAGCACGACCGCGAGCAGGAAGCCGGGAATCGAGACGCCGACAAAACCGACGAAGGTCAGCACGTAGTCGCTCCAGGAATACTGGCGCACCGCCGAGTAGATGCCGATCGGAAGCGCCAGCAGCCAGGTGAAGAGCAGCGTCGCGACGGAGACGACCACGGTGAGCAGGATCCGGTCGCCCACGATCGAACTCACCGGGCGGTTGTGCTCCATCGATAAACCGAGGTTGCCCTGCAACAAGCCGGCATCGGCCGCGGAGAAGCTCGTGAACCACTTCAACCCGACCCAGCGTAGGTAGCGCTGCAGCATCGGTTCATCGAGGTGGAAGTTGCGCCGCAGGTCCTCGATCTCCTGCGCGGAATCGCTCGTGCCCTGCATCTCGAGTTCGAGAATGCGAGAGGTGACAAAGTCACCCGGCGGCAGCTGCACGATGATGAAGACGAGCGCGGACACGACCGCGAGCGTCGGAAACATGAGCAGCAGCCGCCGCCCGATGAACGGATGTCGCAGAGCGACCAGCACCACCACGAGCGCCAGCAAGGCGAGCAGCAGCGTGCGCAGGAGAGCGACGACCTTCGACTCGCCTCCAGCCGCCACCTGCACGGGCCCCTCCTCCCGATCCGTCGGCACCCCGGCGAGCGCGCGGTCCGGCACGATCTCGACCATCGCACGGCTGACATCGGCTACCGTCGCCGGCAGATCGTTGGGCTCCTCCCAGGCAAACGTCTCCATGCCGGTATTACCAGGCGTGTTGAAGCTGTTGCCGTAGAGCGCCACCTCCGGGACGTTGCGCAACCCGTCCTTCACGACGACCAGCTGCGGCGGGGGCGTGGCAATGGAGATGTGCCAGACCTCCTCCGCCTGCGCATCCTGGATCTGCCGGAAAAGCGCCTGCCGCCGAACCGGATCGGCCGTGCGATAGATTTCCTCGAGGGTCTCCATCGCGCGCCGGAGCGGGTGATCGGGCGGCGGTGCAATCGCTTCCGGGCGTGTATCCGCGACGGGATCACCTGACGGCCCGCCAAATTGGTACCACAAGCCGTACGCGGGCGCGTAGTGCGCATCGCGCAGCACCGGGACAAAGTTTCGCGGTTCGACGAAGGGCGCAAAGTCACTCTCCCCGGTCCAGACGGTGAAGTCGTAGCGGTACGAAGCCTTCTCCGTGTAGAAGAGGTTGCGGGCGCGGATGCGTTGCAGGCAACGGATGCCGACCTCCGCCCAGTCGTCGATAATGAACTGCGCCGGGTCGTTGCTCGTGAACTCCGTCATGTTCAGGTACCACACCATGCGGGAGCCGTCGGGAAAGGTTCGATACCCCTCGCGGTCCCGCCGCGTCAGTCCGAGTTCGTCGAGCAGCGCATTCGCCCGCTCGGGCGAGAACTCGGTGTAGCTCTTCATCAACGCCGGGCTGTGCAGCGGTGAATCCGGTCCCGGATCGATCTGCGCCGGTTCGCCCTGACCGTTAAAGAGCGCGTCGATGATGGCCTGGCGATCGATCGCGAGGGACAGGGCCTGCCGAAACCGGCGGTCGTTCAGCAGCTCGTGCTTCCACTTCGTCTCAGGCCTGCCCTCCTCCACCCGGCGGTTCAGCACCGGAAAGATCGTGAATACCGATCGGGTGGCTGGATACCAGTGGTAAACGTCGTAGCCGTTGCGCGAAGCTTCGTTGAGCAACAGCACGTGATCGTCATAACGGATGAATCGATCCTGCAGCGACACCTGCCCCGTCGCGGCGGTCAGGCCGAACAGGTTGCTCGGCCGCATGGTGAGCACGAGCCGGTCGAGGTAAGGCAACTGCCGTCCTTCCGTGTCAACGGCCGGGAAAAACGGATTGCGAACGAACACGTACGGCGGGGTCGGCGTGTGCGTGCGATAGATCCACGGCCACAGGCGCGGAATTTCCGGATTGTTCCACTCCTTCATCCGCTGGTACACCGCGACCGAACTCGCCAGTCGCAGCGCGCGCCGCGTGCGTTCAATCAACTCCGGGTCACCCAGCCGTGGGTGGTAGCGGCGCAGATAGTGCGACGGCACGACGTAGTCCGTGTAGTCCTTCGGACCAAGGCCGTACGACGCCATGCGCTCCGGGAAAAGCGCGTTGGGCTCGTCGAAGATGAAACGAACGGTGAACTCGTCCACCACCTCCAGTCGGCCGAGGCTGGCGCCGTGGCGCAGGATGCGCGGATTGCCCTGAAACTCGAGCACCTCGTCCTCGTACCAGTACCGCATGTCCTCACTCGTCACGGGCTGGCCGTCCGACCACCGCATCCCGCGGCGCAGATGGAACGTGAAGATGCGCGCGTCGTCCGAGGCCTCCCACGCCCGCGCGAGGTGGGGAACAATCGGATACCCCTGCGGCGACCAGCGCAGCAGGTTGGCGTAACTCATCCGGTTGTAGATCTGGATCAGGTCTGCTTGCGAGGCGATCAGGCGGTGCCAGGTCCCGCCATAGTTGGCGAAACCGTCCGCGCCCTGCATGACGATCGGCTCAACCCCCGTCCGCTCGGCCACCGGCGGTAGTCGTCCCGCGGCGACATGCGGCGCAATGACCGGTGGATCGATTTTCGGCCACCACGACGCCGCCGGTCCCTCCGCGTAGTCGACCTCCTGGACCACAACCGGCGGATGGCTCTGATCCAACCGCAGTGCCCGACGCTGCTCCATCCGCGCGATCTCGGGTTCGCCACGCGGAGGCAGCGGCTCCAGGGCAGGCCGAAACACCCGTCCCCATCCCCAGAGGAAGAGAACGAGCGCGCAGGCGGTGGCCGCCAGCAGGAGAAACACACGCGACAGCAACCGCATTCAACGGGCCGCCGGCGGGTGACCGGCATTGGGAGACACGGGGGGCAACATCCGAAGGCGCCATCGTAACAACTCGGGCTGTCCCTCGGCCAGCGCCGATGCGCTCAGCATATATGCATAATCGCGCAGGCACCCCGATTCGCGGATTTCAATCGTCGCTTCAGGCTCGCACTTCAACAAGCCCTTCGTACGCTCCCCGCGTTTCCCCGCGATGTTGCGTTACCTCGGATCCGGTTATCGCCAGTTCGGCCTTTACCCACTCGTCTCGGGAGGTCGGCTCAACTGGGAGTTTTATGCGGTCGTGCAAGGCCGCTGCGGCCCGGTGTTGCAACCCGACAAGCCGCCGCGTCTTCGCTCCAGCACGCTCTGGGTTTTCCCCGCTGGCAGTCGTCATGGCTGGGGCGGCGACGGCGCGCGGCGCGCCTCCATCACTGCGTTTCACTTCGGCTCGGTGCCGGAGCAGTTGCAGGCGGCCGTCCGACGGGACGGCTACCTCGAAGTACCGCTCCGCCCGGCCGAATGCCGACGCCTGGTCGCGCTCGCCGCCGAGCTGAAACAACATTTTCACCGCCCCACGAACTTGAGCGAACTGCTTTTCCAGGGAGCGTTGACCGAGCTGTCGTTGCTCGTGCTCAAGAAGCTGGAGCTTCCGGAAGTGCCGCTACCCGAGGGCCACGCCCGCCGCGCGGTGGAAAATGCGCTCTCGTGGTTCGCCGACCATGTCCGGCACAACCCGTCGGTAGTCGACGTCGCCGAGCACGTCCACGTATCCGCCAGCACGTTACGGCGGCTCTTCCGCCAGGTTCGCGACGAAAGCCCGGCACAGGCATTTTCGCGCATCCGGTTGGAAACCGCCATGCGGCTGATGTCCCAAACGACGGCCAAGCTCGAAATCGTGGCCGAGGAGTGCGGCTACTCGTGCACCAGCGACTTTTGCCGCGCGTTCAAGGCCTTGCACGGCTCAACGCCCAACCAATGGCGTCGACGGCTCCTCAAGACGCCGGAACACGCCCGGCGGCTCACGGCCGCCGGATGAGCAAACCATCCATCCGGCGGTTCTAGAGTCACTCGGCGGGCCGGAACTCAACGACCCACTCCAGCGGCTGTTCCGACGTCACCTCGCCGGACGCCACGATGGGGTACGCTTCCACCGCGGGAAACGGGCACCAGTACCGCTCCGCCTCTTCTCCATGCCGCACCGAAACAGCGCCCTGGCTCGAATTCACCGTCACCAGCCACGGACGACCCTGTCCCGGCGTCAGCCGGATTTGCTGCGGTGCCACCTGATCGACGACCAGCCCCTCCGCGCGCACGATGGGCTCGACCAGGCGAGCCTCGATCGGCCGGTCACTCGTCAGGGAAACCCGCTTCGTGATGACTGATCCTGCAAACTGATGTTGGAGCCGGTAGGCGAGCCCGCTGCCCCGCCCCTCGCGATCGCGCAACTCGCCTGTGGCAACCACAATCATGCGGTTGCCCTCGCGGCGCACCTCCAGGCGTGCGTCCGCCTCGTAAAGATTCGTCCAATACGCGTCGCCCTCCGTCACTTCGAGGCGTGGCGTGAGGGGAAGCAGAGCTCCCTCATTCGGCAGGTGTTTCGCCTCCTGCCGGCGGTATTCGGTGACCGACGACGTCTGCAACACGCCTTCGCGACCGAAGTCACCCACCCACAACTGCGTCAGACTGCCGCCGCGCGTCACGAGCGTGCGCGGCAGCTGGGAAATCTCACCGTAAGCCGCGACTGTCGCCATCAAACCGCCGGTGCGAACCACCGCCACCTGCACGCTGGGGAAATGGCGGATCCACGGTGGCGATTCGTCGGGGTCCGTCACCGGTACGGGCTCCGCGCTCGCGCGATGTGCCACTGCCATGGCGAGGCTCTGCGCCCGTGCGAACGTCCCGTAGAGGCACGGTGGGTACGCACTGGTCCGGCGCGAGGCGTGCGGGCCCTGCACCACCCAGTCGTCGACGAGCGCGTGATTCAGCAAATACTCCCGCGTGCGCTGCGCCGCCGCGGCGAAGCGTGCATCCCGCTCCGCGAGCAGCTCAAACGTGAACGGCACACCCGGCGCAGTCTTCGTTCCGCTCTCGTAAGTCCACTTGTATGAGCGGGTGCCCCACGAGTTGTCGATCAAACCGGTCGGATAGACAAACGGCAGATGCGCCTCCAGCAGCGTGGCCGCTCGTGTCAGCAGCGCTTCATCGTCCGTCAGCCGCGCGTACAACGCGAGGAATCCAATCGTCTGCCCCAGATTATACCCGATATCCACACCCCCGCCCTCGCCAACCAGCAGTCCATCCGCATTCACGCGGGTCAACGTCCGCGCGATCAACTCCTTCGCCTTTTCGCGCCAGCCGGCTGCTTCGTCCGGCAGAACCCGCGCCGCGAATTCGAGCCCCACCGCGCCCGTGGACCAGTAGTTGAGATTGCCCATCGGAAAACGGGCATGCACGAAGCGCGCTGCCCGCCGGATGGATTCACGCCAGGCCTCCCGCTGTTGGGACATGAGCGCGGATTCAAGCCGCGGATACGCACCGGCCAGCGAGATCAGCTGGTCTGCCGTCGTGCCAACCCAGCCGTCATGCCCCGGCCACGATTCGCCCCAAGCCCCACCGGGCTGCTGGATCGACACGAGCCAGTCGCCCAGCGCAATCGCTGCGCGTCGGTATTCCTCCCGCCCGGTCCGTTCGAACACCACCGCAAGTGGATACACCGCCTCCGCCGCCCGGGAGTGCAGCGGGTGCGGCTCCGGATTGTCACTCGGGCACCGCAAGGCGCCGCAGTCCGGATCAGACGGATCCGTGATCTGGACGGTCAGCAGTCGATCGCACAGCCGAAGCAGCAATTCCTCCGTTGGATCTGCCTGCAAACTGACCGCGACCAACAGCCACGCTCCGAACACGCCGAGGCCGTAGCGGAAGCGTCGGACCAGCAGGCGCATCACCGCAGATCGCCGAGCCGGACCGGCCCGCGGGCATTCAGGCTGGCGGCTCCCGCGGCGGCGCCGGGCGGCTCGCCACGTTGCACGGGCCCGAACTTCCGACCCGTGGCAACGTCCGTATCCGCCGCCGTCGGACGCGTCGGCACGGTGTCACCGGTGTCCCGGGTCCACTGCTCCAGCGCCTGTCGCAACACGCGCAACGCCTCACGATGAGCCGGATCGTCGATCACATTTTGCGCTTGGTGCGGGTCCCGCGCCAGATCGTACAACTCCTCGGCCGAGCGGGGTTGCTGAAAGATGTTGGCCTGCAACCCTGACAATTGACCGGCCGCCCAGGCCTCCTTCAGGGCCTGCGCACTCGGATTGTAGAACGTGTCCGAGGCGCCCGGCAGCAGTTGCTCGGGCCAGGCATTGCGCAGGTACGCGTAGTCGCCATGCCGCACGAGCCGCACATGCGCGGGAAAGTTGTGCCAGTTCTGCTCCGCAAATAGGAAGTCCCGCACCGAGCCACTCGGGTCCTGCAACAACGGGGTCAGACTGACGCCCTGAAAACCCTCGGGGCGCGACACGCCCGCGAGTTCAAGCACCGTGGGGGCGAGATCCAGGGTGCTGACCAAAGCCTCCACCGCGCGTCCAGCGTGCGTGCGGCCCGGCAAGCGGATCAACAGCGGCGTCAGCACACCTTCCTCGTAAAGATGCGTTTTGGCGTGCGGGAAGGGACGCCCGTGGTCGGCGAGGAAGATGACGATCGTCTGCTCCAGAATCTTCTGGCGCTCAAGTTCCTCCAGCACGAGGCCAACGTGATGATCGAGGCGCGTGATTTCGTCATAGTACGCCGCGAGATCCGCCCGCGTTTCCGGTGTATCCAATAGGCTGGGCGGCACCATCACGTCCTCAGGACGATGCGTGCCGGCAAAATCGTCCGCATCCCAGATCCGATGTGCGTCGTGCGACGCGAACCAGGCGAAGAACGGCTGCCCGTCGGGGCGGTTGCGCAACCGCTGCAACCATTTTTCCTCACCGCCATAGCCGCCCTTGCCCGGCTCCGGTTCCCCGTCGCCTCCGATGTCGAAGGCGGCCCGAGCCGGACCAACAAGCGTCTGCACGCCGTTCTGATCGTTGGTGCCAAAATGCGCCTTGCCCGCATGCATCGTGTAGTAGCCGTGTTCGCGCAGCCGTTGCGGGAAGAGCGGCAAGCCCGCCGGTAAGGCGCCGTGCAGCTCCGCCGCGGTCTCCAGGTTATGCGGGTAGCGCGACGTCAGGATGCTGCACCGACTCGGGCTGCAACTCGGCGCAGCGACGTAGGCGCGGGTGAAACGCAGCCCGTCCGCGGCCAACCGGTCGAGGTTCGGCGTACGAACACCCGGGTTGCCGTAACAACCCAGATCCGCCGCGCTCACGTCGTCGGCGATGATCAGGACAATGTTCGGTCGGGCGGGGAGAGGTGGAGGAGGCAAATCAGCAAACATGGCAGACGATTCCTAGGGCTCAGTGGCGTGGAGCGGCGCGGCCGCGGTCGGAGGGTGCTTGATCTCCGCCACCGTCAGGCGGGCCAGGCCGATGCCATACTCACCGGCGACGGAGTAGAACAACCAGGCGTCACCGCCTTCCCGATACACCGCAGGATCCCGCAGTTCACGGGCGCGGTCGCGTCCGTACTTGATCACACTGCCGCCTCGGGAATAGGCCAACGGCAGATCGGCGCCTTCCCAGGGCCGTTCCGGCTCGAGCACCTCAAACACGCCGCGCGCGCGCCAGGTCTCCGGCGCCCCGGCGAGGTCCACCACCGTGCAGAGGATCCGCTCCGGGCGATGTCCCACGCAGCTGAAGTAAACGTACAGTTTCCCTTCATGCAGATCGGTGCCCACATGGCGGATACCATATCGGTCTTCGCCGGACTTGGGCCGCTGGTGCGCCGGCACTGCCCCCGGTTCACCGCGCGAGGCCGGATCCACCGCCTCAGTGATCTCCGGACCGATGAGTGTCGCCACCGGCTTGAACGGCTCGCCCAGGCGCTCCGCAACGCGGAGCACGCCCGAACCCGACAGCGCGAACCAGCGCCCCTCGTGCGCAAAGATCCTCAGGTAGGCGGGCCCCACCACCCCACCAAGGTCGTCGAAGGTCAGGCCGTCGCGCGAAACGGCCGCGCTGGTGACCTGCCCTCCTTTCCCGTCCGCCGGCAGTCCGTGGGAAAACAGGTAGATCTGCCGTGTCGCGGCATCGATCACCACCTCGGGCGACGCGATGTGCCCCCGCAGCGCGCGTTGCTCCTCCAGCCGCAGCACTCCGCCCGGGTGCAGGGTCCACGGGCCTTCCAGGCCGTCGGCGTACGCGAGGCGAATGTAGTCGCCGTCATGATGCGCAAAATACAGGTAGTATCGACCGAGTGGATTCTCCACCCAGTCTGGTACCCGGATCACCGAAGGGCCACAGATGCTCGTGCCCTCGTCGCCGGGCAGCATGTCGGGACGGATCAGCGGACGGTCCACGATTCGCTCCGCGCGGATCACGGGCGCGGCGGCGCTCCCGGTGTCCGCGAGCGCCAGGGCCGCCCACGCCGCGAGCAGCACCCCAGCGGAACGGCAGCATCGTTTCATTCCGCGCCCTCCCCAACCCGCTCCACGCGGACCCGTCGTGACTCCGGATCCAGCACCACGCGCCAACCGGCTGTCTCCGCGCCCGACGGCACCGCACGAACCTCCGGCTTCGCTGCGTTTCGTCGCGATACTTGGATGACGGTGACGAACTGCATCTCCTTGGCCTTCGAAGTCCGGGCGGTAAGATGCCATTGATCGGGCAAAGGAAAGTTCTGTCCGCGACGCCAGTAGATCGCCGGTACGTTGAAGCCGGACTTCTGGGTGAACGACAGCTCGCCGGGAGTGAGAAAACTCACGCGTGTCTCTCCCTTCTCGCCTCGCACCCGCACGGTCTGCGCTTGTGCGTCGACCTCCATCTCCTGCGCCGCGTGAAGCAGCCAGTCAAACGTCCGGGGCGTGTCGCCTGCAGACACGACGTCATCAAAAACCACATACGTTTGCACGTCATTGCCACGGAGCCAGACGACGTGCCGGTCAAAGCGCTCGAGCGGCGCCTCGTGGTAAGCCGCCGCCGCGTCACCGGTGAAGGCCACCCACTCCGGATGCTCCTCGAAGTGCACAATCCGACCATAACCCGTCGTATCGCCCCAGTGCTGACCGGTCCCATCCACCAACAGCGTGTTGTGCGCCATCGTGCGCACGTAGTACTGCTCACGGTGTGGATCCCCCGTCGGCGTGAAGTAGCCGGAATCGAGCAGCAGGTGCTCGTTGTAGGCGATCACGTGAAAACTGTTCTGGTCGGCATGCGAGTGTCCATGCCCGCCATACGGGCTCGCGTGGAAAATCAGCCGGACGTTGTCCTCCGGACGAGCCAGCGCCGAGTGCAGGAACACCGTGCCGACATCCCGAAACAGCCGGGCCGGCGGCAGTTCCTCGAGTGACTGCGGAGCGACCGTCGACGGCACATCCCAGCGCAGCAGTTCGGAAATCGTATAACCCGCCCGGTCGTAGGGCAGCGCAGCGGCGTACGCAGCCGCGTACCCTAAACCATGCACCGCCGCCATCCGGAGCGCGGCGATCCGGCCCTTGCCCGCCGGGTACAGCGTGTCGTCACCGGTTCCCGCACGTCCGGGGTTGCTGTCACCCAACTGGCTCTGCAGGCCACCCGGCGGAAACGAATAGAGCAGAAAATACGGGTTCTGGTGAAACCAGGGGTTGCCGTCCTCCAGTCGCAGCCCGAACGCGGAGCGAAACAGGTCGAGCGTGTTCAAGCTCGGGATTGCTCCGACCGCGTAGTAGTACCGCGGCCCTTCCTGCGATCCCCCGTCATTGCCTCCGTACCATGGATACAGCGCCACGAAGGATTGCAGGCCGAGTTTCACCCACTCCTGCGCGCGCGGTTCGTCGTGGTAGATGGCCAACGCGCCGACCATCGCGTCGAGGAATCCGTGCTGCCACGCGTGGGCGCGCATTAGCTCCAGGGGCGCACGATACATTTTCCGAAACATCGGCTCGGCTCGCGCGACGATCGCCCGACGGATCCGCGCGCGCTCGTCCTCCGTCAGCTCTTCGTAGAGCAGATCGTAGATCAGGCCGAGGTCATGCACGATGACCGCGTTGCCAAAATCGATGTTGCCGAGGTCGTTCCCGGTGTTGCGTTCCGAGATGAAACCCTCCGGATCGAACTCGGCGACCAGCAGCGCCCGCTCCCTGATGCGATTCACGTACCACGGATCGCCCGTCGCCAGCCATAACCACGCCGCTTCCGCCGCCGGTACGATGGCCGCGCGAGCGGCACTTTTCGACGCCCACACCAGCTGCTTGCGCGAAGGGCTGTCGGGCCCGAACGGATCGGCGTCGGGCGGCACCTGCGACTGATACGTTTCGAGCGAGAACGGCGCCTCCAGGTTTTTCCTGATCTCCTTGATCCACGGCTCGAGTTGTGCACCCAGGCGGCGTGCATTTTCGCGCAGCGCCGGAAGCTCCTCCGCCGTCAAAAAAGTGCGTGGATGCGAACGTGGCACCCGCTCCAGCCAGGTTTCCCACGGCTCGAGCGGCCACTTCGGCAACTCATTGCTGATCGTGAACGTTTCCGTCGGCGACCACGGGCCCGGAGCAGGCGCCTCGCGGCGAACGCGCCAGTACCAATCTCCCGTCTCGAGCGGCTGCAGTGGCCGGAAGAATAGCGTCTCCACCTCGTGCACCTTGGCGTGGCGAAAATCCGGCGTCCGCGACAGTTCCAGCCGATGCTTGCCGGATTGGTTTTCCGCGGGCCAACGAAACGTCGGAGGATTCAGTCGCAGCGGGGACTCCGCGAACGGCTCCGGCCGCACGGGTTTGTTCTGCAGCAGAAACTCCGGCGACGCTCCCTGTGCCAGCGCGACCAGCGAGAGACAAGGCAACCACCAGCGGGATAAGCGGAGGAAGGTCATGCAAACAAGGTGTCAGGCGTCGGAACGGCCAGGTTGCGGAGCATCCGGAGTGGTTGGCCGACGCGGTTGAGTGATCCGCTCAAACGGCCGGGGCGCGACGTCGTTCGCCAATAGATCATCCACCAACGTGTCGCCATAACGTTCACCGAAGCGCTTCAGGCGCTCGCGATGCTCGAGCACGATCGACCGGTAAGCCGGATCCGCGGCCAGATCGACCATTTCGCGCGGATCGTTGATGAGATCGACCAGCGACTCGCGACGCTCGCCGTGTTCATAAACACAATACTTAAACCGCTCGGTCCGCACCATCCGGCCCTGCGTGATCGGCACAAACCCCTCCTCGATCCGGGCGCCTTGCGACATGTGGTTGCCGATGATCAACTCATCGCGCCACTCCTCCACAGTCTCGCCGCTCACCCACGGCCGCAGACTCGCGCCGGGCAGCTGTGGTGGGCGCTCGAGGCCGGCGTACTCCAGCAATGTTGGCATGAGATCCACGCCCACGTTCACGAAGGGATCCGCTTCGCGTGCCTCCGTTTGCCCGGGTGGAGCGATGATCAGCGGCACCCGCACGGATTCCTCATAGAAGACTGTCTTTTGCGACAGTCCGTGCGCGCCGGCGCACTCACCGTGATCGCTGAGGAAAACGATCAACGTGTCGTCAGCCAAGCCGGCCTCATCGAGCGCCGTCAGTACGCGGCCGATCTCTGCGTCGACCTTCTCGACCAGCCGATAGTAACCCCACCGCAAGGCCTGCCACATCGCCGGGGTGTAGTGCCCCACTGGAAACAGACGACGGTTGGCGTGGTATCCACGGCGCACCAACGTCATCGAGTCCGGCTCGAAGACGGGCGCGCCGAGGTTCGTCGGCGGAGGTGGCAGTTCCGGAAGGGCCGGCGGCTCGCCAATTGGGCCGTTTGATAACGGCTGCCCGCGCGAGAGCTCCGCCACGTTGTGCGGATTCAGAAAACTGGCCACCAGCAGGAACGGCCGGTCTTGCGGCTTCGACAGGAACTCGACGGCGTTCGCCGCCGTGACCGTGTCGCGCTGCTGGCGATCGAAGGTCTCGAAGCCGTGCGTTTCCGGCTGCTCCCGATCGTAGCACAGGTGCCATTTGCCGAAGTATGCGGTCGCGTAACCGGCGTTGCGGAAATAGGTGCCCAACGTCGGAAACGCCTGCGGATCCAGCAACTCGCCGGTGTGCATCGGCGTGTTGTCCGTCACTCCGGTTTCGTGGGGAAAACGACCGGTGAGGATCGAATTTCGCGCCGGCATGCAGAGTGGATTCGGCGCGTAGGCCCGCGAAAAATACGTGCCGCGGGCAGCGAGCCGGTCCAGTGCCGGGGTATGCAGATACTCCCGACCCATGCGGAAGCTCATCGCCTCCGCCGTCTGCTGGTCGGTCATGATCACCACGACGTTGCGCGCCGACGCCGCCTCCGCGGCTGGCGTGCTCCACGTCATCGCGGCGGCAAGGGCCGCCAGGGAGCTCACGGAGCGAAAGCGAAAGCCGTTCATGCGAAATCCTTGATCCAATCGATTTGGGGCCACTCGACGTCAGAAGCGTTGGGCTGCGGCGCCCCCGGCGTGCTGCGGCCGTTCAGGATAATCGATCGCAGCCATCGGCCAAGTCGTTGCACCTCTTCCGGGTGGCGCTCGGCGAGGTTCTCCGTCTCGGCCGGATCGTTCTCCAGGTCGAAAAGTTGATACGGTGGCAGCTTGAGCCCGGCATCATGCACCGGGTGCGGATAACTCCAGCCACCCGAGCCCGGGCAGAGGCAAAGTTTCCAGCGACCTGAGCGGATCGCGAGCGACCCGTTCTCGGAATGATTGACGATCGGCGCGCCGTGATCGCGTTCGCCCGGCTGCCCCAGCAGCAGCGGCATCATGCTGACGCTGTCCTCGCCGGCGTCGTCCGGCATACTCACACCGAGCAGGTCCGCACACGTCGCCAGCAAATCGCCCTGCGTGATCGGGGTTGCGCACCGTGTGCCCGCGGGGACCGTGCCGCTCCAACGCGCGATGAACGGCACGCGATGTCCGCCCTCGTAGAGATCGGCCTTGTGCCCCCTGAAGCCGGCACTCGGGTCATGCCCCACGCGGCGGTGCTCCTCCACGTCGGCCATCGGTGCGAACCCGTTGTCGGCCGTGAAGATCACCAGCGTCTCCTGTCCCAACCCGTGTTGATCGACCGCGTCGAGGATACGTCCAACCAAGTCGTCCACCTGCAACGTAAAATCCCCGTATGCGGTCGCACCGCTGCGTCCTTGAAACTCCGGCGTGGGCACGATCGGCGTGTGCGGTGACGCCAATGCCAGGTACACGAAGAACGGTCGGCGCTCCGGAGCCGCCGCATGCTCGGCAATTGTCTGCAACGTGAGATCACCGAGCCACGGCATGATGTCCTCGTGATCAAAACCGTCACTGATCGCCCCAGCGCGCCACAGCTTCGGCGGCGGACTGTCGCCGATCACTCCCGTCGGCACTCGCATCACGTGGTCATCCTCGAGGTGCACGTAGGGCGGCATGTCGAGCGACGCACTGATGCCCTTGAAACGATCAAAGCCATGCGTAAGCGGTCCGCCGCCAAACGGTCGGGAGAAATCCACGTCCTCCGGCGCTGCACCCGTACGCACCCAGTCGAGCCCAAGATGCCATTTACCAAAGAGGCTCGTGTGGTAGCCGTGCGTTTGCAGCAGACGCGCCACCGTCAGTCGCCCGGGCTCGATCAGCGGCGGGCTGTATCCACGCAACACACCACGTTTCAGCGGCGTGCGCCAGGGATACCGTCCGGTCAGGAGAGCGTAACGGCTCGGCGTGCAGACCGCCGAAGCCGAATGCGCATCCGTGAAACACCGGCCCTCCTCCGCCATCTGATCCAACCGCGGTGTTTTCCACGCGCTGGCTGGATTGAAGCACGAGGCATCACCAATCCCCATGTCATCCGCGAGGATGTACACAAGGTTGGGCCGACGGGCGACGGCCCCGGAACTGGGAGGTGCGGAAGACATGAGGCCGTGGCGTAAAGCAAAAGCCGGGGCCCCCGGCGCGGGCCGGACCCGCACCGTGCCCCGGCGGGATCAGACTAGAAATCGAACGTCGTCGAGAGGATGAATTGACGCGGATCGATGATGCGGAAGGCGTACGGCTGACCATCGGGATTCGCCGCGACCGCCTGCAGGCGCCCATCTTCGAACACGTCGCGGACGTTGAGCTGAATCCGACCGCGCAGCTTGTCGTCGAACAGGCGGAAGCGGTAGGCGACGTTCAGGTCGAGGTGCGTGCGCGCCTTGTCCCAAATCGGACGCTCGGGATCGAGTTCGAGGATCATGCCGTCCTCCGGCGGGCGGCCGTAGAAGCCGATCGCGGCCTTGTCCTGCCAGCGCACCGCGCCACCAAAACTCCAGTTGGTCAGAGGACCCGACGTGAACTCGTAGTTGCTGAGCAACGACCAGCGCCATTCACGCACCTGCGAGCGCGGCTTGCCGGCATTGGCCACCTCGAAGAGGTACGGCGCACGGATATCGGCGAGGTAACGCAGGCGGGCCGCGCCGTTGCTGGCATCCCACCAGCGGTTGCCTTCGTCGTCGGTGACCGTGGTCCAGACCGGCAGACGCTCTTCCAGGTAACGGGTGATGGTATCGCCGATGTTGGAGTCGATCGCCTTCTGCTGCGCGGCGGTGAACTTGATCCGCCAGTTGCGCGACGGGTTGTAGATCGCCTCGAACTCGTACCCCTTCGACGTCAGGTCGACCGGCTCGCCGACCGCACCGGTGACGGCAGTCTGCGCGAGCATGACCGGATCGAGCTGCATCAGCTCGGCGGCGGCGTTGAACACCTGCTCGGCCGTGGGCGTGATGCCCTGCTGCTGGAACCGGCCGCGGACGACGTTCTCCGCCCACGGCAGGAACGATTCCGCATAGGGCTGCCGGGCGCCCTCGAGCCGGTGAACACGCGAGCCGACCGTACCGATCTGTCCGCGCCGCGAGTTCATCTCGAGCACCTCGTAGCGGTTGACCTTGAGGACGAAGCGACCGTCCAGGAGCGACAGCGAGAAACCGTAGTCCTCACCCTCGCTGGTCGGGTTCTTCATCAGCTCGCCGAAGATGTTGTACTGGATCGGCTGCGGATTGAAGCTGTCCGCGCGGTTGTAGAAGAGGCTCAACCACGGCGTGGGCTTCACGACGATGCCATAGGTGGTGGTGTCACCCTCCTCACTGACCCAATCGTCATCAAACACCTGCAACGGGTCATAGGTGATGCGGCCGGTGGCCGGGTCGACCGCGACCGGATCCGAGCTGCGGATCCGCTGCTCGTCGTTGCGCAGGCCGATCGTCGTCACCACCCGGTCGTCAAGGAAGAAGCCCTGGTAGGTGAGGTTGAGCGAATCGATGCGGCGCACATCCGTATCCGTTCCGTCGATCGGCTCCTCGCCGAGGGTGGCGCTCTCCGTCACCCAGGTGTTCGTCTGGGCGTTGAACCAATTGAACGGATACGTGCCGCTCAGGTTGCTGATCGTGGTCGGGGCGTAATCAACGTTGGCGCCCTGGCTGTCGCCGAGATAGTACTGGAAGATTGTCTGCGTGGAGTTGAGCCGGTTGACCGGGCTGATCCACGAGTGGTCCGACACGACGAAGTCACGGTGGCGGTAGTTGGTGGACGAGGTCTCGCGGCGTTCGCCGTGCAAGTTGAGCCGCTGCTGACCGAACAGATTGCGTCCTTCCGAGCGGCGGTCCGGCGTCAGCTGATACACGACGTCAAAGCTGGCGGTTTCATCGTCCTCCACGTCCCGCACCGTGATCGGCCACGCACCGGCGACGTACGGACGCCGGAAGTTCGGGTTGGCCGAACCGTCGAGCAGCTTCTCGTTCACATCGATGAAGATCATGGTGTCGTTGCTCGAAACCATGCTGCGGTTGTAGCGCTCGTAGTTCTGCTGGAACCACCCCACTCGCGCGCCGAGCAGATGGCGCGGCGTGTCGATCATGAACTGCTCGAACTCGAGGATGATCGTGTCGGCCTCAGCCTCGACCAGGTTGGGGGCGACGTAGTTGATCGACGACCAGTCGTACACCGACTTGTCCGTTACGCCCTTCTCGAAAAACAGCGGAAACTCGGTTTCGCGGGTACGACCGAGGATCGTGCCGCTCTGCAGCATGCGCAGGTCCTGGTTCCAGCGCAGCGGGGTGGGATCGCCCGCCAGGTTGCCCGTGCGGTTGACGCCCCAGTAGGTGATCGAGCCGTCTCGATCGATCATCAGCGGCGTGCGCCGGTAGAAATCGTTGCCCACCGCCCGCAGGCCGTCCGGCAGGATGCCGTCATCGCGCTGACGAAACGGGCCGCTCGTGCTCCCGTCGCTGAACCGCACCCTCATCGTGGTCGGATCCCACGTCGGCTCGCCGCTCGCCTTCCAGTCGGTGATCGACTCGCGCGGCGTGATCGAGTTCGGGCGTTGCGCGTCATTGCGGTAGTTTTCCGCGGTGGCACGGAACATCGTCCGGCGAAACGGCCGGACCACCACCGAACCGTGCACGCGACGGATCTCCTCACGCGACGGTTCCAGTTCGAAGCCCTTGTCCTCGTGCAGGGCCGCCACGCGCACACCAAGCTTCTCGTCGATCAGCGGCCGGTTGAAATCGAAGCTGGCGCGGTGCCCGCCGAAGCTGTCGGCCCGCAGCGTGATGCTCGAAATCGAGCGATTCGCGTGCGCGGTCGCCGGGACGATGTTCACCGTGCCCGAGCCCGTGCCGAGACCAAAGATGTTGGAGTTCGGGCCGCGTGAGATTTCGACCGCCTCCATGTTGTACAGGTCGAACGGCACGCTCGGATTCGCGGGGAAGTTCGCGATCGCGATGTTGGCGGAACCGAGGCCACGCACACGGTTGGCCGTGTACGGATCGTTCTGCACATTATCAACGACGCCGCCATCGCGATTGGCCGTGAAGGACGTGTAGTTGCCCGTTCCCTCGGTGCTGGCCTCGTAGAGGAACACATCGTTGATACCGGTCGACGCGGTGTCGAGCATCTGCTGCCGCGTTACGACGGTGATCGACGGCGCGATGTCCTCGAGACGAGTGTTGAGTCGCGTGCCGGAGAGCGCGGTCGAGGCAAGGTAACCGCGATTGTCGGTACGCACTTCGAACGGCGACAGTTGGATCACGTCATCGGTGCCTTCGGAATCCGCCGCGTCCGACTGCGCAACGGCACTCGCGGCACCGGCTAGGCCGAGAAGCAGGCACCCGAAGCGTGCCTGTGGGTTGGGGAAACGGAACTTCATGGGGTGTTGGGTTGGGGACTGCACGAGCCCGACCGCGACGGCTGACCGGGGCGGGTGGCCGCGCAAACCATACATCTTCGCACCGCCTCACGGTAGAGTCAGGCCAGCCAAAAAATATGCAAAATCGCTCACCGAGGGGCGGTTGTTTTTTCGCGCCCAGAAACGACGAACAAAATACGCGGCACCACCGCACATCGGTGCGGTCCGCTGTATCCACGCTGCTGATGCCAAACGTGGGCGTTAACGCCTCACGTCTGCCAGCGGCTGCACCCCCACCGCTTCCGCCCACTCGCTCCAGAGAGCCACCAGTGAGGCGAGCCGTTCGGGCTCAGTGGCCGCACGGTCGCTCATCTCCGTCGGATCAGCCTCGAGGTCGTACAACTCCCACGATGCGTCCAAGTCATCGGTGCGCACGATTTTCCAGTTTCCCTGGCGCACCGCTTGGTGGCCGTATTGCTCCCAGGCGAGAGTGATGGGCCGCGACGAACGGGCGCCACGCCATTGCGCCAGCTGGCTGCGGCCATCCCAAACCTTCCGCAGGCCCCCAGCGTCGTGCGCCTTCGAATACGTTGCCGACGCGGTTTCCAGGATCGTCGACGCGAGATCGAGCAGCGACATGGGCTCGTGACTGATGCTGCCGACGGGCACACGCAGCCCGGCCGGCCAATGCACGATCGTGGGCGAACGCACACCACCCTCGTACAGGCGTGACTTGTAGCCGCGGAAAGGCGTGTTCGACAGATGCGCCCAGCCCATGCCGTAGCTGGAGCCGCCGGCCGGCGCCCGGGCACTGCCCAAGCCGAACGCCTCGGGTTGGTTGACCACTTCAAAAATCCCGCCGCCGACGTCGGTGTTCGGTTCCGCCGACGCACCGTTGTCGGAGACAAAAATGATCAACGTGTTCTCCAGTCGTCCCAGCTCGCGTAGCGTGGCGACGACCCGGCCAACCGCGAGATCCAGCCGGTAAACCTGGGCGGCATACACCGCCATGCGATAATCGAGCTCCTCCTGCTCCCGCGGGCTCAGGCTGTCCCACGCCCGCACGCCCTCAGGTCGCGGAGGCAATTGCGTGTGCGCCGGAATGACACCCAGCTCCCGTTGCCGCGCGAAGCGTTCCTCACGCAAACGGTCCCAGCCGCGGCGATACTGCCCGACAAACCGCGCCACATCCTCCTTCGGCGCGTGCAAGGGCCAGTGCGGCGCCGTAAAGGCCAGCAAGGCAAACCAACGCTCCGCCGGGGAGCGCTCGCGGAGGTAGCCAATCAGCTCATCCGCGATCGCGTCCGTTGCATAAAACCCGCTCTCGTCCGGCGGGGGCGGTTGCTCGACGTCTTGGCGAAGAAAAGGCCGGGGCGGCATCGGACGATGGTAGCTGCTGGAGCCATACAAGAGCCCGTAGAACCAATCGAACCCGCGGGCGAGCGGCCGGCGCTCCGGAGCGTGTGCCCCGAGGTGCCACTTCCCGGCCAGCGCCGTGTGTACGCCTTCTTCGCGCAACCGCTCCGACAACGTGGGAGCTTCGGGAGCCAGGTACCGCCGATACGCGGGCGCCGCGTCCGCCGGGGCGGAGGTTAAAGGATCTTCGGCCAGCATCCCCATGCCCACCTCATGCGGATAGCGTCCGGTCAACAGGGCCGCCCGACTGGGTGAACAGCGCGCAAAACTGTAGGATTGGGCGAGACGCAGCCCGTTGGCGGCCAGTTCGTCCAGATGCGGTGTGGGTATCTCACCGCCGAAACACCCCAGGTCGGAAAAACCGAGGTCATCCGCGACGATCAGAAGCACGTCCGGAGAAGACGCCGCGCCCGCTCCGGTCGCGAGCAGCGCACAAGCGCCCAACTGCCGGATCCGGGAGAGCCAACGAGACCGCCGCTGCATGCCCGATCTAGTCAGCGCTGTTCCCGCGCGCGCGACGCGCCGCGATGCGTTGTGCAATCGGAACGAGTTCCGGCCGGTCGTACATCACGGCATGGTAACACAGGGCGACCGCCACCTCGCGTGTATTCACACCTTTCGCACCACCCTCGCGGGAACGTTCCTGGCCCAGCCCCGTGCGGGTATTGCCGTCCACACGAATGCTCCCGTCCGGTTGGATCCGCGTCAGTTGCCAGGCCATTGCCTGCCGCATCGCCGGTTCGATCCGTTCATCCGGCAGGTGCAACGCGAGCGCCTGCGCCATCAGTAGCGAGACTGCGTTGTAGCTCGAATCACGTCCGCCCGCCTCGATGAACACACCCTCGTCGTCGCGCCGTTGCAGGGCCAGGCCCACGAGTTCCCGCGCGGCCTGCTTCATCTTTTCATCGTCCAGCAGCACGCCGCACAGCCCAAGGCCCTTCGCCGCGATCAAAAGTCGGTTGGCCGTGTGCCCAACTTTGGCGACAATGCCGTCGTACCCGGAGAGAACAAACCCGGCGGCCCGGCGGATCCGTGGTTTCAAGTCATCGATCCGTTGCCGGAACTCGGGTGCGTAGGGCGACTGTTCGAGCACCAGCAGCGCCTGGGCGAGCGCCTGCAGGTAAAAGTAGGTCGTTTCGACCTGGGCATCAAAATCTAGCGGCGGCCGGCCCGGTCGCGCCCGGACCAGGAAACCACCATCGTCGCGCTGCCGCGCGAACGCCGCCTCGATGGACGTCCAGGCTTTCTCCATCCGCGCCCGATCGCCCGCCAGGGCACCGCCCAACAGGTGCCGGCATCCAGCGCGCTGATACCCGAGCTGGTACCACTCCCCCTGCTGCCGATGGAAACCCACGAACCCGTTTTCATCGGGTTCGCCTTCAAGCAATGAGGGCAACAGCCCTTCCGGCAGCGACTGCAGTAGTTGGTATTCGTTGGCCGGATGCGCCGCTTGGGCCGCCACCGCGACGGAACCCACGAACCACAGAAGGAAGGCGAAACGGATCATGATTGAGGAGGATTAACCGTCGCTACCGCACGGTCCGCGGTCACGAAATGAAGGTCGAACTGCGTGGCGTCCCGATACTCGATTTCCCACAGGTCGCCAACACGACGCGCGTGGAAAGCAACAGCGTCCGTATCCACGCGAATCGTGAGACCGGGCAGCGTCCATTCATGCGCCGTCCAGGCGGAGGCATCCGCATCCGGCGCGTGGAGACGAAACCGGGCGTGACCAATGCTCTCAATCTTCAGCCGGCTCGGCTCGGCGACCGCGTTGACGCGTGAACATTCGCGCAGCGCCAGCCAGCTGATCCCGCCATCCGGCCGTCGCCAGTGCGCCGTCGCCGGATAGAACTGGCTGTCCGCATCCGCCACGCCACGGCCCAGCGCGGTGTGTTGGGCGCCAATCATGAGGTCCGACCCCAGCCAGGCGGTCGCGATACGATGACCGTCAGCGATCGGCCGCTCCACGCGTCGCTCACCGGAGAAGCGGACCAACTCGGAGTGCACCTCGGCCGGGACTTGCGCCCCCAGCAGCACAAAACACGGCGCAAAGAGCAGGTCGCTGCCATGTTTGATTGGCCCTTCCAGCGGCGGCAACGGACTCGCCTCCGCCGGCACCACCATGCCGATCCACAGTCCCGTCAACGCGAGATGGTCGGTCAAGTCCATGCCATAAGCCCGGTCGTAGGGTCCAGCGAGGTTGCGCAGCCCGGCATGGTAGAACCGCGCAATGTCGCGCCACAGTTCCGCTTCCATCTCCGCTCCGACTTTCCGCAGCGTCGGTGTGGCACCCGAAGCGCGCAAAAGCGCCAGGCCGTACAGATCCACGCCGTAATACGTGGGTGAGTTGTACTCTTCAAAGGTGCCAAACGCGGAGAACTCGCGATGAATCTGTCCGACCCACTCCTCCGCCGCCGCAATCCATTCCGGCCGCTGCAGGCGCTGCCCGGCAAATCCAAGCAGGAAACCGTGCATCACGGCGATATTGGTGTAGTCCGGGCGCAGACGACCTTGCGCCAGTTCGCCTTCGAGCGCACGTACGATGGCGGATTCCATTCGCTGCACCATCTCTGCAGGCAGGCGGTCCTCGAACGTGATCAAGGCCTGGGCGAAGACGCACCCGATGAACTGGCGCCAGTTCGGGTCGTAATCCCGCCACATCTCCGCCCGACCCGGCGGGCGCGGTTCCTCGGCGCGCCGGTAAAAGGTGCCATCCCACGCCCGCCCTGGCTCCCGTAGTTGCTGGTCAAGTACAGCGGTGAAGGCCCGCAACGCCCGTTCGCGATCCCCCGGCTGATCCCGCCAAAGCAGGCCGAGCGCGTACCAGGACGTGGGACGAACACCGTGGCCCCGATTCGGGCGGTCAGCCGGAGCCGTCCACAACAGGCCCGCCCGCTCATCCCACAGCGTGTCCGCTCGGGCCAGCGCGACGTGGGCGAGTTGGGCTCCACGATCGGCCTCGCCGCCCGTCGAGCCGAAGAGGCTGGTCGACAGCGCGAGACCAAACAGCAGGCACAAAAATGGACGGGCAGAAAAAACGTGGAGGGGTGACACGGGAGACGTGCAAGATAGCATGCAGCGGCAAACCAAGGAAGCGGCCCACCGCGCAAGAACTGTGCAAAACCGCGCAGCCTAACCGCGGCGTCGCGTGACCCGCAGGCTCACGATTTGATACGGCCGGTAGGAAAACGCTCCCGCGGCGGGCAGCGCCGGACCGGTCGGACGGTCGAGGAAATCCACCGGCGTGACGCGCCAGCCCGGGGCCAGCCGCAAGCGGGCGCTGCCCGCCTGCCCCGCCACCTCGTGCAGCCGCAGAATCCAGGCGCGATCCCCTCGCGGCACCGCCCACGCGGGCAGGAGCGTCTCGCCACCTTCGAGGCCCTCGTAACCGGCGGGTGGTGACATCGGCTGTCCCTCATACGGCACCGGCTCGGTGAAGAGCGTATCGGCCAGCGTTGCGGGATGCTCGGCGCGCGTCGCGTGCGCGTCGTACCGTCCGATCGCGAGCCGGATCAGCGCGCGGCCCTGATCCGAGTACGGCGAGGCCGAGGGCGTGCGGCAGAGCGCACGGGGGCTGGCGACGTTGCGCGCCTCGAAGCCAGTCATGCGCGGGCTCCGCACCAGAGTGATGCCGAGTTCACCGTTGCGAGCGCTGAAGCCGTATTTCGCCTCGGTCACGACAAACAACCCGTCCCGTTCTCCGTCGTGGCTGACCGCGGCCCAACGGCTGCCCGGAACTTCCCATTGCGCCTCGTGCGTCGGTGAACCCGGCTGCGCACCACGCAGGATGCTGCCAAATGGCGCGCCGAAACGGGCCGCTTGCCCGCGGTATCCCGTGGCGAACGGCAGTCGCAGGAGCGTCTCCGCCTCGTGCCACTCCAGCTCGATTTCGATCCGCAGCACCGCGCTGCCACCCTCGAGGACGAAGCGGGTGACGCAGCGGCTCGAGCGCCCTAGCCGCCTTCGCACGGCGATCACCGCCCTCGGACCTTGTCGCGTTTCCACCCGAATTTCCGGTCGGCCCGGCACCGGCCGCAGTAGGTCGATCGCCTGACGGTCCACATCCCACGCCTCGTGGTGTGCCGCTCGATCGGGACCGATCATCGGCACCCCACTGGCCGGCCGGATTTCCAGCGGGTGACCATCCACGATCAGAGCCGCCAACCCGCCATCCGCGCCCACCGTCGCCGTGACCCGCTCGTTGTAGAGGCTCCGTCCATTCACCCACGCGCGGGGCGGATCACGCCGGGCCTCGGCCAGCGGCACGCCGGCCAGCGGTGGCAACTGGACAAACTCCGCGAATTCTCGTCCTGCCCGCCGGGTCGACGCCATCACCCAACCAGACCACGGCACCGGCAACGGGTTGAAGAGGCACGACACCGCCTTCCCTTCTGAGTGCCGGGGCCTTGCCAATACGTCCACGCTCGCGCGCCGCAGCTCAGCCGCCCGGCGCGTCAGCTCGGCCACGCCTTCCTGGTAAACTTCCGGGACCGAACTTCCCGGGATGTAGTCGTGAAACTGCGCGAACACCGCGCGTTTCCACGGTTCCTCCAAGTCCGGCGCACCGCCGGCGACAACGGCGACGGCTTCACGCACCTGCAATGCCCGCTCAAGTTCCCGGAACGCCAGCTTAAGGCCGCCGTGGGTCGTGTAGGTACCGCGGTGATACTCCAGATAACATTCCCCCTGCCACACCGGCAGACGGTCGCGCCGCCGCGCCAGCCGCGCAAAAAAGGCCTCCGGCTGCCCCCAGGCCATCGCCGGTGCGTCGCCGAGGGCCGACAGCCGCCGCGCCCGTTCGCACATCTCGGCCGTTGGACCCCCTCCACCGTCGCCGAAACCTGCCGGGTGCAGGAACTCCGGGTGCAGGTCGGACTGCGCATGGCCCGCCGCATTCGCGTGGATCTGCTCGAGCGTGACCTCGTTGTTGTAACCGACGTTCTGCGTGACGTGGGCCACCACTTCGCTGCCGTCCGTGCCCCGCCAGATGAAGCTGCTGTAGGGAAAGGCGTTAATTGCGCTCCAGCTCAGCTTGGTGGTGAAGAACCACTCGGCGCCCGCGAGGCGGATCATTTGCGGCAGGCAACCGGCGTATCCGAAAACGTCGGGCAACCAAACCAGCCGCGCCCGCGTCCCGCGCAACCGTTCAAAACCCTGCTGACCAAGCACGAGACTGCGGGCCAGTGCCTCGCCACACGGCAGCATCGTGTCGCTCTCCACCTGCAACACGCCCGTCGCCTCCCACTTTCCCGAGGCAATTCGCTGCCGCACCTCCTGCCACAGCGCCGGCGCCCGCCGCTGCACCGCCTCGTAACTCGCGGGCTGGCTGTAGGCGAAACGAAATTCCGGATACGCATCCATCAGCCGGTTCGCGGTGGCGAAGGTGTGCACGGCCTTCGCCTCCCCCATCGCTTCCGTCCACAGCCACACCAGGTCGATGTGCGCGTGTCCGGTCAGCACCGCCCGCAAGCGTGGCCGGGTGGCCCGCATGTCCCGATAAATCCTCGCCAGCCGCCGGCGCAGCGCACGCAGGCCATCCGTTTCGTATGCGTCCACCGCCTCGTCCAAGGCGCGCAGCAATTGACGGTAACGTGGGGTCGCCCGCGTCAGCGACGCCTGCAAACCGAAAGCCGGCAACGGTCCGGGCGTTGGCCGCTGCTGCGCGCGTTCAAACATCATGAACTCGACCAGCACCGCCAAGTCGTGCTCGGCCGCCCAAGCCTCTTCGTCCCGCCGCACCAACCACGCGCCGTCGAAGCGGCTGCCCTGCGCTGAGAGTCCCGTGGCGGCCGGATGCCAGATGGCCGACTGGCAACAGTAGCTCTCGATCCACAGCACCCGCTCGCCTTCCGGTCGTGGGGCGTAACGATGCGCCACGTCGAAACCGAAGTACGGCCGCCCGGCCGCATACGCCGTCGCCTCTCCCTGATCACGCCACTCGAGAAACCACCCGTCGCCCTTGAGTCGACTCGGCAGCGCCAGGCGTACCCAGCGTTGATCGTACAGGCGCCCCCAGGCTTCGCCGCTTTCGATGAGCCGCCGGGGTAAGCGACGCGCCTCGTTCAGCCCGATCGGCGTCGGCCGCGCCTCGGTGGCTTCCGCGGCCAGCGGAAGACGGTCGGTCCAGACGCTCGCCTGAACACGAGCCAGGGCGGCCTGGACCCGGTGCGGCACCAGTTGCAGGAAAGAATGCGGCGGCGGCATGCGTAATCGCGCGGCGGGGGAGCGCGCAGTGGGTCCATCGTACGGCGTCGCTTCAGGAGCGAAAAGCGCGGTTGCAGCCGGAAACTATGCAAAGCCGCTCAAGACCCGCCCGTGCGTGAAAAGTGCAAGCCGCGCCCGCCAGTGCATTGTGCGGCCGCCGGCGAACTGCTACACTCGCGGCCTACCGTGAAGCGCTCCCAAATCGCCCTGCAACTCTACACCCTGCGCGAGTTTTGCCGCGACCGCCGCGCGCTCGCTGACACCTGCCGGCGGATCCGCGAGATCGGCTACGAAGCCATCCAAGTGAGCGGCGTCGACCGCAGCGTTGTTCCCGAGACGGAAATCCGCGCGATCTGCGCCGAACACGGCCTGACAATCTGCGCGACCCATGAAGGATCGGAAGAGATCCTGCAGGATCCGGCGCGCGTCGTGGAGCGCCTGCAGCAGATCGGATGCAGCCTCACGGCGTATCCGTTCCCCAAGGGTTTTGACCTCAGTGACGAAGCCGCGGTCGGTCAGCTGATCCGCGCTCTCGAGAACGCGGGTTGGGTGCTGGCCGACGCGGGGCTGGTGCTGGCGTATCACCACCACCATCACGAATTTCGCCGCCAAGGCGGGCAACTGATCCTGGAAAAAATCCTCGCTGAAACGTCGCCGCGGCACCTGCAGGCCGAACTCGACACCTACTGGGTCCAGTTCGGCGGCGGGAACCCGGTCAGCTGGTGCGAACAGGTCACCGGCCGGCTGCCGATCATCCACCTCAAGGACTACCGCATCAACGCGCAGAGCCAGGTGGAGTTTGCCGAGGTCGGCTCGGGCAACCTCGACATGCCGGCGATCATTCGCGCTGCGGAAAAGGCCGGCTGCCGCTGGTTCGCCGTCGAACAGGACACCTGCGCCGGCGATCCCTTCGAAGCGATCACCCGGAGCTTCCGTTACCTGCAGGGCCTCTGCGAACCGGCCTGACGCGTTCGCTGATCGAGGCAGACGAGCGCGCAGCGGACATCCCTGCGCGCGTCAGACATCGCGGACGCAGCGAAACCCGATGTTGGTCGCGGCGCTGTCCGGCGTGTTGCTGTTGCGCGCGTCGGTCCGGTAGCGGTTGCAGTAACTCGCATGGCAAAGGTAGCTGCCGCCGCGCATGACCCGACGTTGACCCTCGCCCGGCCCCAGGGGATTCTCGGGCGGCGACTTTGTGTAGTAATCAGCCGAATACCAATCCCAGCACCACTCCCAGACGTTGCCGGTCATGTTGTAGAGGCCAAACCCGTTGGCCCGGAAGTTCCGGGCCGGTGCGGTGCCGTAGAATCCGTCGGCGCGTGTATTCTGGTGGGGAAATGTGCCCTGCCAGACGTTCATCCGGTGAACCCCCTCCGGCTCGAGGTCATGACCCCACGGATACCGGCACCCCTCCAGCCCGCCGCGCGCCGCGTACTCCCACTCGGCCTCGGTCGGCAGGCGTTTGCCCGCCCATTCCGCGTAGGCCGCGGCGTCGTGCCACGACACGTGCACGACCGGATGTTTCCAACGCTGCTTGATCGTTGAACCGGGTCCTTCCGGGTGCCGCCACGTCGCGCCGTCGACCCGACACCACCACTCGGTGCCAAGCACCGAACCCGTGGCGTACGCCCGCTGGGCCGCCGAGGTGAGATGACCGGCGAAGACAAACGACCAGCCAAACCGCTCCGCCTCGGTGCGGTAGCTGGTCGCATTCACGAAGTCGTTGAACTGCTCGTTCGTGACCGTGGTTTCGTCGATGTAGAACGGCGCCAGTGTAACCGGGTGCGCCGGGCCTTCCCCATCCGCGGCGAAGCCGTAGCCGCCGTCGGTTCCCATGATGAAGGAGCCGCCCTCGAGCCGCCGCATGCCGGTGGTTGCGCCGGTGTTGACCCGCCGGAACGCTGCGATGGCGCCACCGCCATTCGCGGACGCGGAAACGCGGGGGACACAACAGGTGCGAGCGCCGTTGGCGCCAGCCACATCGGGCGAACTCATGGAGACGACGAAAGGGCCCGCAGGCGGCTTGGCAAGACAGCCGCCAGCCGACACACGACGCGGGATCGCCTCCAATGGCCGGGACCGCTGCAACCCTCAGCGGACCAACGGGCGAACCCGCTGCGTCAGCTCGGCGAGGAACCGGTCCGCCATGCTCCACACGGCGAAGTGGCCGCCGCCCTGGAGAACGACGAACTCCTTGTGCGGCGCCCGAATGCCCTGGAAATACTCCTCCGCCAGCGTGAGCGGTGTCACGGGGTCGTCCGCGCCTTGAATCATCACCACCGGAACTTCGAAGTCCGGCCCGAGCCCGGCCAATCGCGTCGTCAACAACTCCTCGTACAAGGCCCAGGGCGGCACCACCGAAAAGCCGCGGAAACGGTTCACTTCATCCCGTAACGAGTATCCAGGCACCGGCGACAACAGACTGCGTTTCAGCGCCTCGATCGCGGCCGTGTCGGACGCCGGCTGATACTTGCCGACCTGCTCGAAAAACACGGCAACCTCCTGCAGGCTGCCGAACGGCGGCGGACCGATTTGAGCCAGCGCGGCGAGGGTTTGCTGGTCGTTGGCCTGCTGTGCCTGGCGCTGCAGTTGTTCGTACTCCATGGCCGTGCTGCGCGGAAGGTCGCTGGCCTGACCGGTGCCGACAAACGCGTGGAAGAGGTCCGGCCGGCGTTTGACCATCTGCACGCCCAGCACGGAGCCGAACGAGTGGCCGAGGAGGATCAGTTTGTCCTGACCGAGCTTCGTCCGCACGTACTCCGCCACCTCGATTCCGTCCTGGGCCATGCGCTCGATCGACATGGTCGAAGCGATGCCCGGCCCGCTTGCCTTCAGCGTCTTGCCGGCACCGCGCTGGTCCCAGAAGACCACGGTGAACGTCTTCTCCCACGACCGGAACAGCCGCGTGACCGGAATCCAGGTTGCCCCGGGCCCGCCGTGCACGCAGAGCACAACGGGGTTGTTCCGATCTTCACCGCGGATCTGCACCCATTGCTCGATGCCGCCGGCGCTGACGTAACCCGATTCATCGATCCCGCCAGCCGACGTGATCGCGAAGGCCTTCGTGTTGCTGTGCTGGTGGTAGGCTCGCACGGACCAAAGCAGTCCAACGAGCACGACAACGATGACCACGGCAGCGAGGACGCCGTACTTTGCGATCCGCAGGATCGTTTTCATGGGGAGCCGGACGCGGCCGCACCGGTCGCGCCCTTGAGGAATGGGTTGGGACGACAGCAGATCGAAAAGACGCAACCGACGCGGTGCGCCGACCCGGTTTACGCTGACACCCCCTTCCCTAGCGCATCACGTCAGGGCTGGCGAGCGTTACTCCCACCCTCAGTGCTCCGAATCATCAATCAGCGCCCGACCGGCTGGCGTGAGCAGCGCGGGAAAACAGGCATAAAAACCCGCCACCCAGACCGCCCAGGAGAACCGGTACAGGAGGATCGGCAACAACAGCGCTCCGATCCCGCTGAGCAAAACGGCCACGTCGAGCCGAATGACGCCAATCACTCCGAGGACGACAATCGGGGAGATCAGGCCGAAGGCCACGAAGCCGTAGTTCAGCGCCACGGGACCGAGGAAGAATCCACCGCCACGGTCAATCGGCAGGGCGCAGACGGGGCATTCACGCACGACTCGAAAGTAGCGCCCGGGTTCGAACAACGTCGGCTGGCCACAGTTGGGGCAGCGACGATGAACTCCGCGAAGGAAAATCTGGAAGCGAGAAGGAGAGGTCATGGCAAACGCAGCCGGTCCAATCGCCAGCCGCCGAACCACCGCTATTGGTGCGCCGCGCCGCCATTTTGGCAACCAGCGCATCGCGCCGGCGGATCGCCAGAACGGCCCCAGCCACTCCCCGGTTAGTCGTGCGTGGTCGTGAAACGACGCTGGGCGTCCGCTCGCGAAATTGAGAAACCGGGTGCGAGCGGCCGCCGCGCCGGATCCGCGAAGAACCAACGTCCCCACTCGGCGTACGGCGCGGAGCTCGGCAGCCCGGACACCTGCGCTCGCACGGCTTCCATTCGCCCGGCCTCTGCATCGTCCTCCAGCTGGCCGTCCTCCCCCACCCGTTTGCCGGCACAAAGGATCGCAAGGTCAAGCAGCCACGACGGGGCTGCTTCACCGGGTGGCGGTGCCGGCGGCACCGACCAGAAGAAGAATCCGCTGTCCGGACGCGTTTCTGTCCGGACGAAGCGTCCATCCGGACTGAACTCGACCATCTCGACCCGCCGCAACCCGTGCCGGAACGGCTCGGTGACCGGCAGTCCGCGCGCGACTTCCCAAACCTGCGCCGTGCCTTCGTCGGTTCCGGTGGCGAGGCGAGAATCGTCCGGACTGAACCGCACGGATCGCAGTGCCCCCATCACTTCGATCGTTCGCACCGCCGCGCCCCCTCGCTGGGGATCGCGCAGCGCGACCATACGGTCAAAGGTGAAAGTGGCCGCGAGTCGGCTGTCCGACGTGAAGACGCCTTGTCCCCACATTCCAGGCTGGCGGTACAGCGGGCCGAGCGGCTCTCCGGTCGTTCCACTCCAAAACCGGATGGCGGACATCCGACTGCCGGAGACGATGATCCGTCCGTCCGGGCTGAACAGCGCCTGGGTCATGTTCGTTGGCTGATCACCAAAATCGACCAGCGGCTGCCCCGTCTCGGGATTCCAGATTCTCGCTTGGCCTTCAACGCTACCCAACAGGAGTCGCCGTCCATCGGGGCTGAAGTTGGCGTATTGCGCAAACGTGTAGCTCACCGTCGTGGCGATCGGCGGCCCGATCGACCGTCCCGTATTCAATTCCCACGTCCGCATCCAGCGCGCCCCGGACAGGACGACACGATCAAGAGCGGGGCTGAAGATCGCCCAAGCATCCTCTAAAGGCCCTTCCTGCAACGGCACGACCCGTTGCACTGCGTCCTGGCCCAGCCACCACCCCTGCCACGTTCCGCTCACTGTTTGCACCACCAGCACCCGGCCGTCCCGGCGCATCTGCGCGCGGCGGATCGGCTCTGGGAACGCGACCCGACCCAACTCCTGCCCCGACGCCACTTCGATCGTCCGCGCGTCGGTCTCGCTCATCCAAAAAACCCGCGACGGTAAACCAGGCAGGGACGGCGCCGGCAGCCCTGCCACCCGTGGCAGCCGCAGCGGTTGTGCCCCCGTGGTGCCACTCTCCATCCCGTCTCCCGCGTCCGCCCGTAGGCCGAAGCGATACAGATCCCCATGGTTGGTCCCAATGGTCACCTGCGTCCCATCCGGCGAAAGCGCCACGGCCGGCAGGCCTCGAAGCTGCAGGGTGGGCTCGGCCAGGAGTTCACCTGTCCTGACGTCCCAAATCCGGGCCAGCCCATCGCTGGTCGTCAGCAGGATCCGGCCGTCACGACTGAACGCCACCGTCGCCACGTTACCGCCGTGCTGCAGCGGAGCCATGCGTGACTGGCCGGTTTCGAGGTCCCACAGGTCAACACGCTCCGCATTACCCCAGGTGACCAACGTCCGGCCATCCGGGGAGAATTCGAGCTTGGTCTGATCGATAAAGTTCCCCGCCGGCAGATGCGCAATGCGCGCCAGCGTTTCAGAGTCGAACACATCGATGCCCTGCCCCCAACAGGCCACGCGCCGGCCGTCCGGGCTGAAGAACAACCAGCCGCTGCGCCCCAGAATCTGTGTCTGCCCCAACGGCTCCGCCCCGGGCAACGACCACAGCTTCAGCTGGTACGGTTGATCCAAACCTTCGCGGTGCAGCGTCACCATCCGTCGCCCATCAGGACTCGTCACCAGCCGGTCGCGCGTGACCGTGACCGGCAGCGTCAGGTCCAACTCCTGATCCGGCGTATCCGTTCGTCGAAGACGCACCCGGTTACTGGCGCTCCGGCCGGCCTCGGGAATCCAAGCCAGCCATTTCGGTCCAGCCGACAGCATGCCCTCGTAAGGCACCGGCGATCCGATCATCCGGCCGGCGGTGGCGTCGAAAAGCATCATGACATTGCTGGAGAGCTTCGTGGTGACGAGATTGGTTGAATGCGGCACCGTCTGGCAGCCCAACGGATCAGCCTCGAAACGGATCTCGTTGATGACGTTCCCGGTTTGCCGGTCCAGCGTGCGGATCACGCTGTCGCCACAATAGATGAGGAGATAGCTGCGGGTGGGCAGGTACGGCACACCCCCGAGCAGCGGCGTCGGCAACCGGTGCCTCGTCACCGCCCCATCGCCCAGATCGATTGTGGCGTACGCACCATCCCGCCAGACCACAATCAGGCGCTGACCGTCGTCGGAGTAGTCGGCTGCCAGCACTGGCGACGGGTGCTGCGCGATCAGGCCTTCGGGCAAAAGGAAGGAGCGCGAGGTCAGGATTGAAGCGAGACGGGGCGCGACGGCCGCGTTACCCGGATCCTGTTCCGCGGCGTGAACGAAATAGGCCAGCGCCTCGGCAGTGCGTCCCTGCGCCAGCCGTTGTTCCGCCAGGTCGATGATCGCCCGTCCCGCGCGGCGGGCCTCCCTCACCCGCGCCTGCTCGGTTTCACGACGCAGATCCGCCTGCGCCCGCTCGGCCAGCACGGCCCGGTTCCGCGCGAGCGTTTCGCGTGCGAGGGACACCCGCGTCGCCACCAGCGCACACACCAGCGCAACGAGCACCACTGCCGCCGCCAGCACGGGCGTGCGGTGGCGACGGACGAATTTGCAAATTTGATACGTGCGGCTCGGAGGACGCGCCAGCACCGGCTCGTCCTCCTGGTACCGCTGCAGATCGAGCGCGAGTTCGTGCGCGGTCGCATACCGCCGCGCCGGGTCTTTTTCGAGGCACCGGCGGACGATCCAATCCAAGTCCGTGCGCAGCGTCGTCACCAGCCGGTCGACTTCAATCTGCCGGCCAGCCGCGATCTGCTTCTGCTCCGCCGGGGCCAGCGCGGCCAGGCGCTGGGACGCGCGTGGCGGCTCCACTTCACGAATGAGCCGTCGCAGTTCGTCGAACTTTGCGCGCTGGAGCACGTCGCGATCGAAGGGCGGGCAACCCGCCAGCAGCTCGTACAGCAACGCGCCGAGTGAATACACGTCGCTGCGGGTGTCCGCCGCCGAGCCATCGATGTCCATCTGCTCGGGACTCGTATAGGCGGGGGTGCCGATCAACGCATGCTGGACCGTGACCAGCGTGCGCTCTGTCAGCGGCGTGCGCGTCGCCTTGGCGATTCCGAAATCGATCAGCTTCGGTTGCGGCGCGCCGCCCTGGTCGGTCACGAGCACGTTGGACGGCTTCAGGTCCCGATGGATGATCCCCTTCTGGTGCGCATGCTGCAGGGCCGCGCAGACCTGGCGGAAAAGCTGCAATCGCTCCCCGATCGTCAGGTCGTGCTGATCACAATACGTCGTGATCGGCACACCGGCGATCAGCTCCATCACCAGGTAGGGTCGCCCCGTGGCCGTGGCGCCCGCGTCGAACACGCGCGCCACATTCGGATGATCCATCAAGGCGAGCGCCTGCCGCTCGGCCTCGAAGCGCGCGATGAACTCGTGCGTATCCATGCCGAGTCGCAAAATCTTGAGCGCCACCTGGCGCCGGACGGGTTCCGACTGCTCGGCGCGGAACACCACGCTAAACCCTCCTTCACCAATCCGCTCCAGCAGCAGGTAACGACCGATCCGGTCACCTGGTCGCGGCTCCGGACGCAGATTGGCGGCAAACGCACGCGCCACCCGCACCTCCTCGGTGGAGACCGCTGCTTCCAGAAACGTGCTGTTCCTTTCGTATCCGTCCACCAACCCGAGCACGCGTTCGGCGGTCGCTGTGTCATCCCCACAGCGTTCGAAGACAAAGCGGCTCCGCTCCGCTGGCGGTACCAGCAGGGCGGCATTGAAGATCTCTTCCTCGAGTTGCGCGGACCGGTTCATGCGACGCGTCCACCACCCTAAACGAGAAAACGCGACGGATCGGATCAGTGATCGCCGTGGTTCAGCTCCGTTCTCAATTCGCGCCCCAGCCAACCGCGCGCGTAGGCCCACCAGCGTTTCGCCGTAGGTTCCGAGATCCCGAGGGTCTCCGCCGCCTCCTCGATCGAAAGCCCGCCGAAGTACCGCAACTTCACCAACTCCGCCTTGCGCGCATCCTCCTCGGCGAACTTCTCCAGCGCTTCGTGCACGGCGAGGATTTGATCATCGTGCTCGGCGGGTTCGGCAACTTGCACGTCTTCCAGGTTGACCCGCTGCTGCCCGCCCCCGTGGCGAAGCGCACGTCGCCGACGGGCCCGGTCGACGAGGATTGATCGCATCACCGTCGCCGCGGTCGCGAAAAAGTGGCCGCGGTTGCGCCAGCCGCCCATCTGGTCGCCGCCCATTCGCAGCCAGGCATCGTGCACCAGCGCGGTGGGTTGAAGCGTCTGATCCCCCGCGCCCGGGACGAGTCGCCGCGCCGCCATCTGCCGCAGCTCTTCATAAACCATGGGAATCAACCGGTCGCGCGCGTCCGCGTCGCCGTTCGCCATCGCATGCAGCAGATGCGTGACGTCGTTCACAACGCCCAGAGTAGCCCACCGAGCTGATTCGGTCAGCTCGAAACTAGGTCCGCTGCTCAGCGCTGTCGGAGAGAAGGTCATTGCAAGGGTTTCCGTGACAATTTCCGGACGTTCCGCCGGCGAGCTGCGCCGAACGATGCCAGGTCGTGATCCCTTTCGCCGCGGAATCTCGTGTGAAGAAGAGCCGCCAGAATGAGCACCCCCACCGCTCTCCCCACTGGCGCGTTTCATTCCAATCCCCATGAACCGCTTTCTCTTCCTCGTGCCAAGTCGGCTGGCTTTGGTCGCCGCGATGCTCCTATCCGCCACCACCACCGTGCGGGCGAGCGATCCGAACGACCATCCACACGGTAACACTCCCCTCCACCTGGCGGCGCTGCGCGGTGATGTCGCGGCACTGGAGAGACTCCTTGGCGCTGGCGCAGACCCCAACGTCCGTAATGACGCCGGCGCGACGCCCTTGCACTATGCGACGATGAGCGAGCCGATGGTGGCGGCTTTGCTCGCCGCGGGAGCCGAGCCGGATGTCGTCTCGGACGCCGGATTGACGCCGCTCCTGGGCGCCGCCGGCCGACCGGATTCCTTCCCGGTGGTGCAACGGCTGGCGGCGGCCGGCGCGAATCTCAACGCCCATCGACGCGAGCGGCGCGGGGTGCTCGGGCAGGCCAACGTGCTCGCCGTCGCGATCATGGGCGGCGACCCCCGCACGATCGCGTTTCTGCTCGACCGGGGTGCGGAGGTGAACCCGAGGCTCGGCGCTCCCCCACTCATGGCGGCGGCGGTGAGCGGAAACATCGAGGTCGCCCGCGAGTTGCTGGCCCGTGGCGCGGAGTTGAACGTCGCGCAAAATCTGCCCGGTTCCGCCCTCAACGCCGCCTTCTTCGCCGGAAACCGCGATTTCGCCCGTTTCCTCATCGAGCAGGGCGCTGACCTGACGATTCCATCCCGGGGCGGCACCACCGCCATGATCTGGAGCGCGTATCATGACACGGGCGACGCGGACATCACCCGGGAACTCGTCGCCCGCGGCGCCGACATCCACGTATCCAACGACGAAGGAGAGACCGCGCTGAGTTACGCCCTGAAAAGCGCACCCGACACCGAGTTGGTGCGTTACCTGCACGAACTCGGCGCCGAGACGCCCAATCGGAGTCCGTCCACCAAGGTGGCGCCAAGACGGGAAATTCCACCGCCCGGCGAATCGCGCGAGGCGCTGGTGCGGGCGAGCGCGCAGCGGGCCGTCGACGTGCTGCAGCGCAGTTCCACCGTGTTCCTGCAAAACGGATTTGTTCGCGACACTGCCAAGTGCGTGTCGTGCCACCAACAGGCGCTGCCCGCGGCCGCATTTGCCCTGGCGCGTGAGCGCGGCCTCGAGATCGACGAACACGCGGTGGCACGCCTCTTCGCCGCCACCGTTGCCACCCGGGCCGACGAAGTGGAGAGCGCCCGCCAGCTCGACCGCCCGACGCCGGGTGGTGGGCTCACGCTCGGTTATGATGCCAACGGTCTGCGCGCGTTCGGCTACGAGGACGACGGCAGCATGGGCTCATTCTCGCGTTATCTGTTGTCCGTGCAGCTACCGGATGGATCGTGGAAGGAGAACGTGCGACGGCCGCCGATGTCCGACGGGCCGATCGTATTCACCACGTGGACACTGCGGGCCGTGCAGTTGTACCCACCGACCGGTCACGAGGAGGCGGCGGCCGACGCCCTCCAGCGGGCCCGCGCATGGTTGGCCCGTCAATCCGCGCACTCGCACAATGACCGCGTCTTCCAGTTGCTCGGACTCGCGTGGACGGGCGAGTCACGTCCGGCCCTCGAGCCGTTGATCGAGACGCTGCTGCAAACACAGGGTGAAGACGGGGGTTGGGCCCAACTGCCCGGCCGCGAGCCCGACGCGTGGGCCACGGGCTCGGCCTTGGTGGCGCTGCATCACGCAGGCCTCGCACCCACGCACGAAGCCTACGAACGCGGCATTACCTTCCTGTTGCGCACGCAGTTTGACGACGGCTCCTGGTGGGTCCGCAGTCGCTCGTGGCCGTTTCAACCCCACTTCGACGGCAAGTTTCCGCACGGAAAAGACCAATGGATCTCGGCCGCCGGCAGCGCGTGGGCGACGATAGCGCTACTCCAGACGCTCCAGCCCACGGTGGCGCGAAGGCAGCTGCCAAACGCCCACGAGCTGATCGCCGCGTTTCAGCAAAGCGCAGCCAAGGCGGCTCACCCGGCGCTGGCCTCCGCTGAGCCGGAGGCAACGCCAGAGACGGCCGTCGATTTCCTCCGCGACATCCGCCCGGTGCTCGAACGCTCGTGCGCGGGATGCCACGGCGGCGCCCGCCCGAAAGCCGGCTTCATCCTGACTTCGCGCGAAGCGCTGTTGCGCGGCGGACAAAGCGGCGATCCTGCGATCGTGCCGGGAGACGCCGAGGCGAGCCCGCTCTACCTTCAGGTCGCCGGCCAGGTTGAGGACCTCGAGATGCCGCCACTCAATCGGCGCGGAAAGTATCCCGGACTGTCGGCCGAGGAGCTGCAGCGTTTCCGCGCCTGGATCAATGCCGGCGCGCCGTGGGCGCCGGAACCGTCCAACGAGGCGGTGGCCTCAACGACCAAACCCGAGAACGCGTTTCCGGATTTCTGAGATCCCGGCGGAAGAGTGGCGCCAGCCCGGATTCAGATTGGAGGCGCCGCGAACTAGAAGATCACCACGCCGTCGGCCTTGGACCCGGCGTGAAA
>JAEWIY010000032.1 GCA_023386835.1 Verrucomicrobiota bacterium
GGTTAGAAGCGGTAAGCTACGCCGATGGCGTAGACGACCGCATCGTCCTCATGGAACGTCACACTGGCGAGACCGTCGACCTTCGCGGTGAAGCGATGGCTGACTCCGGCGGTGAAGTTCCACGTGCCGTCCACGTCACCGTCGAACGCGTCGCTGTAAGAGACGCGGCCGAGGAGGGCCGTGGAGGAGGTTAGCGGAGCTTCCACACCGACGCCGAGTTCCCAGTACGGATCGTTCTCGGTCACGCGGCCGACGCCCGGGGCGCGAACACGCGACCAGGAATGCGACAACGTGGCATCGCTGAACAGCTTCACGGCTTCGTACGGGTTGTAGGCCCGCAGGGTGGCGCCGACCGTGTGGTTACGGGCTTTGAGCAGCGAGTCGCTGATGCGCTCGTACGCGTATTGGAACGCGAGATCGAGGTTGCTGGTGATCGGCAGGTTGACGCCCACCGAGCCACCGAGGCCGCTGTCGACGGGCACCTCGCGGAGGTCATCCACGAAGAACCCGACGCCGACGTAACGCTGGCCGAGCAGACCGGCCGAGTCGTTGTTCACCGACGCAGTTTGACCGAAGAGGCAGGCACCGGCAGCGATCGCCGCCAGCGCCCCCACGAGGGACTTGCTGTAGTTCATAGGGTTTGTAGTTCCCCCTTCACGAGGAAGGGGAGGGTGGTGGTAGGCGACGCGGCCGGGCCGGCAAGCGGAATAGTTGCATGGTGTGGAGGAACATAACGCGGGCGTGCAGGTCGTCGCCGCGCCCTGCAACGGCCTCTTGCCAGCGGCCGCGCGGCGCCACAGAACACGTTCATCGTCATGCGTATTCTCGTAACCGGCGGCGCCGGATTCCTGGGTTCCCATCTCTGCGACCGGCTGATCGCGGACGGTCACGAGCTGATCTGTTTGGACAACTTCTTTACCGGCCGGAAGGGCAACATCGCCCACCTGCTGACGCACCCGCGTTTCGAACTCGTGCGGCACGACGTCATCGATCCGTTCAAGTTCGAGGTGGAGCAGATCTACAACCTGGCGTGCCCCGCTTCACCGCCGCACTACCAGTTCAATCCGATCAAGACGACGAAGACGTCGGTCATGGGCGCAATCAACTGCCTCGGCCTGGCCAAGCGCGTGAAGGCACGGGTCTTCCAGGCGAGCACCAGCGAGGTGTACGGTGATCCGTCCGTGCACCCGCAGCCGGAGAGCTACTGGGGCAACGTCAACCCGATCGGCAAACGCTCCTGCTACGACGAAGGCAAACGCTGTGCGGAGACGCTGTTCTTCGACTACCACCGCGAGAATGGCGTCGATATCCGGGTCGTGCGTATCTTCAACACGTACGGGCCGCGCATGCACCCGAACGACGGCCGGGTCGTCTCCAATTTTATCGTACAGGCCCTGCGGGGCGAAGACCTCACGGTCTATGGTGATGGGCAGCAGACCCGCTCGTTCTGTTACGTCGACGATCTGATCGAGGGCTTCCTCCGCCTGATGAACCAGACGACCACGGTCGGTCCGGTGAACATCGGCAACCCCGGCGAGTTCACCATGCTCGAGCTCGCCGAGCTGACCCTGAAGCTGGTCGGCGGGCGCTCGAAGATCGTGCATCGGCCGTTGCCATCGGATGACCCGAAACAGCGGCAGCCGGACATCAGCCTCGCGCGGCGGGCGCTGAACTGGGAGCCGAAAGTGCCCTTGGAAGAGGGGCTGCGCCGGACGATCGAGTATTTCCGGAGTCAGCTGGCGGCGTAACCTTTTGCCGGCGACTCGTCGTGGATGCTTGCGTCGGAGCGCGCCTGCCTGACCGTAAGGGGCCATGCGCGCGTTGCCAAAGCCTCGGGTCTGGGTGTGGCTGCTCGTGGTGCTTGTGACGCAAATGGCTCACGGCGCTGCTTCCGATCCGGAGCGATTGACGGACCTTGCCCGACGGGCCGAAGCGGAGCTGAGGCAGAATATCCTGCCGTTTTGGCTGGCGCACGTGCCGCACCCGGGGCGGGACGGTTTTTATGGCGAAGTGCACAACCCAGGGCAGCCGCGGGAATCGGCGCCGCGGGCGGCCCTGATGACGAGCCGGATCCTGTGGACGTTTTCCGCGGCCTTCCGCCGGTACGGTGACCCGGCGTATCGGAAAATGGCCGACCGGGCGTACCAGGACCTGACTGCGAACTTTCGGGACGAGGCGCACGGCGGTTACCTCTGGTCGGTCACCGCCGACGGAGCGCCGTTGCAAACCTTCAAGCACCTCTACGGCCAGGCGTTCGCCTTGTATTCACTGTCGGAATACTATCGCGCCACCGGCGTAACGGCGGCGCGGGAACGCGCGATCGAGCTGTTTCGTTTGATCGAGGAGAAGACGCGGGACCACCCAAACGGCGGTTACTTCGAAAGCTTCACCCGCGAATGGCAGCGCACCCCCGAAGGCCAGCCGACGGTGATCGGCCCGGGGCACGCCAAGTCACAGAACGCCCACCTGCACTTGATGGAGGCTTATGCCGCCCTGCTGCGGGCCTGGCCCGACGAGCAGGTGCGGGGGGGGGGGGGGGGGCGGGTGG
>JAEWIY010000027.1 GCA_023386835.1 Verrucomicrobiota bacterium
ATCGTGCCCTTCGCCAACGGTACCAGCCAGCCGGATACCGCACGCATGCTGGCGCTGCTCGAAGGCCACCCGCGCTGCCCGTCGTTCGATCCGGCCCGACTGGCCGAGCTGCGGACGTACTTCGAGAAAGTCTATGCGGAGCTGGGCGCCTTCACCAGCCCCGCCAACGAGCGCACGGACCCGGATACGCTGACGTACCAGATTCCGGGCGGCATGCTCTCCAACTTCCGCACCCAGCTTAAGGAGCAGGGCATGGCCGGGCGCTGGGACGAGGTGTCACGAGAAATTCCCTACGTGCGCCACAGCCTGGGTTGGGTGCCTCTGGTCACGCCGACCTCCCAGATCGTCGGCACGCAGGCGATGCTCAACGTCAAGTTCGGCCGGTGGAAGACGCTGTCGCAGCCGACGATCGACGTCGCGCTCGGCAAGTACGGCCGCCCGCCGGGTCCGATCGACGCGCAGTTGCTCGAGGTGATCGTCAACAAGACGGGCCAGAAGCCGCTCGAGGAGCGGCCAGCCGATCTCGCCCTGCCGCACATGCCCAAACTGCGGGCGGCGCTCGAGGCGCAGGGCCTGCCCGCCAGCGATGAGATTGCCGTGCTCCATGCGATGTTCCCGGTCGAGACGGCCAAGCTGCTCAAGGGTGAGAAGCCTGCGCCGGTCACCAAACCCGCGCCGGTGCCCACCAGGTCGGGCACCACGCGACGCTACCAGATCCGCGTCGCGGGGCAGACCGCCGAAGCCGTCGTCGAGGAGCTCCCATGACCCGCAGCGCGGCCGAGGAACTCGCCGTGCTCCGGCGGCAGCTCGAGTCGTTGACCCAGCAGGTCCGCGCGCTCGAACAACACCTGGCCGCCGACGGCCAGACGCCTGGCGCGAAGCCCGCGCCGGAGGAGATCCCCTGGCTGGTGATCGCCGCCGCGGTTGCCGCCGTTGTCCGTGAACCGCACCGCATCGTCAGCCTGCAAATGCCCGGGCTGCCGCCTTTGAACATCTGGTCGATCGAAGGTCGACGAGCCGTCTTCCATTCGCACCGGGTCCGATGACCCGGGGCGCTTTCTCCTATGATCAGCAGCCTCCTACCGGAGCTCAACGTAGTCGAGGGGGCGGTCAGCCGTTCCCCGAACAACCGGCGTGCACCTGCTCCGTTGCCGCCACCGCCGAATCGGCGGACCAAGATCATCGCCACGCTCGGCCCCGCCACGGACAGCGACGACATGCTGCAGGCGTTGCTGCAGGCCGGCGTGGATGTTTTCCGACTGAACATGTCGCACGCGCACCCGGACTGGGTGCAGGCGATCGTGCCGCGTGTGCGCGCCTTGGCCGAACAGCACGCTCGCCAGGTGGCCGTCCTGCTCGACACGCAGGGTCCGGCCATCCGCACCGGTGATCTGCCGGAGAAACTCGAACTGAGCCCGGGCGACACGTTCACCTTCACGGTCGCAGGTCATGTTTCACAGGAGCGCCTGTCGGTCTCCGTCAACTACGACGGACTCGTCCGCGACCTCCAGGCTGGCGACACGGTGCTGGTGGACAATGGCTTGATCCGAATGGAGGTGCTGTCGACCACTGACCGGGAGGTTGTCTGCCGCGTATTGACCACAGGAATACTCGGCAGCCGCCGTCACATCAACCTGCCCGGCGTCAAGGTGGGCCTGCCCGCCCTGACGGAGAAGGACCGCGCCGACCTGCGAGCCGGGCTCGCCGCGGGTGTGGACTACGTGGCCCTGTCCTTTGTCCGCGAGGCGGCCGACATCGGCGTGTTGCGCCAGTTCCTGCAGGAGCACGGCGCCACGCAAACCGGCGTGATCGCCAAGATCGAGGATCAGAGCGCCATCCGGAATCTCGATCAAATCATCGCAGTGAGCGATGGCATCATGGTGGCGCGCGGCGACTTGGGCGTGGAGTGCCCTTACGATCAATTGCCGTTGATCCAACGGCAAGTGGTGCGAGCGGTACAGCTGGCGAAGAAGCCGGTGATCATTGCGACGCATCTGCTCGAGAGCATGATCCAGAGTCCGATGCCGACCCGCGCGGAGATCACGGACGTGTCGAACGCGGTCTATGAGAACGCCGACGCAATCATGCTTTCCGGTGAGACCAGTGTGGGCCGCTATCCACTCGCGTGTATCGAGGTGCTGCAACGCGTGGCGCACCGCGTCGAGACCGGCCAGCCACAGTTGCGGGTGCAGGACGAACTCGAATTGGTGCACAAGGCCGAGTTGATCGCGTCGACCGCGGTGCACCTGGTGGACCGCGTGCAGGCGCGGGGTTTGTGCGTGTTCACCCAGTCGGGGCGCCTGGCCGGTTTATGTGCGGCGTTGCGGCCGAAAAAGGCGCCGATTTTCGCCTTCTCGCCCAATCCGGTCGCGGCCCAACGGCTGTGCCTCCGGCACGGGGTCACCTCTTTCATCATGCCGGCGGCCTGGGATGCGGAAGCGACCATCCGTGCGGCCGAGCGCATGCTGATCGACCGCGGCCTGGTCAAACCGGGTGATCGGATCGTGGCGGTGACGAACATGCTCGCGCATGGCGAAGTGCTCGGGGCGGTGCAACTTCGCGAGATCGCCCCGGCGCCTGTGGCCGCCGCCTCCGGCGGACGCTGATGTCGACGCTTGGCCGCCGCGCTCCCGAGTGACGGGCGTGCGGCCGGCTGGGCGGCTGCTTGTGAATGCGATGCGGGCCGATCGAGTCGCGCCTCCAAGGCCGGGCGACCAGGCGCAACGCGCAGCACGGACGTGCCTTGACCGTGGCCCTCGGCCGTCCGACCGCGCAGGAACCGGCCTTTCTCCCTTGTCGAGCGCGATGGCAGCGCCTAACGGTGACGCCGCGTTGGGCGCCCGTAGCTCAGTTGGATAGAGCACCTGCCTTCTAAGCTGGTGGTCGTGGGTTCGAATCCCGCCGGGCGTGCCAGCAGGTCTGCTGCACGGCACGTCCCCGCGGCCGGGAGAAAGACCACGGCACCGCTCTGCGTTCAGCTGACCCGGTTTTCGAGGGCGCGGGTGACTTCGAGTTCGAGCGCCATCAGAGACATGAAGATGTCGCGCAGGAACGCCATCAGCCCGAGGACCATCAGCGCGACGCTGGCGAAGAACAAACCGAGGATGACGGGTGCGAGCGGCGCCTCAAAGAGCGCCGCCAGGAAGATCACCACCACTAGGAGGCCGCAGCTCAGCAGGCTCCCCGTGTTGAAGGTGACCGCGCGCCGGATCAGGCCGGCCCGGCGATAGAGCACGCGCAGCTGCTGCTCGAGGTGCGGGCGGTCGGCGGCGGTGGACGCCCGGAGTTGCCCGGCCAGGCTGCGCGTTCGGTCCACAATGCGACCCATCCGGTTCGTCATGGTGAGCAGGAGCGAGCCGAGGGCGGCCATGAGGATCACCGGAGTAATGGCCAGCTGGATCGTGGGTAGCAGCGATTCCTGGCGCAGAAAGTCCATGCGCGCACGGGCGTAGGGAAAAGGCCGTGACAGCGCAATCCCGCTCCGACGCGATTGCGTCTGCCGGGGTGTGGCCGTGCGCCCGGGCGCCGACGCCAGCGACGGGAAGACACGCACGACCCGCAGCCGAGCGCCTCACTTCCCGGTGAAGGTGTAAGTCGTGTTGAAGATCAGTTCGATCTTCTCGGTGACGCGCACGCGGACCTTGAGTTTGCCGTGTCGATCCCCCTGCGGTTGGGCGCGTCCGGTCACTTCACGGCCCTGGCCCTTGTGATTCTGCGCGTGGCCGGTGAACTCGACGGTTTCACCGGCTTCCAACCGCGCCAGGTCGGCATCGCTCAGGTTGATGGAGAGCGTGCCGTGCTCGTTGTGAAACCAGTAGGGAAACACCTTGGCGCGATAGGTCGTGTGGTAGGTCTCCTGCTCCCGCTTCATTGGCGGCACATGGAGGGTTACGCTGCCGACGTAGATCGACGTCTTGACTGTCTCGATCGTGACCTCGTCGTGGGGCGCTGCCAGAGCCGGGCGCGCGGTCAGGAGAACCATCAGGCTGAGCGAAAGAGCGGGAAGAAGACTGCGCACCAAGCAAGGCATGAGCGCGCGTAATGTGCCCCGCCGGGTGGGGAGGGCAAGGCCGAGCGCGAATGCGGGCCAGTCGCGGCCGTGCGGCAGGGGGCACCTTTTCCGTTGCAGGGCGGCGGGGGCCGCTCTGTGCTGCGATCACATATCACCATGGCGAAGAAGTCGCAGGCCACCTGGGGCGGACGGTTCAGTGCCGCGCCCGCGGAACTGATGTTGAAGTTCAGCGAGTCCGTCTCGTTCGACGCGCGTCTGGCGCTGTTCGACATTCGCGGGAGCAAGGCGCATTCGGCCATGCTCGCGCAGGTCGGACTGCTCACCGCGGCCGAGCGCGACGCCATCCATGCGGGGCTCGACGCGATCGCGGCGGAGATCGAGGCCGGCCGGTTCAAGTGGAACACGGCGCTGGAAGACGTGCACATGAACATCGAGCAGGCGCTGACGAAGCGCGTGCCCGCCGCCGCCAAGTTGCACACCGCGCGCAGCCGCAATGACCAGGTCGCGACCGACATGCGGTTGTTCTTTAAACATGCCTGTGCCGACCTCTCGTCGCGGCTGGCCGGTGCGCAGGCGGCGCTGCTGGCGGTGGCCGAGCGCGATGGTGACGTCTTGATCCCCGGTTACACGCACCTCCAGCGCGCGCAACCGGTGGCGCTGGCGCATCACTTGTGTGCGTACCTCGAGATGCTGCAGCGGGACCGGGACCGGCTGGTCGTGGTGGCGGATCACGCCAACTGGTGCCCGCTCGGCAGCGGGGCGATTGCCGGCACAACGCTGCCGATCGATCGTGAGTTTACGGCGCGGGAACTGGGGTTTGTTGACGCCAAGGGCAAACCGCGCGTCACGCAGAACTCGATGGATACGGTGGCGGATCGCGACCTGTTCGTGGAGTTCGCCGCAGCCTGCGCGCTCGCCGGCACACACTTCTCGCGAATCGCCGAGGACCTCATCATTTGGATGAGCGCGGAGTTTGGCTACGTCGACCTGCCGGATGCGTTCTGCACCGGTTCCTCGTTGATGCCGCAGAAGAAGAATCCGGACTCGTGTGAACTGCTGCGCGGCAAATCGGCCCGGCTGCAGGGCAACCTGCAGACGCTGCTCACGCTGACGAAGGGGTTGCCGTTGACCTACAACCGCGACCTGCAGGAGGACAAACCGCCGGTGTTCGACAGCTACGACCAGACCGCCTTGTGCGCCGATGTGCTGGCGGGCACGATCGCGGGCCTGACGGTGCGGCGCGACCGCTGCGCGGCCGCCGTATCCGATCCGGCGCTACTCGCGACCGACCTGGCCGACTATCTGGTCGAGCGCGGGGTGCCATTCCGTGATGCGCACCACGCGGTCGGCGCCGTGGTCAAGTTGGCGGAGACCACGGGCACGCGGCTGGACCAGCTGCCAACGAAGGACGTGCGGGCGATTCACGCGGCCTTTGGAGAGGACTGGGCCCAGGTTTTTGATTTGCCACGAGCGATGGCGCGCCGGCGTGGCACCGGCATGCCAGGTCCGGCCCAGGTCCGGAAGCAACTGGCGGCCTGGCGCAAACGGCTGGGTGAACGCGCCGCGGCGTGATCGCACGGCTGTTTCCGACGGAGAAGTCCGACCCGGAACTCGCCCCGTTCCGCCCGGGGCTGACGTTTGCGTTTTTCAACGCGTTGACGTGGCAGATCGGCATCGGCACCCCGATGGTGCTGTTTGCCGAGCAGCTGGGCGCGTCGCCGCTGCAGGTCGGCCTCGCGTATTCGTTCGTTTTCCTGCTGACGCCGATCCAGGTGATCTCGACGGCGTTGCTGCCGCGTTATGGCTACAAGCGGGTGATGCTTGGCGGGTGGGGAACGCGCAGCGTGTTCCTCGCCGTGCCGGCGCTGCTGGCGGTGCTCGCGCCGATCCTCGGCGTGCGCGACTGGATGGCGCCGGTGCTCGTCGGCAGCGTCTTCTGGTTCTGCTTTTTCCGGTCGATCGGGGCGGCGGCGATCATTCCGTGGTTGTACGCTGTCCTGCCGGTGGAGGCGCGCGGGCGTTACTTCGGCAACGACCAGTTCATCTCTGGTATTGGCGGAGTGGTGACGCTGTTGGCCTGCGTGGGCCTGTTTGCCGCGCTGCCGGTTTACACGGCGCTGCTGGTGCAATACGGCATCGCGCTGTCCGGTTCCATCTTCAGCTACTTTGCCCTGAAGCGCTTGCCGGACGCGCCGCATCCTTCGGCGCTCAGCCTGCGGACGGTGCTGCGCGACACGCCGCGGCACATGTTCACGCCCTCGCCCTTCCGCAGCTACCTGTGGTTGGCGGTCGGATACGCGCTGCTGTCGACGCCGATTCCCCCCTTTGTCGCGTACTATTTGAAGGTCGGCCCGGGCCTGACGGCCGGCCAGATCATGGCGTTTGAGGTGCTGCGGTATGCCGGGGTGATGGTGGCGGCCGGGCTGATTCGCCGCCGGATCGACGCAACCGGGGCCCGGCCGTTCTTCCTGCTGACCATGGTCCTGTACGTCTTCGTGGCGGTGTTCTGGCTGGTGTTCCTGCAAGGCAACGCCCAGACGCTGATCGGCGCGTACGTCGCCTACTTCGCCCTCGGCCTGGCGGCAGCCTGTTGGACGATCGCGAACCTGAACTACCTGCCCAAGGTGATCGCGCCCGAGGATCGCACGTTGGTGGTTTCGATCCAGGGCGCCGTGACCGCCTGCCTGGGCGGCTGCGCTCCAATCCTCTGGGGACTCTTCCTGAAGACCGGCGGCGAGAGCGGGCCCGGGATGAATGTCCTGGTCTTCCAACTCTTCTTCGTCGTGGTGCTGGTGAGTGTGGTCGTGCTCTCGTACCTGCTGGCCCGGCTGCCGGAGGAGAAGGCACATCCCGTGGAGCCCCTCGTGATCGGCAACGCAATCTTCCGTCCGTTCCGGGCCGCCACTTATCTCGTCAACCTGATCGAGATCCCGCGAGCAGCGCCCCCGACGCCCTCGCAGAACGAGAAAAAATAAGCGTAGGCCGGCCGCGTGGGGTAGAGGCCGCAAGGAGGCAGGAGTCGCAAAAGGATTCGGAGGGGGAACCGCGTTCCCGCTAATTCATCGGTTTTGGGCCTTTGGCATCTTTTTGCGGCTGCTGCGAAGGAGAACTTCACAGTACCGGCTCCCCTTCGCCTGCTTTTGACGGGAGAATGCGCCGGTGTTGGCGAACGTTGAGTGAAAATGCCTTCGTTTTGCTCCAAGGGAGCGGATGAACTGCGCTTTCCCTCCCGTTACCTCCGTGAAACTCCCCCGTTTTTTTCTCAACCTCTTCCTTCTTGTTTTGGTTTCGCATGGTGCGGCGGCCGCGGCCGCGTCCAGCAGCGCGCCCCGCCCAGCCGAGGAACTCGCGTCGGAGGCGCAGCCGCGGGAGCGTATTCGCTTGAATCGCGGCTGGCGGTTCGAACAGGGCGATCCTCCCGGCAATACGGTGAACCTCGCGTACGACGTCCGCCCCACGATCGAGGAGGAGCGCGACGGCAAGGCCGCCGACGCCAAGCCCACCGAGGCGGTGGCGCTCACGTCAGGCACGGACGTGCTGAAGCCGTGGATACTGCCCACGGGCAATGACTTCATCGCGGATCCGGCCCGGCACTTTCAACGTCCGGCTCCACGCCCGGACTGGGCCCAGGTGGAGTACCTCAGCCCGACGTTTGATGATTTAAACTGGCACGAGGTAGACCTGCCCCATGACTGGGCGATCGCCGGCCCCTTCATCACGACGGGTGGGGGCGGCGGCATGGGCCGGCTGCCGAGCCCGGGCATCGCTTGGTACCGGAAAAAACTTCACGTCCCGGCGAATGACGCGGGGCGGTCGCTCTTTCTCGAAGTCGACGGCGCCATGTCGTACGCCACGGTTTGGCTCAACGGCCAACTCGTCGGCGGTTGGCCCTATGGCTACTCCTCGTGGCAGGTCGATCTGACGCCGTATGTGATTTTTGGCGGGGAGAACCAGCTCGCCATCCGCCTCGACAATCCGGCGCAGTCGTCGCGCTGGTATCCAGGAGGCGGATTGTACCGCAACGTCTGGCTGACGAAGACGTCCCGCGTGCACGTGGCGCAGTGGGGCACCTACCTTACGACGCCGCAGGTCAGCGCGGAGGAAGCAACGATCGACCTCGAGGTGAAGGTGAACAACGCCGATGAGGCCGCGGTGCGGGTGGAGGTGGCCACCGAGCTTTTCCTCTTGGGCGAGAATGGAGAACCGGAGGGTGCCGCGGTGGCGCAGGTGGGACCGCTGGGAGTGTTGATCTCCGGGCGTACCGTGAGCCGGGTCAAAGGCACAGTTGTGCTGCCCAATCCCCGCTTGTGGGGGCCACCGCCGACGCAGCAGCCGAATCGCTACGTCGCGCGCACGACGGTCCGGCAGGGCGGTGAACTTCGCGACGTGTACCTGACACGGTTTGGCATCCGCGAACTGCGGTTTGATCCGGAGCGTGGCGTGATCGTCAACGGCGAGCCCATTCGCCTCCGCGGCGTCAACCAGCATCACGATCTTGGTGCGCTTGGTGCGGCGTTCAACGTTCGCGCCGCGGAACGGCAGCTCGAGCTGCTTCGTGAGATGGGCTGCAACGCGATCCGGATGAGCCACAATCCCCCGGCGCCGGAGTTGCTGGAGCTGACCGACCGGATGGGTTTCCTCGTCGTGGACGAGGCGTTCGACATGTGGGAGCGCAAGAAGACGCCGCTTGATGCCCACCTGATTTTCCCGGACTGGCACGAGCAGGACCTGCGGGCGTTGGTCCGCCGCGACCGGAATTCTCCGTCTGTCATCATGTGGAGTATCGGAAATGAAGTGGGCGAGCAGTACACGGGTGAGGCGGGCGCCGAGCTCGCGCGCAGACTCGGCCGCATCGTGCACGAGGAGGATTACACCCGGCCGACGACGACGGCGATGAACTACGCCAAGCCCGACATGCCGTTGCCCGGTGCGGTCGACCTGATCAGCCTGAACTACCAGGGCGAAGGGATCCGCGACACGCCCGAGTTCGAGGGCACGGATCGCATCCGGACGCCGCCGCAGTATCCAGCGTTTCGCGACAAATATCCGGACAAGGTCATCCTGAGCAGCGAGACGGCTTCGGCCTTCAGCAGCCGGGGGGTGTACCTGTTTCCCGTTTCACCCGAGGTGAGTGCACCGGTGCGCGACGGGCGCGGTGGTGATTCCACCCTTCGCCACGTGACCGCCTACGAGTTGCACGCGGTCGATTTTGGCTCCTCGGCGGAGAAGGTTTTTGCGTCGCTCGAGCGGCACCCGTATGTCGCGGGTGAGTTCGTCTGGACGGGCTGGGACTACCTGGGCGAGCCGACGCCGTACTACTCCTCCCGCAGTTCGTATTGCGGCATCATCGATCTGGCCGGCTTCAAGAAGGACCGGTTCTACCTCTACCAATCCCACTGGCGGCCGGAACATCCGATGGCGCACCTGTTGCCGCACTGGACCTGGCCGGAACGCGTGGGGCAGGTGACCCCGGTCCACGTGTTCACCTCCGGTGACGAGGCGGAGCTGTTCCTCAATGGCCGGTCGCTCGGCCGCCAAGCGAAGGGGAAATTTGAATACCGGTTGCGGTGGGACGACGTGGTTTACGAGCCCGGCACGCTTGAGGTCATCGCCTACAAAAACGGGCAGCGCTGGGCGAGTGACACCGTCCGTACGGCGGGTGAAGCCGCGGCGCTGCAGGCGGAAGCGGACCGCGCCGTGATCCGCGCGGACGGCGACGACCTGTCGTTCATCAGCGTCGCCGTGGTTGACGCCGACGGCGTAGTCGCGCCGCGCGCCAGCCACCGCGTGACGTTTGAGGTGAGCGGACCGGGAGAGATTGTGGCGACGGACAACGGCGATCCCACGAATTTCCAACCGTTCCCGTCGCCGGTCCGCGACGCGTTCAGCGGTTGGTGCCTCGCGATCGTGCGCGCGAAACCGGGCACGCCGGGCGAAATGCGCGTCACCGCGCGGGCTGACGGGCTCCGGCCGGCGACGGTCATTGTCCGCGCTGAGTAGGGCCGCAAGAAGGCACAAGAGGCGCAAAAAGCATGTGCGAAGGGGCGGGCGCACCTGCCGGCCCTTTCGTTTTGTGCCTTTTGGGCATTTTTGCGGCTTCGTGGCAGATAGTTTCGCGGCATTCGCCGAAACGGGCGTTTGGCTGCCGCTACGTTCTTGCGGACAAAAGAACCCTTGCGCGGCGCGCGGTCGTGTGAGGCTTTCAGGTTCGTCCCTGCATGCCTGAGATCCGGATCCTGCCTGACCGTGTTGCCAACCAGATTGCCGCTGGTGAGGTGATCGAGCGCCCGGCCGCGGTGGTCAAAGAGCTCGTGGAAAACGCGTTGGACGCGGGGGCGACGCGGATCGAGGTCGAGTTTCGCCATGGCGGGCGGTCGCTCATGCGGATCGAGGACAACGGCCATGGCATGACGCGGGACAACGCGTTGTTGGCCTTGGAACGGCACGCGACCAGCAAGATCGCTGATGCCGCCGATCTGGACCGGTTGATCAGCTTCGGTTTTCGCGGTGAAGCGTTGCCATCGATTGCGAGCGTCTCGCGTTTTACGCTCCAGACGCGGGCGGCAGGGGCCGAGGTCGGCACGGAGATCGTCGTGAATGGCGGCCGCGTTGTCCATGTGCGCGATTGCGGCCGGCCCGTGGGGACTCGAATCGAGGTGGCGCACCTGTTCAACTCGGTGCCGGCCCGGCGCAAGTTCCTGAAACGCGATGAGACCGAGGCGGCGCACATCGTGGCGGGTGTGCGGTTGTACGCGCTCGCGTTCCCGCAGGTGGCTTTTGTCCTGATCGAAGATGGCCGCGTGATCTTTCGCTCGCCCGAGTGCCCGGGCTTGGTGGACCGGATCGGGGAGATTTTTGGCCGCCAGATCGCGAGTGAGCTGGTGCCGATCGAAGCGAATGAGGGCGGGATGGCCTTGAGCGGGTTGATCGGTCGGCCGGGGGTGGGGCGCGGAACGCGGCACGAGATGATTGCCTTCGTCAACCGGCGGCCGGTCGACAGTCGCACGCTGAATTACGCGCTGATCGAGAGTTACCACGAGTCGCTGCCGAAGGGACGCTATCCGTTGGCGTTTGTCTTTTTTGACGTCGATCCCGCGTGGGTGGACGTGAACGTGCACCCGGCCAAACGCGAGGTGCGTTTCCGCAGCGAGCCCGCGGTGCGCGGGTTCGTGATTCGTTCGATCCTGACCCGCTTGCGCGAGTTGGCCGACGGGTTGCGTCCATCCGTGGCGCTCGCCGCGGGGGCACCGGACGCGGTGCGCGGTTCCATCGGTGCGGCGGCCTCCGGTGGGCTCACCTTGGAACGACTGCCCGCGTTGCCGACGCAACCGGGCGTTCCCGAGCCCCGTTGGCCGGCGTCCGCGCCCGAGTCGCGGTCCGTGAGTGGGTCGGCGGCCGCTCCCATGCCCGTCGCCGCGCCGATTGGGTCTCCGGCGGGCGGGAGGTTGGCAGCCGCAATATCGGCCGGTCGTGCGGCGCCCGCCGCTTCGGCACCGACGGCCCCGCTGACCGCGTGGCGGTTCCTGGGGCAGGCGCATGGCGCCTACGGGATTTTCGAGACGCCGGCCGGGCTCGTGCTGGTGGATCGCCGGGCGGCGCACGAGCGGATCTGGTTTGAGCGGCTGCAGGAGGAGTTTCGGGAGGGTAGTGTGCCCAGCCAGCGCCTGTTGCTGCCGGTGCCGGTCGAACTCGATCCGGTGGCGTCCGCTTTGCTGCTGGACCGGCAACGGTTTCTGCACGGGCACGGGCTCGAGGTGGATGAATTTGGCCGGAATTTCTTCCGCATCGAAGCCGTTCCGGCGTGGCTGGAGCCGGCTGATGCCGAGGCGTTTTTGCGAGACCTGCTGGGCGCGATGCGCGATGGGCGGTTGCCGGAGAGTAACCTCGACCTCGCGCATGAGGAACTCGCACGGCTCGCGTCCGCCAAGGCGGTTCGCCTGCCGGAGACGGCGAGTGCCACCGAGTGGTTGGCACTCGTACAGCAGTTGTTCGCCTGCCGGGCGCCGCACATGAGCCCGGGCGGGCGTGCGACTCACACGGAGCTCAGCCACGGCGAGCTGGCCCGGCGCTTCCAGAAATAGTCCTGCGCGTGGGGGGCTAACCCCGGACGAACAAATTGCGCGTGACGCCACCGTTGCGGTTGGCACCGTTCCAGCTCGGAGGTGTCGCAGACCGCCACACCCTCTCCTTCGCCCATGTCCGTGAAGTCCAAGCTCAAGCAGCCCAAAAAAACCGAAGCCGCTCCACCGCGCCAAACCACCTCGGGTGAGCCCGTGGGCGGGATGAAAGCCGCGATTCTCCGGCACCTCACGTATACGCTGGCGCGGGACACCGGCAGTGCCTCGCCGCGCGATTGGTGGATCGCCACGGCGATGGCGGTGCGGGACAACATCCTGGACCGGCTGATCGAGACGCAGGCCGTGCACAATGATCAGAACGTGCGGCGGCTCTATTACCTCTCGCTCGAGTACCTCATGGGCCGCCTGCTCGAGAGCAACCTGTACAACGCGGGTCTCTTCGAATCGACGGTTGATGCCTTGCGTGAACTCGGCGTCGAATGGTCCGACGTGCGCGAGGCCGAGGAGGACATGGGCCTGGGCAACGGTGGCCTCGGGCGGCTGGCGGCGTGTTTCCTCGACTCGCTCGCGACGCTGGACCTGCCGGCGATCGGCTACGGCATCAACTACGAGTTCGGCCTGTTCCGGCAGGAGTTTCGCCAAGGCCACCAGATCGAGCATCCGGACAGCTGGATGATCTTCGGCACGCCCTGGGAAATCGTGCACCCGATGTACACCCAGGAGGTGCAGCTCTACGGTGAGGTGCAGAATATGTTCGACGACTTCGGCAACTGCCGGCCGAAGTGGGTCAACACCAAGACGCTGCTCGGCGTGCCGCATGACATCCCGATCGCGGGTTACGGCACCAAGACCGTCAACCTGCTGCGGCTGTGGACTTCGCGCGCGACCGAGGAGTTCGACCTCGCGGCCTTCAACAGCGGCGGCTACGTCGAAGCGGTTCGCGAGAAGGCCATTGGCGAGACCGTGTCGAAGGTCCTGTATCCAAATGACAAGACGGAGAACGGAAAGGAGCTGCGGCTCGTGCAGCAGTACTTCTTCGTTTGCTGCTCGCTGCGGGACATCATCCGCCGTCACTTCCGCGACGAGACGAACTCGTGGGACAACTTCAGCGAGAAGGTGGCGATCCAGCTCAACGACACGCACCCCGCCGTGGCCGTGGCGGAGCTGATGCGCATCCTGCTTGATGAATACAACCTGCCGTGGGATCAGTCGTGGTCGATCGTGACGTCGACCTTCGGCTACACCAACCATACGTTGCTGCCGGAGGCGCTGGAGAAGTGGAGTGTGCCGCTGTTCGAACGCGTGCTGCCGCGTCACCTTCAGATCATTTTCGAGATCAACCATCGGCTGCTGGACGAAGTGGAGAAGCGCTGGCCCGGTGACGTCTCCAGGAAAGCGATTTGCTCGCTCGTCGAGGAGAACGGAGGGAAGTCACTCCGCATGGCCAACCTCGCGGTTGTCGGCTCCCACGCCGTCAACGGGGTGGCCGCGTTGCACACCGAGCTCCTGAAGAAGGAACTCTTCCCACAATTCGACGAACTCTACCCGGGCAAGTTTCAGAACAAGACCAACGGCATCACGCCACGGCGCTGGCTGCTCGATTGCAACCCGCGGCTGTCCGATCTCATCACGCGCCGGCTGGGTTCACGCGATTGGGTGCGCAACCTCGATCTGCTGCGCGGCCTCGAACGTTTCGCCAACGACTCCGCGTTCCAGGAGGAGTTCATGGCGATCAAGCGGGCCAACAAGGTCGATCTCGCGGCCGTCATCAAGAAGGACTGCGGCGTCGAGGTTTCGCCGGATGCGCTCTTCGACGTGCAGATCAAACGTCTGCACGAATACAAGCGGCAGCACCTGAACCTGCTGCATATCCTGACGCTGTATCGTCGCCTGCTGCAGAATCCCTCGCTCGACATCGTGCCGCGTGTGTTCGTTTTCGCGGCCAAGGCCGCGCCGGGCTACGATCTCGCAAAGAACATCATCCGCGCGATCAACGTCATCGGTGACCGCATCAACCGGGACGAGCGGATCCAGGGCAAGTTGAAGGTCGCGTTCCTGCCGAACTACCGCGTGTCGCTGGCCGAGAAGATCATCCCGGCCGCGGACCTGTCGGAACAGATCTCGACCGCCGGCAAGGAGGCGTCGGGCACGGGCAACATGAAGCTGGCCCTGAACGGTGCGCTCACCATCGGCACCCTCGACGGCGCCAACGTCGAAATCCGCGAGGAGGTCGGTGACGACAATATCTTCATCTTCGGCCTGACGGTGGAGGATGTCGATGCCCTGAACGCGCGTGGCTACATGCCGTGGGACTACTATCACGGTGATCAGGAGCTGCGAACGGTGATCGACTGGATCGGCTCAGACTACTTCACCCCCGGCGAACACCACGCGTTTGGGGCACTGCACCACAGCCTGCTCAACGGCGGCGATCCCTTCAAGGTGCTGGCCGACTACCGCGCCTACCTCGATGCGCAGGCCAGGGTGGATGCCGCCTACGTCGACCGCAATCGCTGGGCGCGTATGGCCATCTTCAATACCGCGCGTGTCGGCAAATTCTCGAGCGACCGGACGATTCGCGAATACGCGCGGGACATCTGGAAGCTGCCGCCGGTCCGCGTCGAGTAAGCCGCCGGCTGGCCGGCGTCACTCGCCAATTCACCGCCAAATCGGCCGCCCGGCGTCCGGGGCGGGTGGACGGCCTGCCGGCGCAGGGTCGCCGGAGCGGGAACGCATGCGTTGAGCTGGCACCCGCGTCGAGGTTGCCTTAGCTGAGCGTGATGCAACTTCCTGCGCGTGGTTGGATGGGGCGGTGTGCCCTGGGCTTGGGCTTGCTGGCCGCGGTGGCGGCGCCAGCGGCCCAGCCGCTGGATGGACTGGCCG
>JAEWIY010000175.1 GCA_023386835.1 Verrucomicrobiota bacterium
GACTTCCAGCACGCGTTGCACCGCATTGAGGGAGTAAAGGCCGGCTGCGATGTCTACATCGAGAAGCCCTTTGCGGAAACCATGGCCGATGCCCGCGCGGCGCTGAAAGCGGTGCGCGCGACGGATCGCATCGTCCAGGTCGGCTCGCAACGCCGGAGCGGTCGGACGTATCACGCCGCGAACGAATACCTGCGGTCGGGAAAGTTCGGCGACATTGTCGCCGTCGAAATGAGCTGGAACGTCAACCAGCCGGGCCGCTGGCGGCGGCCGCAGCTCGTCGAGTCCATGCGGGAGCAGGACACCGACTGGCGCCGTTTCCTGGTGAACCGGCCCTTCGAGCCGTTCAATGCGCGCAAGCACCTCGAATACCGCCTCTTCTGGCCGTACTCCTCCGGAATTCCCGGCCAGTGGATGTGCCACCAGATCGACACGGTGCACTGGTTCACGGGCCTGCCGCACCCCCGCAGCGTCAGCGCCAACGGCGGCATCTACCAGTGGAAGGACGGGCGCACGAACTTCGACACACTCACGGCCGTTTTCGACTACGGACCACTCGATGATCCGACGCGTGGTTTTCAGGTCACCTACACCTCGCGCTTCAGCAACTCCGCCGGCGGCACCAAGGAGATCTATTACTCCAACGGCGGCGAACTGAACCTCGACACGGGACAGGTGACACCGAACGGCGGACTGCGCGAGCGGGAGGCCGCGGCCATGGGGATGAAACCCAATCTGCTCGAGGCGTATTCACTGGACGGTGACGGACCCGCCGTGACGTCGGCCAATACGGGTGTGGATGCGATGACCAGCGCCCACATCCAGAACTGGCTGAGTTGCGTCCGCAGCCGGAAGGAGCCGAATGCGCCGGTGGAGGCGGGCTACCAGCACTCAATCGCGACCATCATGGCCAACGCGGCCGCCCGGACCGGCGCGCGGGTCACTTTTGACACGAAGAACCAGGAAGTGCTCGCCGGCGGAAAGGTTTTCCACCTTTGAGCGGCCCGGCCGCCATCCTTGCCTCCTTAGCGGGGGTGGCAGGCCGATCGCGCGATATGCGAACCTGAGCTGATCCATTATCGAGCAGCGCTCGCCCTAGAGCGCTAAAAGGAGAAGCAAGATGGAAGCTTCTGGCCCCGGACGAGCGCTGAACGAGTCGCAGTACGGACGTTTCGAGTCGCTGCGGCCGCCTCAGCTCGCGGCGATCCTGCAAACGAAGCCCGTGGCGTGGCTGCCGGTGAGCCCGCTGGAATGGCACGGTGAGGCCCTGCCGTTCGGAACGGACGCGCTCACCGCAAACGCCATCACCGAACGCGCCTGGAAATTGACGGGAGGCGTCCTGCTGCCCCTCCTGCCCTTGGGAGTTGAAACGGACTACAAACAGTGGGAGGCCGGCGGGCTGAAGACGTACCAAGGCTTGGAAGTGGTGACGAAGCAGCGTACCCCCGGCTCGCTGTACGTGCGGTCCGTCACGTTGGAACTGGTGCTGGTGGACTACCTCACGGCCTTGGAACGGCAGGGTTTTCGCGTCGGCGTCGTGGTGAGCGCGCACCTCGCCTTTGAGCACATGCAAGTCTTGCAGGAGGTCTGCGCGCGGCCGCGTTCGAACCTGCAGGTCCTGCTCTGGCGCACCCTGGCAGAGCCGGCAGAGGTTCCTCCGCACCTGCATCTGACCGCGAACGACGGTGGTCACGCCGACATCATCGAGGCCAGCATCATGAGTGCGATCGCCCCAAGTTCGGTCGACCTGGCAGTATTCGGAACCGCCGGACGCGACCGATCGATCGGGCTTTCCGCTGAGAACGTGCAAGCCATCGATCCGGCGAAAGGTCGGGCCCTCGTTGAGTACAACGCCGCGCAATTGTCCGCGCGGGTTATAGCGTTGCTCGGCTGACAGATTCGGGGCGCAGAGTGTAGTTAACCTTCCGCGACGGAGGCAGCCTCGCCCGCCGCTGCCTTCGGATCGCGGTTCTCAAACTCGCGGCGCGCGTACGGAATCACGCGGCCGCGTTTCACCTCGCGTCCGAACCAGACCACAATGGCGAAAGCGAGGCACGCGGTGCCAAACTGCCAGATGAAGCCGCTGGAGTGATCGTAATTCGCCAGTCCGCGCGCACCAAATATCCGCGTGAACAACGCAACAAATTGCCCGGCCCCGTTCACCAGCAGGAAAATCACCACGCCGCCGACGAAGGAGAACCCGGCGCTGACCGTGCCGTAGCGGTTCGATGGAATGTAGTCATAAACCAGCGGCCCCCAGAGGATGAACACCATCGACATCAACGCCTCGTTGGCGACGTTGAAGCCGATGAAGACGCCGTGGGGCACCTGGTAATCAACCACAAAACGCGCGTAGAGGAAGAAGCACAGGTTGACGACGGCGGGCAGCAGCACGGCGAACCTGAACAATTTCAAGCGCGGCAACCGGTCCGCCATGTATCCAAAAAGCGGAACAAAGAGCAGCATGTTGCCCACGCTCACCCAGCCGGCAACAACGTAGATCTGCGCCTTCGTGAAGCCCAGTTGCTCCGTCAGGAAGAGGGGCACGGCGGACGATCCCACTCCGCCGCCCGCGTAGCTGCCAATGCCTCCCATCGTGAGATAAGGACACACGTACAGCAGGTAGATCATCCACCACTGCCGTTCCCCAAAAAGATCGCTGAAGAAGCGGGCGGGCGAGAAGCGCTCGCGGCGAATCGATTCCGGCGGCGGTGTCTCGCGCACTTTGAAGATAAGGAACAACAGCGTGAGCAGAACCGCGCCGGACCCCAGCCAGAACACCGCCTTCTCCCCCGTCAGCGTCCACGTGCGACCGAGGGCGTTCAGATCGTATTGGCGGTCAAACTGCGCCAGCATGACGGCATTGGCGAAGAGCCCCGTCACCTGCTGCAGGATGTTCCGCATCGTCGATGCGCGGCCGCGCTGCGAGGGTGGGATGACTTCGTTGTACAGCGGCTCGTACGGCATGCCGACGTCGCTGCAGAACTGGTAGATCACGATCAGGATCACCAGCACCCAAAGGTTCGGCGCCAGGGGGATGAAGAACAGCGTCAGCACCGAGCCGGTCCATCCGACGATCAGCAGCGGTTTGCGACGCCCCCAACGCGTCCAGATCCGGTCGCTCATGTAACTCGTCACCGCGCCGACCAGAAAGTTGAACGCGAAGTTGATGCTGCTGATGAACGCGATGAGCGACGGATTCTCGACGAACTTGCGAATGGTGAACGTCAGCGGCGCCCCGCTGCACATGCCCTCGTATGTCAAGGTCGCCCAAGGCAGGACCATCCAGACCACCCAGCTCCAGCGAACCTTGGGATGGTGGGTTTCTATCCTCATGAGTTGGGGCAACGCGGGGCTCTCGAAAAGGGGTACAGACGAACGACGCCGGAAGCGTTTCTTCCGCTGCCCACGGAGCAAGGCGACGCTCAGTCAACCCGAGGACCGGGCTATGCGAACCCGGCTCAAAAGCCAAGATCCCCCCAAAAGGCGGTTTGGCACGCCCGACTTCGCCGGAGCCGAGGAAGCTCGGCATTGCGTGGAAACCGCGTGGTTCGACAGGGCTCCTACGTAGGGTTCCAACTCGACCTGACCAGCCCAGCCCACGATTCTTCAGGCTCCTGCTTCGATTGAATGGATTCTCCTCCTGAGCCGCCGGCGCTGCCACCCGCGGACGTCCCTCCTTCTCTGCCTCCGGTGACTTCCTCGACGGTCGCCGAGCCCGCACCGGCCCAGTCGGCTCCCGCTGACACCGTGGTGCTCGAGCTGCCGACAACTCCGCCGCCACTGGGCCACGAAATTCGTTTTCACGGCGCCGCGAAGGAATACTTCCGCATCTGGATCGTGAATACGCTCCTCACGCTGCTGACGGGAGGCGTGTTTCTAGCCTGGGCGAAGGTGAGGAAACGGCGCTACCTGCGCGGCTGCGTCGAATTGATGGGGCATCGCTTCGATTATCGCGCCAACCCGCTCCAGCTCCTGCTCGGCAACGTCATGGTGGCGCTGCTCTTCCTCGGCTACAGTGTCTTCGGTGCCGTCTACCCGGCCGTGCAAGTGGGCGTTTTTGTCGTGGGCGTGCTCCTGATCCCGTGGATCGTGACGCGGGCATTCTGCTTCAACGCGCACAACACCGTGTATCGCGAGCTCCGGTTCCGCTTTCACGGCGCCCTGAGCAGCGCCCTCGCCGTTTACCTGCTCAAACCGATCTTCATCGGTCTCACCTTCGGTTTGTATTACCCCGCCTGGGTGCGCGAGCGGCGTCTGTATGCCGTCAACAATCACCGGCTCGGCGACGCCTATTTCCGGTTGAAGTGCAACACCGGTCCGTTCTATCGCGCCTACCTGGTCGCGGGCGCCGTCGCGCTTGTCGCCTTGGTCACCGCCGGTGCATTCATCACGTGGAGCCAGAACCAGACATCGGGCGCCCCCTCAAAGACGCCGCTGCTCATCGGCTTCTTCGTCATCTACGGCCTCGGTTTCTTCGTCTCGAAACAGCTGATACACGCACAGCTGTTCAACCACATCTGGAATCACACTTCGCTTGATGGGCACCGGTTCGAAGCGCAGATGAAGGTCGGTCGCTGGCTCTCGCTGCAAGCGACCAACCTGCTCGCGGTTATTGGCAGCGCCGGCCTTTTGCTTCCCTGGGCGACGATTCGCACCTGCCGCTACACGGCCTCCTGCCTGCGGTTGGTGCCAAATGGCCCCCTCGAGACCATCGAACGGATGGGCAGCGCCAACGGGAGCGGCGCCGGCGAGAGTGCCGCCGAGGTGATTGGCCTGGACTTCGGGCTATGACAACCGGTCGTTACAGTGACGGGCGGTTCCTCGAAGGCCATTCGGTCCAGGTGGAGTTCGCGGACGGACACCTGAACGTGGTCGGTGAAGGGGTCGCCCGGCGCGTTCCGACCGCGGAACTTCGCTGGAGCGACCCGCTGGCATCAATCCCACAGTTCGTTTATTTCCCGGATGGCGCCGTGCTCGAGTTGAACGATGCCCACGACCTGCGCTCCCGCGTGCCCGGCGCGGAGGCGAGCAGGCTCGCAAGGTCACTCTCCTGGCTCGAGCGCCAAAGCCACATTGCCGCGATTGCCACTCTTGCCCTGGTGGCGCTGGTCGCTTCCGGACTGTACTTCGGTGTGCCACGTCTGGCGGCCAACCTGGCCGTCCGTGCTCCAGAGAGCGTGGAGAAACAGGCCGGAGCGATCGCCATGGAGGCGCTTGATCAGTATCTTGGGCCGAGCCAGATTGCCCGTCGTCATCATCTCCGGGCCGAGAAGCAGCTCCAACGGCTGCTGCCCTCCCGCCAAGAAGCCGAGCTTCCGATCCTCGAGATCTGCTCTATGGGCGATCTGGCGAATGCCTTCGCGCTTCCGGGCGATCGCATCGTGGTCTCCGACAAACTCCTGCTGTTGCTCTCCGACGATGAATTGGCCGCCGTGCTCGCCCACGAATTGGGGCACCTGGAAAACCGCCACGGATTGCAGAGTGTGGTGCGGAGTTCGTTGGCCCTTTTGTTCGTCGCCACGGTGACCGGTGACCTGTCGAGCCTCACCACCTTTGCGGGGTCACTCCCTTTTCTGATCCTGACCAACGGGTACTCTCGAGACTTGGAACGCGAGGCCGATCGCTATGCGCGCCAGCTGCTCGAAGCCCGGGCAATCGATGTCCGCGCGTTCTCCAACGCTTTGGCCAAACTGGAGAAGGCCGCCGCGTCGGAAACCACCGCCAGCTACTTGAGCACCCATCCTTCCGTCGAAGAACGGATCCAGCTCTTCGGGGATCCGGTGCCCGCCGCGGAAAGCGATGCCGAAACCGTGGCGGCTCCTCCAGTCGTGGGCGACCGCGGGGCCCGGGTGATCCATCGCGTTGAACCCACCTATCCGCCGGAAGCGGCCCAAGCCGGACTTCAGGGCGTGGTGATGGTCGAGTTCTATGTGGGCGAAGACGGCGAGGTCTACCAGCCCCGCGCCATCCACACGGATCACCGGCAACTGAATGCGGCGGCCGTGGAGGCGATCACGCAGTGGCGCTTTGAACCGGCCTACAAGAACGGCCATCCCACGCAGGTGCGGCACCGCGTTTCACTGCACTTCCGCCTGGACGAAACGAACTGACGTGCGCCCGTCGTCCGCATCCAGACTGTCGATACGCCCCCAAAATTCCGCCCGGGCCGTCGCCCGAAACCTTAAGTCTGCTCCCCGAGTGCTTCGCGGATCGGGCTGGGCAGCGGCGCGGTCAGCAGCGGGCCGTTGAGGCCCGGCAGGCGCTCGGAAAACGCTTCAGCGGGGTTGCTGTTCCGCAGGGCGCGTTGCACCATGCCCATCTTCGCGTCGAGGTTGTCGACCATCGAGACGAAGACCGCTTCCGGAGTGGCCGCATAAACGGCCGCGCCCCACTCGGGCTCCCCTTGATGGCTGAGCACAATATGTTCGAGCCGTTCAAGCCGGTCCGGATCGAGCCGCGACTTCAGCCCGGCTTTGCGCACGAGCTGATAGCCGAGCACGACGTGACCCTGCAGCGTGCCGCGGCGGCTGCGGCGAGCGCCCAGCGCCCCCTCATACTCGATCACCTTGCCAACGTCGTGCACGAGCACACCCGCCATCGCGAGGTCGGTATCCACTTCTGAATACAACGGCAGGAGTGCCTTCGCCGCTCGCGCCATGTGCAGCGTGTGTTCCAGCAAGCCATGGCGGTAGGCGTGGTGCATCGACACCGCCGCCGGCGAGACGCGGAACGCTTCCCCAACCTCCTCGAACACGCTGCGCACGGTCAGACGCACTTCGTCGTGCCCGATGCCATCAATGAAGCCCTGAAACTCACGCCACATCTCCTCCGGGTCTTCGGGCGGCACCTCCACCAACCGCTCCAGCGCCCCGCTCGCCGCGAGCGCGGCTTCATCGAGCGCGCAGAGAGTGACGATGCGCGGCGAAAAACGGCTTTGATAGAACTCCGCCTTGCCCTCGATCCGAACCGCCACGCCTTCGGTCAGCTGCTTGCAGGCGTCGAACTGCGGATGATCGCCAAAGAGCGTCGCCGAGAACGCCCCGGTGCGATCCCCCAGTTCCAGCGTGAGAAACGGGTTGCCGTTGGAGGCGGTCTTGACCGTCAACTTGCGTAGGAGCAGGACGCTGACGAAAGGGCGCGCGCCTTCGAGCGCCTTCAGTTCGCGAACAGAGTGCAGGAGAACTTCAGCCATGAGTTTTCACGAGTTCGGTGAACGAACGGAAAAACGGATGCCGCGCCCCGTGCAGCAGCGAATAGAAGATGGTCTCCGACGGCAGCACGTGCACGCCGCTTCGCGTGAGCGCGTCGAGCGCGTAACGAGCATCGTCGGGTCGGCGCGCGCCGATGGCGTCGCTGAGCAACGTCACCTGCAGGTTCGCGTTGAGCGCGTCGATCGCCGTCTGATACACGCAAACCGGCGTTTCGATGCCGCACAGGATCAGGTGCTCAACATCGAGGCCACGCACAGTTTCCGCGATCCCGTCATCCGCCAGTGCGGAGAACGTCGACTTGGCCAACTGCACGGGCTGTTCGGTCAGCTCCAGCAACTCGGGCAGCGTGGAGCCGAGCTTTTGCGGCACCTGCTCGGTGAACGCGACCTTCAATCCGATGCCGCGCGCAGCCGAAATCGCAAAGCGGCACCGTCGAATCACGACCTCGCGCTCCGGGAGGGCCGCGAGAAACGCGGCCTGCATGTCCAGGCAAAGCAACAAGGCACCGGGCAACGACGATACGGCCATGGGCGAGTCTTGCCACAAGACGGGCGTCAGCGGAAGGCTGAACGCCGCGCGAGCGTTCCCGCAGCAGCCGGCGTCAGGGATAATAACGCCGGCGGGCCTTCACCTGCACAAACCGTCGCTCGGGGAGAATAAACGCGGTCAGATGGCCTCCCATCGCGCAGCCTGTGTCGATGCCAACCGACCATTTGAGTTTGTAGATGTCGGGCCTCGGCGTGTGCCCGTAGACCACAAAGGGCGGGCCACTCCAAAGGTCCGCCCAGGCCTGGCCGTCTGCACATTCGGCGCGTTTGCGTGGTCGGCCGTCACGATCGATCACTTGGATGCGGGTGACGACGTCTGCCGGCTGCTTTTGCCAGGGGATCCCGGGCAGGAACCCGCCATGCACAAACACCATGTTCAACTCCGGCACCTCGTACGTGAGCTGCATCGACTCGAGGTACGCCCAGTCGGCAGCCCGCAACTGCTTGAGCGTCTCTGCATCCGTTTCCTTGAGACGGCTGCGGTCGCCCGTCCGGCGACACTCCAACAAGCGCAGCTCATGGTTGCCGACCAGCGAGCGAGCGCGGTGCTGACGCGCGAGTTCGATGACTCCGAGACTGTTTGGCCCGCGGTTGATCAAGTCGCCGAGCAGGACCAACTCATCCGCCGGAGTAAGCGCCACGCGCGACAGCAGCTCTGCAAACTCGTCGTGACAGCCATGGATGTCCCCCACCGCGATGATGCGCCCGTTCATGCCGTGGCTTTTTGCTAGCTTCGGCCTTTTGCGGGAGTAAACAAGAAACCCCTATGGAGTTGAATCTGCCGGCGCTGTCGCCCACCTGCCATGTCAGTGGCGAGAGCTTCGTCGACGATGAACGAGTGGTGAGTTTTCTGGTGCGCCACGACACGGGGGACGTGGTGCGTTACGACGTAAAGCCGGGCGTGGAGGAACAGTTTCAACCACCGGGCCGCGTCGCCTGCCGCTGGGTGCAGCGCTACAAGACGCGGGTGGCCGGCGAGAATCCCGAGCGCGAACTGAAGCTCACGGCGGAAACTCTCTTCCTCACGCTGGCGGAACCCGGCAACGAGCTGACGCCAGAGAACACACGCCTCGTCCAGTTCCTCGCGCTCATGCTGGAGCGAAAGCGAGTGCTGAAACCTCGCGGCGTCTCGCCCGATGGCACGAAGAACATCTTCGAACACTCGAAATCGAAACAACGTTACGAAGTCCCGGCCGGCGAGCTCGACCCGGCGTTCTTTGTGTCCGTCCAGGAGCAACTTTCAGTTCTCGTCGGAGAGCCCAAGTCCAAGTCTTCTTCGGCAACAGCCGAGAAAGTGACGTCGGCCGCTCCGGCTCCATCCGCCGCGTCGAACGTCGCAGAGACGCCCAACACGCCAACCGAAGCAAGCACGCCCGCCCCGGCGGCCGAGCCGACGCCAGCACCGTCGACCGAGGATCCGCGGACGACGGACGCACCTGCAGCCTCGGGCGAGCCCCCGCCGCCGGAATCGCCAGCCGAACGCTGAGCGATCATTTGCGCGTGGGGCTGGAGAAAGGCCTTGCACTTTGAGGTCGGCGCATTTGCTTCGGTCCGCTGCGTTTGGAGAGATGGCTGAGTGGTCGAAAGCGGCGCTTTGCTAAAGCGTTGTAGGTGTAACAGCCTACCGGGGGTTCGAATCCCCCTCTCTCCGCCAGCCTGCGGGATCTACAGGATCTACACCAAAAACCTCGCCCTACCCGAGCGCCTGGATGATCCGGATGATGGGCAGGAAAAGGGCGATCACGATCGTTCCGACGACGACGGCCATGACCACGATCATCAGCGGCTCGAGAATCGACGTGAGCGACGTCGCGGCGCGATCCACCTCTTCCTCATAGGTGTCCGCAATCCGGTCGAGCATCTCGGGCAGCGTGCCGGTCTCCTCGCCCACTTCTACCAGGCTGGTCACCAGCGGCGGAAAAAGCCCGCCAACCTCGAGTGTCGCCGCAATCGCACTACCTCCCCGCACCCGGTCGTGCACGTTCTCCAGCGCTGCCGCCAAAACCCCATTGCCGCTCGTTTCCGCGGTGATGCGCAGCGCCTGCAGGATCGGCACGTTGGCCGCCAGCAACGTGCCAAAAGTCCGCGAGAACCGCGAGATCCCCGCCCGCAACGTCAACGGACCCAGCACCGGCAGCCGGAGCGAGAGCCGATCCAACATCGCCCGGCCCAGACGTGTGCGCCCGGCCGCCACGAGCATCACGCCCGCGAACGCGGCTCCGGCGATACAAACCAACATGTGGTGTTGCGCAAAACGACTCGCGCCCAGCACCAGCGCGGTCAAGGGCGGCAACGGTTCGCCTTTCAACATGCTCTGAAAAATCCCTTCGAACTTCGGCACGACAAAGATCACAAGCGCCGCCACGATCGCCGTTGCGACGGTCAGGATGATCACCGGATACGTCATCGCTGCCTTCACCTTCCCGCGGATCCGTTCCGCTTTCTCGAGAAACCGGGCGAGCCGCTCGAGCACAAGATCCAACACCCCCGCCAGCTCCCCCGCTTTGATCATGCCCACATACAGCCGGTCGAACGCGCGCGGATGATGGGCCAACGCATCGGACAAGCTACCACCCGACCGAATCGTCTCCGCAATTTGCGCCAGGATGGAACGAAACCGCGCGTCGTTTTCCTGACGCATCACGACCTGGAGCGCACGAAGCAGCGGCAACTTGGCCCGGACGAGCGTCGCAAGCTGCCGGGTGAACAAGGTCAACCGAGTACGATTCACCGGCGGTCGGATCTGCTCGAGCACCGCACGTAGGCGATCTTTCGTTCCGTCCAGGAAGCCGGCACCCACTTCCGTCGGAGTTCGGAGACTTTCGATCGCGGAAGGTTCTTCTTCCAAACGCAACGGACGCAGGCCTTGCGACCGGAGTTGCTTCCACGCGCTCTCGCGGTCGGTGGCCGTGACCTGACCCGTCAGCTCCGCGCCAGTCTGTGGATCGTGCGCCGTGTAGCGGAAAATCCGATCGGCGCGCGTGATGGGGTGTAAGGATGAGGCGAGGCGAAATTTGGGCGCAGACACGTCAGCAGTAGCGCCCGATCTCCTCCAAGGTCGTGACACCTTCGAACACGGCACGCAAGCCGTCCTCGCGCAAGCTACGCAATCCGCCTCGCACCGCCTGCTCGCGCAACGCGGCACTCGCTCCACCGCGTCCGATCGCTTCGCGCAAGCCCTCATCGATCCGCAGCCACTCAAACAGCCCCAAGCGCCCGCGATAGCCCGACCCGTGACAATGCGGGCATCCGGCACCGCGGTAGAACACGCGACCCGCGCAGTCGTCGGCGGAAAGGCCGGCCCGGAGCAGTTCGTGCTGGGACGGCGTTTCGGCCTTCCGGCAAGCCGGACAGATCCGCCGCACCAAACGTTGCGCCAGCACGGCCTCCAAGGACGACGCGAGCAGGAACGGTTCGACCCCAAGCTCCACCAGCCGCGTCACCGCGCCGAGCGCGTCGGTCGTGTGAAGCGTGGAGAGCACGAGATGGCCGGTCAGGGACGCCTGAATCGCGACCTGCGCCGTCTCGAGATCCCGAATCTCGCCGATCATCATCACATCCGGGTCCTGACGAAGAAACGCGCGCAGTGCCGTGGCAAATGTGAGGCCGGGCGCAACGGAGAGCTGCATCACCCCTTCCAGTTCATATTCCACGGGGTCTTCCGCCGTGAGCACCTTCCGATCGGTCGTATTCACGGAACGGAGCGCACTGTACAATGTGGTGGTTTTCCCGGATCCCGTTGGGCCGGTAACGATGAGAATGCCGTTCGGGCGCCGCAGGAACTCCTCGAGACCCTGTATAATGTCCACCGGCAACCCGAGGTCCGTCAGCGCCAGAGGAGCGACATATTGGTCGAGCACCCGAATGACCACGGACTCGCCAAACTCGGTTGGCAGCGTCGACACGCGTAGGTCCACGAGCCGGCCGGCCACGGTGACCTTGATCCGCCCGTCCTGCGGGATGCGCCGTTCGGCGATGTCGAGATTGGCCAGCACCTTGATGCGCGACGTCACCGCACTCGCCAGAGAAGGCGGCGGCGGACTCATCTCATACAACGCGCCGTCGATCCGATACCGGACCTTGAAGTCCGACTCGAACGGCTCGAAGTGGATGTCGGACGCGCGATCCTCGATCGCCTGCCGCAGCATGCGGTCGACCAACCGCACCACCGGCGACGCGCCGGCGGTGGACTCCAGATCGACCACCGTCGCGACGGGTTCCGGCATGGCTCCGGCGAGAGCCGTAACGAGACGGCTCTGCGCTGTCGAGCCGGATCCTAGACCGAGCGCAACTGCATGCCCATTCCCAGCAGCTTCTCGCGCATGACGGTGGGATCCTGCGCCTTCTCGATCGCCTCGTCCGGGCTCACCAGTTCGCGGTTCACCAGGCTCATCAGATGCGTATCCATCGTGATCATACCCAGCGCGGCGCCGGTCTGGATGTCGGACGGAATCCGGAAGGTCTTGTTTTCGCGGATCAGCGATGCGATCGAGGTCGTGTTGACCATGATCTCGTAACCAGCGATGCGGCCGCCGCCGATCTTCTTGCACAACACCTGGGAGATCACCGCCTGGACTGAGGAGGCCAGCTGGGTGCGGATCATCTCCTTCATGTTGGCGGGAAACGCGTCGACGATACGGTCAATCGTCTTGGCGGCGCTGTTCGTGTGCAGTGTTCCGAACACCAGGTGACCGGTCTCGGCGGCGCTGATCGCGGCCTCGATCGTCTCAAGGTCGCGCATTTCACCAACGAGAATGATGTCGGGGTCCTGGCGCAAGGCGCGGCGAATGGCCTCCGAGAAGCTCGGCACGTCCTGGCCGATCTCGCGCTGCGTCACGATGCACTTCTTGTGCGGATGATAATATTCGATCGGGTCCTCGATCGTGATGATGTGACCGTCGCGGTTCTCGTTGATGTAATTGATCATCGACGCGAGCGTCGTCGATTTGCCGGAGCCCGTCGGTCCGGTGACCAGGATCAGCCCACGCGGCCGATAGAGGAGTTCTCGCACCTTGTCCGGCAGGCCGATGTCCCGCAGGCCGAACATCCGGTTCGGAATCTGGCGAAGGACGAGGCCGTAGTTGTTTTTCGCCTTCAGGACCGACACGCGGAACCGCGCGCGATCGAGGTAGGCAAAACCAAAGTCCGCACCGCCATTGAGCTTCACCGTCTGTTGGTGCGCATCGGGCGTGATCGCCAGCATCAGCCGCTCCGTGTCACCGGGCGTGAGTTCCGGGCCTTCGATCGGCACCATGCTGCCGCTGATCCGCAAGGTCGGCGGCTGGCCGACCTGGCAGTGAAGATCCGAGGCGTTCTGCTCGACCACCAGTTCGAGCAGATCATTCATTTCGTAACTCATACGAAGCAGGAAGGGCGTTGAAGCGAAGGAAGTGTGCTGATCACCGCTGCGGCGGAGCGCTCGAACCGGACAACCTGACCATGAACGGCTGGACGGCCGTTTTCTAGTCCGGAGCGCACACCAACGAAGCGGATCATCCCACGAGGTATCGGCCAGCGATGGTCAGCTGGCCAACTTGTGACGCCGCCACGGGCCGATTTCACAATTGATTCAAAGGTCTTGGCTCAGTCACCGACGGTCGCCGCGACGACCTCCTCCACCGTCGTGACGCCGGCCAGCACCTTGCTCAGGCCGTCCTCGCGCAACGTGCGCATGCCGGCGCGTCGGGCGTGGAGCTTCAATGTCGCGCTGCTCGGCTGCTCGTCGATGTGCTGGCGAATCGTCCCATCCAGCAAAAGCACCTCGAAAACACCGAGCCGGCCACGATACCCCACGCCGTGGCATTGGGGGCAACCAACCGGACGGCGGACGCGCCTTGGGGTCGAGCCCGGACAGACCGTCTCAAACACCGCCTGCTCCTGAAGCATCGGCGCAGCTTCAACCGCGCAGGCCGGACAAAGTCGCCGAACCAGCCGCTGGGCGATCACCGCCCGCAACGCCGAGGCAACGAGGAACGGTTTCACCCCCAAATCGACCAACCGAGTCACGGCCCCCGCCGCGTCGTTGGTGTGCAGGGTGGAAAAAACCATGTGACCCGTCGTCGCCGCATTGACGGCATTCTCTGCTGTCTCCGCGTCCCGGATTTCGCCCAGCATGATCAGATTCGGTGCCTGCCGCAGCATCGCGCGCAACGCCGCGGCAAACGTGAGCCCGATCTCCGGCCGCACCGGCACCTGATTGATCCCGCTGAGCCGGTACTCGATCGGATCTTCGACCGTGATGATCTTGCGATCGGGCCGGTTGAGATGCTGCAGGCACGTATAAAGCGTCGTGGTTTTGCCCGAACCCGTCGGACCCGTCACCAGCACCATGCCGTCCGGCAGTGCCAGCACCTGGCGAAACACTGCGTCATCACGGGGGCTCAGACCCAGTTCATCCAACCCGACCTGCAGCCCTTCGCGGCGCAGCAAACGCATCACGACCGACTCGCCGTGTGTGGTGGGCAACGACGAAACCCGCAAATCGATGTCGCGACCGTCGACCGACAGATGCGCCCGACCATCCTGCGGCGCGCGCTTCTCCGCAAGCGACAGGTTCGCCATCAGTTTCAAGCGGGAAACGATCGCCGCCTGCAACCGCTTCGGGGCGTCGTCCATCTCGACGAGCGAACCGTCGATTCGGAAGCGGACCCGAAACCGCTGCGCCAGCGGCTCCCAATGGACGTCCGATGCACCTCGTTCGGCCGCCACCCGCAACACTCGCTCGACGAGCTGGATCACCGGGGCCTCGCTTTCCCCAGCCGCCTCCTCCGCGACAAGATCCTCCTTCGTCTTAACCGCCGACGGCGCAGGCGCAGCGGCAGCCGCCACCGGACCATACATTCGGCGCAAACCGGCGGAGACATCGGCGGGCGTGGCGACCACGGCTCTGACGCGACAGCCGCTCTCTCGAGCCACCAGATCCATCATGTCGAGATCGAGCGGATCCGCCACCGCCACCGTCAGCACCCCCTCGCGTAATGACAGCGGCAATACGAGGTGTCGCTCGGCCAGTTCGCGCGGCAGCAGCCCATTCGCCGCTGCTTCCGGTCGCAACTCGTCCCCGGTTCGGAACGGCAGTCGCGCGGCGTCAGCCGCCAATTGGGCCAGCTCGCGCTCGCTGATTTGCCCACTGGCAATCAGTGTTGCCGCCAGTTCGCCCGGTGTCAGGGCGCGCCCAGCCGCCGCTCGCGCCGCCTCGACCTCACGCGCCTGCAGCCGCCCCTTCTCCACCGCCAGTTGAACCAGAAAATCGGCGGTGGAGCTCATGCGGCCGGCCTCGTCAGCCTCAGCGGAGGCTCATCAGGAACTCCGCGTTCGTCTTCGTCTTCTTGAGACGGGTGATGAACATCTCCATCGCCTCGACCGGGGGGATGCCCTGCATCGCCCGGCGCAAGCCGTACACGCGCTGCATCTCGTCCGGATGGTAGATCAACTCCTCCTTGCGCGTACCGGAGCGGTCGATGTTGATCGCGGGGAAGATACGCTTGTCGGACAGGCCGCGGTCGAGGTGGAGCTCCATGTTACCGGTGCCCTTGAACTCCTCAAAGATCACTTCGTCCATGCGACTGCCCGTATCGATCAGGGCGGTGCCCAGAATCGTCAGGCTGCCGCCGCCCTCTATGTTGCGGGCCGAACCGAAGAAGCGCTTCGGCTTCTGCAGCGCGGTCGCTTCGATACCGCCCGACATGATCTTGCCGGAGTTCGAGGCGAGCGCGTTGTAGGCGCGAGCCAGGCGAGTGATCGAATCGAGCAGGATGACGACGTGCTGGCCTAGTTCGACCAGCCGGCGTGCTTTTTCGATCACCATCTCCGCCGCATGCACGTGATTGGCGGGGGACTCGTCGAAGGTCGATGAAACCACTTCACCCTTCGTGTGCCGCTTGAAGTCGGTGACTTCTTCCGGACGTTCGTCGATCAACAGCAGGATCAGTTTCGCCTCCGGGAAGTTGTGCGAAACGGAGTTCGCCATGTTCTGCAGCAACACCGTTTTGCCCGTGCGGGGCGGCGCAACGATCAGGCCGCGCTGGCCAAAACCGATCGGCGTCAGCAGATCGACCGCGCGCATCGAGATGTCGCGGTGAATCTCGGTCGCCTCCATCAGGATGCGCGCCAGCGGATAATATGGCACCAGCTCCTCGAAGGGCGTCGTCGACGCCGCGGCGCCAGGGTCGCGGCCCATGACGGAACGGATGCCAACGACCGACGGGCAACGCTCACCCTGCTGGGGCGGGCGGACGACCACCTCGACTTCGTGGCCCCGCTTGAGGCCAAACCGTTTGATCAACGTTTCGGGTAGGTAGGCGTCCTCCGGATACAACCGGTAGTTCACCTGTTCATGCACGATGAAACCGTGGCCGTCGTCCGTCACGTCGATCCAGCCATGATCGAAGATCGGCCGTTGCTGCTCGCCCGCGGACCGGAAAATGGCCTCGAGCCACTGGCGGCGGCTGGGCACACCCTCAAGTTGCGCGCCGACACTGCGCCCGCGCGCAGCGAGTTCACCGATCGGCAGGGTATAAAGTTGATCGAGCTGCAGAGGCTCCAGCGCCGACGCGAGAGCTTCCGCCGTCTGCGCATCAAGCGCGGCAATGTCTTGGAAACGCGCCGGATCAGGCAGGTCCCCCACATGGACCGGAGCGGATCCGGGCGGCAACGGCTGGGCGGGCGGACGCTCCCGTTCCGGGCCGCCCTTGCTCCACTTGTTCTTCTTTTTGTCCTTCTTCCGCTTCCACCAGGGCTCGCGTTCCGCGGCTCCCGCGCCCCCACCGTGCCCGCCGCCACCACCACCACCGTGGCCGCCGCCACCACCGCCCCCGGACGTATTGTTATCCGACCGCGCTTCGCCGGCGGACTCGGTGCCCTCCGGTACCGGAGCCGAACTGTCGGAACCGGACTCCGACCGCGGTTCCGGACGATCCGAAGCCGGCGCCGATTCGGGCGCTGCTTCGGCTGGGGCCCGGGCCGGTGCTTCGGCGCGGCGCTCTTCCCGTGAGGGTTCGGATGCAGCGCGCACCTGCTCGCCGCCACCCCGCCGTTCCTCCGTACGCTCCTCACGCACCGCGGGAGCGGCTTGGCCTTCGCTGCCCGCGCTTGAGGCGGGCGTGTCGTCGGACGCCAACGGCAATTCCGGCGCGTCTGCCTGGCTCGCCCGCGACCCGCGTTTTGCGCGCGGTGCCTTGGGCGTGGCCGTGCGCGTACGCGCGCGCTTGACCGTCTTCTTGGGTTTCTCGGCGGCGGAATCCTCCACGCCGGAT
>JAEWIY010000202.1 GCA_023386835.1 Verrucomicrobiota bacterium
TTTCCATGGCTCGCATCCTTTCCGGCATTCAGCCCTCGGGCGCCCTCCACATCGGGAACTACTTCGGCATGATGAAGCCGGCGATCGAACTGCAGGATCGCGGGGAAGCGTTCTATTTTATCGCCGACTACCACTCGATGACCTCGCTGTTCGATGCTGAGCAGCGGCGGCGCAACACGCTGGATGTCGCGCTGGACTTTCTCGCGTGTGGCTTGGATCCGAAGAAGGCCGTTTTCTTCCGGCAGAGCGACCTGCCCGAGGTGTGCGAATTGACGTGGCTGCTCGGCACGCTGACGCCGATGGGGCTGCTGGAGCGCGCGCACAGCTACAAGGACAAGACGGCGAAGGGCATTTCGCCGAACTTCGGCCTGTTTTCCTATCCGGTGCTGATGGCCGCGGACATTCTGCTTTACGATTCCAACGTCGTGCCCGTGGGTCGTGACCAGAAGCAGCACGTCGAGATGACGCGCGACATCGGCATCAAGTTCAACCTGACTTACGGTGAGACGTTCGTCATCCCGGAGCCGCAAATTAAAGAGGATGTGGCCACGGTGCCGGGCTTGGACGGGCAGAAGATGAGCAAGAGCTACGGCAACACGCTCGAGATTTTCGGCGACGAGAAGACGACGAAGAAGAAGATCATGTCGATCGTCATGGACAGTCGGACCCGCGAGGAGCCGAAGCCGGACGCCGATCAGAATCTCGCGATCCAGCTGTTGCGGTTGGTGGCGCCGGCCGACGTGGCGGCGGAAACCACCGAGCGGCTCCGGGCCGGCGGCTTGGGCTACGGTGACCTGAAAAAGGCTTTGTTCGAGCACACGTGGACGCACTTTGCGCCAGCGCGCGAGCGCCGGGCCGAGTTGGCGGCCAACCTGGACTACGTCGAAAGCGTGCTGCGCGAGGGCGCGGCGAAGGCGCGTTCGATCGCGGCCCCGGTGCTGCAGCGCGCCCGCCGCGCCTCCGGTCTGGAGTAAGCGCACGGGTCGGGAGGCGCACCGGAAGGCGGCGGCTCCTCAGATGATCACCGGCTTGGGCCGTTCGATTCGGGCGATGGCGGCCATGATGCGTTCACTGGCCCGCTGGTAGCGCTCCTTGCCGTCGGCCGGCCGATCGTAGTCGGCGGGCGAGAGGGGATGTCCAAAAGCCACGGATACCGGTGTTCCCGGCCGCAGCCCGGTCTTCCGTCCGAAGGCGAGATGCGAATCGAAGATGCGCACCGGGACCACCGGCGCCTGCGTGCGACAGGCGATGAGGCCCACGCCGGACTTGGCGGGCTGCAGCTGTCCATCGGGTGAACGGGTGCCCTCCGGGAAGAGGATCAGCGCCTTGCCCGCCTGCAGCGTGCGTAACACGGCCTTGATTGCCGCCACGTCGGTGCCGCCGTCGCGATCGACCGGGATCGTGCCGACGGTGTCGAGCCACCACCGGGCGATGCGGCCTTTCCAGAGGGTTTTGCGCGCGAAGAACGCCATCTGCCGCGGCACCAGCGAACCCACGATGGGTGGATCGAGATGGCTGGCGTGGTTGCTCGCCACGATGAAGGGCCCGCTCTGGGGAATGTTTTCCAGCCCGACCACTTCGCCGCGAAAGGCGGCCTGGTAGATGACCGTGGTGAGGTAGTGGAAAAACCCGTACACGCGGGTCATCTCCACCTGCGTGAAACGCTGGCTCATGCGGGGGAGGTGAGCCGGGTCGCGATGATGGCGCTGAGCCGATCGACGACCTGCTCCAAGGTCAGGTGAGTGGAATCAATGTCCGTGGCGCCCGGCGGGCAGGCCAGGGGCGATGCCTTGCGCGAGGAGTCGAGCCGGTCCCGTTCGGCGATCGAATCCTGCTGGCCCTCGCGGGCGCGTCGGCGCGCGCGCTCAGCCGGATCGGCGTGCAGGAAGAAGCGAAAATCCGCGTCGGGAAAGATGACGCTGCCGATGTCGCGCCCTTCCATGACCAGGCCCCGGAATCCGTGTTGGCGGGCGACCTGTGCCTGGTTGCGCTGGTAGGCGAGCAGCGCCTGACGCACGGCGGGCAGGGCGGCAAAGTGGGAGACGGCGGCGTTCACCTCCGGGCTGCGGATTTCCGTCTCCGGCACCACCCGGCCGTCGATCTCCATCAACGCCCGCCGGCCCTCCAGCCGCGTACTCAGCGGCAGCGCGGCGGCGGTTGTCGCGACTTGCTCCGAATCCGCCGCGCTGACCCCACGCCGCAGGAGCTCGGCGGTGAGCGCGCGATAGAACGAGCCGGTGTCCACGTGCAGGAAATGGAAACGCTCGCTCAGCGCACGGGCCGTCGAGGATTTCCCCGACGCGGCGCCACCGTCGATGGCAACAATCAGGAGCGGTGTGTCCGTCACGCTGCGAGGGAGGTTTTGCGCACCTGCTCCAGCAACTCAAAAAAGTGCGGGAAAGTTTTGGCGCAGCAGCCGGGGTCGCGGATCGTCAGCCACGGCTCCCCGTTGCCGAGCAGATCGTGGCAGCCGAGGATGCCGAAACTCATCGCGAAACGGTGGTCGCCGTACGTCTCGATCGTCTGACCCGCCCGAAGCGGCCGGGGCGTGATGGTCAAGGCATCCGGCTCCTCGCGCACGTCCTGGCCGAGCCGCTTCAACTCGGTCGCCATGCCGGCGAGGCGGTCCGTCTCCTGATGCCGGGTGTGCCCCAAGCCAGTCAGGCGTGTCGGTCCGCTCAGCAGCGGCGCGACCGCAGCCAAGGTCAGGAACGTATCGGAGATTTCGTGAAAGTTCTCGATCATCAACGTGCCGGGCACACGCACCTCGGCGCGCTGCAGGACCTCGATGAACGCGGAATCTCCCTGCAGCCCCGTGCCCGGAGGACGGAGCCCCGGCAGTTCGAGGCTGCCGCCGACGACCAGCGGGAGTACTTGCCAATAACTGGCGGCAGTCGCGTCAGGCTCGATCGGATACGTGCCGGGAGAGCGGTAGCGTCCGGGAGTGACGCGGAAGCTGTGCGCGGTTTCGCCCCGCCGGACGTCGATGCCGAACTCGTTCATCAACCGGCGGGTCATCTCGACGAACGTCCAGCGGACGCCGCTGACGAGTTGCACATCGACCGTCGCATCGGCCAGCGGCGCGACCATCAACAACGCGGAGAGGAGCTGGCTGCTCGCGCTGGCATCGATAGTGACGGTGCCACCGCGCAGGCCGCGCGCGTGGACCTCGATGGGGAAGAAACCTTCTTCACCGAGGCATCGGATGTCCGCACCCAAGGAACGCAGCGCGGTGATCAGTCCGCCCATCGGTCGGCGCCGCATCTGGGGCACTCCGTCAATGCGATAATGCCCGCGGGGAGCGGCTGCGCACAACGCCGTCAGGAATCGCGCGGCCGTGCCGGCCAGGCCGACAAAAAGGTCTGCCGTCTGGTCGGGAAAGGCGTCGGTTTGACCGGCGACACGCAGCGTTTCGCCGTTCTCGGAAGCATCGACGGTAAAACCCAACTTCCGCAGCGCCGCTGCCATCAATTGCGTGTCTTCGCTGCTCAGGGCCCCCGTCAATACCACCGGTTGCTCACATAGGGCGGCGAGCAGCAGCGCGCGGTTGGTCAGGCTCTTGGAGCCGGGCAGGATAACCGGGCCGCGGGCGGGAGCGGTAAATGGGCGGATGGGCAACAACTCGGGCAACGCGGCCATGGAAGTGTTGAGCACACGGCAACGCCCGGCGGTCGCCAAGTCGAAACCCCGCCCCGGGCTGTTGCCCCTTACGGGCGGAAGCCGTCGCGCCAGGCCTTCGCCGATTCGAGGCGGGTGCGGACTTCCGGCCAGTCCCGATTGGCCAGCGCGGCCTGGAAGGCCTGCAACTCGTCCTGCAACCCTCGCAGCGCCCGCAAAACCTCGTCCCGGTTCTGCTGATAGATTTCGAGCCACATCGTCGGATCGCTGCCGGCGATGCGGGTTGTATCACGCAGGCCATTACCCGCGAGGTTGCGCCAGCCGGCATTACGCCGGGAAAGGAAGAGGCCGAGCGTGCTCGCCAACACCTGGGGCAGGTGGCTGATGTGGCCGACGATCTCGTCGTGCTGGTCCGGGGAAACGGTGACCACTTCGCCACCCAGCAGGCTCCAAAAATGGACCACTTGGGAGACGGCACCGGCATCGGTCTGCGGCAAGGGAGTAACGAAGGCCGTGCGCCCTTCGAAAAGCCCGGCGCGTCCGTTTTCCCAGCCCGTTTTTTCGCTGCCAGCCATCGGATGGGCGCCGACAAAGTGCGCGTGCGTCGGGAGAGCCGCGGTGGCATGGCGGCAGATCTCCGCCTTCACGCTGCCGACGTCGGTCACGATGGCTCCCGGCGCAACGTGGGGCGCGATCTGCTGCGCCAGTTCAACGATGCGGGTGACGGGCGGCGCGAGCACGATCAATTGCGCCTCGCGCACCGCGTCTTCCGGTGTCTCCGCCACGGCATGACACCACGGTTGCGCCTGCAACTTCAGCCGAACTTCGGGCCGCCGCGCCCACACGACCACGCGCTTGGCGGCGCCCTTGTTGTGGGCGGCCATACCGACAGACCCGCCCAGCAGTCCGGGCGCCAGAATCGCAAGTGTGTCGACCACGAAAGGGGAGAAGGCGAAACGAGCGCGGGATGTCGAGCGCGCGCTGCGGCACGCACACCGCTCAAGCGCGCCGCTTCGGCGAACGCCCGGCGGCGGGTTTGGCTCCGGCCTTGCCGGCCGTGCGTGAGCCCATGCGCACGATGAGGTCGAACTCAGAACGGCTCAGCGGCATCACAGAGAGCCGGCTGTGGCGCACCAGGGCAATGCCAGCGAGCGCCGGCTCCGCCTTGATCGCCTCCAGTGTGACGGGCTGGGCCAACGCACGGTCTGCCTCCAACTCGACGGTCACCCAATCGCCGGTCTCGTCCGTCGGGTCGGGAAAGGCTTCACGCGACACGCGGGCGAGTCCCTGGACTTCCTTGGGGCCACCGCTGGCGTAGAAAAGCACGTGGTCTCCACGGCGCATCGACTTGAGATGATTGCGTGCCTGGTAATTTCGCACCCCGTCCCACGTGGTGCGGCCGTCGTGGACGAAGGTCGCCCACGCGTAAGATTCGGGTTCCTGTTTCACGAGCCAGTATTGCGTTGTCATGCGGCGGGCGGACGATGTTGTCCGACTACACGGTGCCTTGGCGCCGCGTCAAACCTCGCTGCTCAACGCCCCCCGGCCCGTTGAAGCCGCCGTCGGTGTCCCATGAACAAAACGCTCCTGCTCATCCGGATTGTCTTCATTGCTTTGTGCGCCGCGGCTGGCTGGCTGGTCTGCTTCAGCATTCGCGAGTGGGACGACTATTGGCTGCGGGCGACCTTTATCGGCTTCTCGATCGGACTGCTGGTCGTGCTCGTCGACATCATGTTGAAGGGCTTTTCGCTGCGCGGCCTGTCGGCGATCACCTTCGGTTTGGCGATCGGCACGTTGATCTCTTACCTCATCAGCACGTCGCCGCTCTTCGAGGAGGGGGAGCCGCAGATGATCTACCTGACGCGGCTGGCGCTGTTCATTGTCGTCACCTACCTGGCCACCGTCATCGCGCTGCGCGGCAAGGATGAATTCAATTTGGTGATACCCTACATCCGCTTCGTGCCGCACGAGGTGGACGTGCCCTTGGTGGTGATCGACACCAGTGCGTTGATCGATGGCCGCGTGGCGCGGCTCTGTGAAACGGGATTCCTTTCCGGTGCGTTGGTGATTCCGCGGTTTGTGCTGCAGGAATTGCAGCGCATCGCCGATTCGGGTGATGCGGCGCGGCAGGCGCGCGGCCGGCGCGGCTTGGAAGTGCTCGGAGAGTTGCGACGGATCAAACAGCTCGATCTGCGCATTCACGAGAGCGAAGCGAAGCCGGGGGAGGTGGACGCGAAGGTCGTTTTCCTGGCGCAATCGATGCGGGCGAAGCTCCTGACAACCGACTACAACCTGGCGAAGATGGCCGAGTTTCACGGCGTGCAGTGGCTCAACCTGCACGCCCTGACGAAGGCGATGCGCCGCGAGTTGCTGCTCGGTGAAACGCTCGAGGTGGAGTTGGTGAAGCCGGGCCGCGAGGAGCATCAAGCCGTTGGATACCTCGAGGACGGCTCGATGGTCGTCGTCCAGCAGGCGCGGGCGTTCCTCGGCCGGACGGTGACGACGGAGATCACGAGCATCCTCCCGTCGGCCGGAGGCAAAATGGTGTTCGCGCGCCTGGTGGGTCCGAACGAGTGATCCTGCTGGAATTTGCGGGCGGGCGCTGCTCGACCACAGCCGTTTAGGGAAAAGCGGAGCGGGTTGGCGAAAAATGATGTTTACTCGCGCCACGGCATTTCCCAAATAGCTCCTCCTTTAGTTGGCTTGGGGCAGTAGCTCAGTTGATAGAGCGCTTCGTTCGCAATGAAGAGGTCGTGGGTTTGACTCCCATCTGCTCCACCAGCCCGCCAGCGGGCGCCTGAATCACGCGCCGCCAACCGCACGCAGAACTCCGGGCAATTTGGTAATCCGGGTGACGGTCCGGTAAAATCCGGAAAGCCGGCGCATCTGGTCTTCAATTTGCTCTTGCTGCTCGCGCGGGTTCGGCACCAAAGCTGGTCCGTTTCGCCTGCAAACCAACTACGTCCTCCTATGAAGAAGAGCACCAAGTCCGAGAAGCCTGCCGCCCCACAGGTGAAAGTTGTGAAGAGCAAAGCGGTGGAATCGTCTCCGGTGAAGAAGACGGTTGCTCCGAAAAAGGTGTCGACGCCGCGCAAGACGGCGAAGGCTGCGGCGGTCGCCGCAACGGTCGAGGCGCCCTCCCTGGCTCCGGCCGCGGTGGTCGAACTGCCGGTGGCGGAGGTGCCAGGCACGACGACGATTGTCGCCCGCGTTGATGTCGGCTTTGGCAACCAGCTCTACCTGCGCGGCGAAGGACCTGGGCTGAGCTGGGACCGTGGTGTGCTGATGGATTGCACGAGCAACGACCGGTGGTCGTACACGATTTCGTCGGCCACGCAGCCGATCGTCTTCAAGGTGCTTTTGAACGACCAAGTCTGGAGCAGCGGTGACGACTACACGGTCTCTCCGGGAGAGACCGCGGCGTTCACGCCGTCGTTCTAAACGATCTCGGGCGCGTTCCCCGGCGTGCGATCCGGGCCGGGTTCGCGGTTGAGCTGATCCATGATCTGCGTCAGCTCAGCCAGCGCCGCCTCCCGATCGCGCGGAAGGGCGGCTGGATCGATCTGGCGGGAACGGATCCGCACGCGGGAGAACGGGCGCGGCACGTAGAACCCGTCCCAACTGGGCAGGGCCCTGGCGTGGGAAAATTCGGCGCCGATCAGGATCATCGGCGCACCGGCTCGCCGTGCGACGATCAGCCCGCCCGGTTTAAACTCATACTTGGGTCCGCGTGGGCCGTCGGGCGTGATGCCGATGTCGTGCCCGGCGCGGAGCACCTCGATCAAAGCGGAGACTGCCTCGCGCGCCCCGCGGCTGCTGGAGCCGCGAACGGCGGAAATTTTGGAGAGTCGGAAGAACCCCTCGAGCCACGCGCCGTCACGGCTGGCGCTGATCAGGCCATGAAAGGTCTTCCCGCGGCGGCAGCGCCGGATGATTTCCGCCGAGAGGAAAAGTCGATTGTGCCACATCGCGAGGGCCACCGGCCGGTCCCAGATTTCAAACGCCGCGCGATCCTCCGGATCGAGCTCGAAGCGCAGCGTCCGCCCCCAGGCGCGTAACAGCAGACCGAGCGGCCACAGCACGAGCTTCTGCCAGCCGCGCAGGTGATGCGTGCGCACGGGCGGCTGCGGCTGGGCCTCGGCGGGCGAAACAGGATCGGCGGACACGCGCGCATGTTTCCGAAAAGCGTCTCCGCCCGCCAAGCTTCTTCGTGGCGATCCAATCGTGTGGCGGGGTCCGGCGAGAATCGGCTGGCGCTCTCTGCGACGCTTTCCAGCCTGCTCGATGAACCCATGTCCGCCCTGCCGCCGTGCCCGCATTTACCCCCGCCTCGTGAACGCATGGATTGGCGGGTGCTGAATGCCCATCGGGAGGAGCGGGGAGCCGAGTTCTACCTGACGGCGCTGCAATACGGGCATTTTCTCTGGCAACGCGGCCTGGCCGCCCGCGCGGTGCTGTGCCTCGACCGCGCCATGGGCGCCGGGCTGGCGGAGAACGACCCGGCGCTGGCAGACTGGCCGATGCCGTACCGCGCGATGGCATGGTTTCTTGAATACACGCCGCCCGACGTGTTCATCGGCAATCCGCGCGTGCACTTCCAGCATTACGCGGACCGGGTGAACGAGCCGCGACGCGATCAGCGGCGGTGGCGGGCCTGGGCGTGCTGGGCGCTGACGCGCCGGATCAAACCGCTGCTGCCGGCCGATCCCCGGCACCAGGTGCGCGAGCCGACGGAAGCCGAGATCGCGGCCCAACTGACGCAGCACGGAGTGCCGGGTGAAACCGCCCTCTGGCGGCAAGTGCTGGAGCAGTACGCGCCGGCCCGGACGTGAAAGCCGGCGCCCCATCGACGGCGGCATCACGATCCGCCACGAGCGAGGGTACCCGGACGTCGCCGCGCGCACGTTTGTCACTTAATGAGTGACAAACGGGTCGGGAGGGCGGAGGGAATGAAGGGAACGGCGCCGGGAAGACCGGCGCCGTGTGTCACCAAAGGATCATTACGTCGTGGCCTGCCGGGGCAGGACCGCGGACGCGGCTAGAACATGAACGTGTTGGTGAGCGTCCAGCCCATGCCCTCGGTGATGCGCTGGGCGGCGATGACCCCGTCGGGATTGACGGAGATCGGGGTGAGTCCCACGTCCTCGCCGACGTTCCGCAGGTTCAACTGGATGCGCCAGCTGATCTTGGGCGTCAGCTTGCGCTGGTAACCGATCCACAGATCCAGGTGCTCTTCGCTCTCTCCGTAGAGAGGCTTGCGCACATCCAAACCTGACAGATCGGTCTTCAGGCCGTAGCCGAGGATTTGTTTGTCCTCCCAACGGAAGGCGCCACCGACGTTCAACCCTTCGAGGCGGCCGCTGATGAACGAGTAGTTGGTGATCGCGCTGAATCGCCACGGGCGCAGTTCCGGCACCTGGAAGCCGATTGACTCCTTCTGGAACTCCACCGCCGAAACGATGTTGTCCGAGTAGTAGCGGCGGACGTTGTTGTCGCCACCCCACCAGAGTCGGAGATCACCGGCCGGTCCCTGCAGCTTCGACCATTGCTGATCGATGAACGTGAGCATGGCCTGGCCGAGGTTCTCGCGAAACGCGTCCGTCTTGGCCGCGTTGATCTTGATGTTCCAGTTCGGGACGGGGGAGTAATCGATCTCGATCTCGTATCCCTTCGACGTGTTGTCGATCGTGCCGTTGGGCGAGATGCCGTTGATCTGGCCGTTGTTCTGCGAGGAGAACCCGGTCGTGTACGTGCCGACGTTGAAACCGCTCGCCCGGGCGGCGTCGACCAGCGGCTGGATGTTGCCCGTGGTGCGCCAGGTCTGGTACGCGCTGACGAGCGCCGGCACGTCGGCGTTGATCGCGTAGTTGGAGAAGAACTGCTCGTCGATCCCGGCCATCCAGGCGTCCATCGCCGCGAGCTGCGCGATCGTGCTCGGGTGGTTCTTGAACGCGTCGGTGTTCGGCGCGTAGTCCGGCGAGCCGCCGTCGCCCACGGCATCGATGCCGGCCCAGTTCCAGTGCCAGGATTGGTTCGGATCGAGTCCGGCGTGGCCGAAGGCGTAGAGCAGCGTGTTGGCGGTGCCCCAAGCCTCGAGCTGGTAGAGGTAGTACTGGTTGGATCCGAGGATGGAGGAGCCGCCCGGCAGGTTGGCGTTCTTCACCTTGGTCTCGTACCGGCCGAGCTTGATGTTCAGTTTGTCGTCAAACGCGCTCAGCACGATGCCGTAGTCCTTGCTCTCGGCCGACGGATTCTCGAGCGGTTCACCGTCGTAGTTGTAGCGCGCCTCGACCCGGTTGTTCTCGCCGTAGTTGTAGTAGGCGCTGAGGCCGGAGATCACGGGTGCATTCTCCAGCCACCGGCTCGGCAGGTGCGCCACCAAACCCCAGGACTGCGTCCGACCGGTGTTTTCCAGGACCTTTTCGGTCTTCGCCACGCGGGTGGACGAGATGCCTGTCGCCTGATCCTTGGCGGCCGTGGCGGTGTACGTGGCGAGTTCGTCTTCGCGCCAGCCCACGGTGGGCACGATCGTGCCGCCGAAGAGGTGCCCCTGCCACACCAACCCGGTTGATTTCACCGTCTGTTCCGTGACGCCGTAGTTGGTCACCAGCTGATCAAAGTCGCCGCTGTCGGCGCTGAGCATGGTGATCTGCGCGTTGGTGCGTCCGGTGTAGTTAGCCGGATTGTCCGCTTGCACCCCCGCTTCGCCGAGGAGGTTCGTCCAGGGCGCGCCCGGATCGACGTAGGTCGGGTCGGCGGGATTGCGCGAGGGCAACCAGGTCGTCTGGAAGTAATCCACCGAATACACGCCCGACGGATTGTAGTAGGTTTCCATCGGCCCGAGGTTCAGCCCGCTGGCCGACGTACGCCCGAAGAGCGGCTCGCTCATGTAGATGACCGGAGTGATGCCGCGTGGAGCTTCACCCAACGCCGTATTCTCGCCGGACACCGAGAGCGCGTAGGTCCAATCATAGGGAACCGCGCTCGGAACCCATTGCGTGACCCCTTCCCAGCGGTCTTCGCGGGAGTACAGTCCGGTGATCACGTGCCGCCCGAGGATTCGCGCCAGCAGCGATTCGCGCTCGAAGAAGTCCGACGCGCGCAGTTCGCCAAACGCCGTGATGCGGTGGTTCTCGCGGTCGCGGTCGACGCGATTGTTACGTTCGAAGCTGCCCGCGATGAACGCCGCGCCCGCCATCGGATTCGCGTAGGGCTGCGACGACGACGGCGTAAACCCGATGACGGAGTAGGTGCTCGTGTCGAGACGACCGTCTGGCGCGCGGCTGTACTGCGACAGGTCCTGCTGCAGGTTCTTGTTGATATCGATCGAGATGTAGGGGCGATTCCAAGTCGAGCCGTGGCGCCACTCGGAGTAACTCTGCTCGTCGTAGACGTATTCCAAGCCGAGGCGGTTGGGAGAGGGAGATGTTCGAGGCATCCCACTTCTGATGCTCCCGCTTGTTGTCGCCATCGATCAGGTGGTTGTAGAAGTCGAAGATCGTGGGATCGGTCAGCGACTGGTCCTTGTAGTAACTACGCGAAGCCAGCGGGAAGCGTGACGTGCGCCCCTCGAGTTCGTCGATGCGATCGACGCTGACGGCATAGGAGTTGAGGCCGCCGACGCGGAGCGGCGTCGCGTACAGGATGCCGATGGCATTATCGATACTTCCGTCGGCGGCGAGCGCGCCGGGGTAGGCGCGAGGGGATTGGCGCGACGAGAAGAACGGACGAGACTCGCCGTTGCGGTAGAAGAAACCGATACCGCCGTTGTTCAACGCGCCACCGTCAATCGCGGTGACCCCGGGCTGATACGGCAACGGGTTGAACACGGTGTCGGCCACATCGGCATTGAGGCCGCGCGTCGCATCACCACCGCCGCCCTGGCTCCAGAGATACGGATCGTAGACGCGCTGGCCGAAACCGATCTTGTCGGCGGCCCCGTCACCGGCGGCATCTTCGAACCACAACGTGATTCCGTCTTCGGGCGGCAGGATGCGCGGGCGGTTGCCCTCGATCCGTGCGCGTTCGTAGTTGGCCCGGACGACGAACCGGCCGGCCCACTCCTTCGGCAGCACCTGCGGCTGGAACGTGGCGGTCACGTAGCCGCGCCGGTCATCGTTGAAGGCCGGCTCCTGCCGGAACTTCTGATTGTTGATCAAGCCGGCGAAGCGGATCGCGAGAAGATCGTCGACGAGTTCCAGGTTGTAGTCGCCCACCCACCGCAGCGAGTTGAACTTGCTGTACTGGTTCTCGACCTTGCCGCGACTGCCGTCGAAGCGGGCCTGAAGTGTATTCGCGTTGATGATACCGGCCGGGCTGCCGACACCAAACAGGATCGAGTTGGGACCGCGTTGGATCTCGACGCGCTCGACGTTGAAGCTGTCCCAGGGGATGTTGGTGAGGAAGAAGTTCCGGGTGTTGTCGGCTTCGTCCAAGCCGCGGACGCGGGTGTTTTGATTGGGTGACAACAGGGTGCCGCGATCGCTCACCCCCTGGGCGTTGCCGAAGCCGCCCCAGTTGCCGAGCAACCCGCCGACCTCGGTATTGGTCGTGTAGGTCAGCAGGTCCTGGTTGTTGTTCGAGGCCGTGTCCTGCAGGAACTGCGAGGTCACGACGCTGAACGGTGACGCGAGGTCGCGCAGGTTGGTGCGGATACGGGCGCCGCCGAGGGTTTCCGTCGCACGGTATTTGCCTTCGTCCTGGGAGGTTTCGACGACGAAGGGAGAGAGAACCACCGTGGAGTCGTCATCGCCGCTTTCGGGTTCTGGCACGGCTTGGGCGCGAGCGGGCGCGACGGTCAACGTTAGCGCTGTTAACAGCACCAACGGCTTACCTTTCAACATGAGGTCTTTCATGTGCGGGTTTATTGGGGTTATCGGTCTTCACGTGGCGTCCGCGCGAGCGGACGCCTCGCTCAAGGGTGCGCTGGAAAAAAGGGGTAGGGATGGGGACGGGGCGCGATGGACGCGCCATCAACTGCTCGCTGTCGCCGCGAAGTCGGCGTCAGGAGCGGAAGCAAAGAAACGCGAAGGGAAATGAGCCGCGACGGAGGACGACAGGCAGCGGCGGCGGCGGCGGGGCCCGCGGTGCGGGTTCCGGTCCTCGAGCGTGCGGCGGGGTAGTGCCGACAACGACTTCATGGCGGCGAAATGCCTGAAACGGTGGCGCTAGGGCAGTGCGGGAATCGGGCGCGAGGATGCGGCGGGCCGCGCGACCGAGGCGCGATGAACGAGAGCAGTGGGGAAAACGATCGGCGGTGGCGGCATCGATGAGGGCGCGTGCCGGTTGACGATTTCCTCGAGCAGAATCTCAACGGCACGCTGCCCCATCTCGCGCAACGGTTGCCGGACGGTTGTCAGTTGTGGGACTGTGGTGCGCGCAGCGAGCGTGTCGTCGAAGCCCACGATGGAGACGTCTTCCGGGATGCGCACGCCGGCTTGCGCGAGTGTCTCCATGCACCCGATCGCGCACCCGTCATTGACGCAGAAGATCGCGTGCGGAAGCGGTTGGCCCTTATGGCGGCGCAGCCACTCACCCATCGCCTGCTGGCCGTTCTCCTGAACGAAACCGGCCTCGACGATGAGGTTCTCGTCGACCTTCAATCCGGCGTCGCGCAAGGCACGGCTGTAGCCACGCAGGCGCCGCTGCGCGCCGACGACGTGGGAGGGCCCGGCCAAGTGGAGGATGCGCTTGTGGCCGAGGGTGGTAAGATGCCGGACCACTTCGTACGCACCGGTTTCCTCATCGCTCTCCAGGTTGATGACGTTCGGGATGGGCGTGTTGCCGTGCAGTGAGACGAAGGGAATGTGTTTCGGCAGGGCATCACCGGCCTCGCGGCCAAGCACCGGCGCCACGAGGATCAGGCCGTCAATCCGACCGTCGCAGAACGACGGCAGGCGATCGGCTTCTTTCTGCCAGGAGTGCAAGGTGAAGATCGTCGCGTTCTGGCGATTCGCCGAAGCGGCTTCGACGATGCCGTTAAAAACCTCCAGCAGGTACTGGTTCACGCCCCCGAACAGCGCCGCCACGCCGATCGTGTTCATGCGACGGTTGGCGAGGGCGCGCGCCGCGGCGTTGGGCCGATAATTCAGCTTCTGCGCGGCCGCGAGGATCTTGCCCCGGGTTTGCTCGGAAATCCGCGACGACGTGCGGGCGCCATTGAGCACGGCCGAGGCGGCCATCGCGGAAACTCCCGCGGCGCGACCGACGTCTGACAACGTGGCCGCGCGCGGCCGGGACTTGCGCTTGGGGTTAGCCGGCATGCGGGTGCTCCGAAGCTGTCATGCCTTCGTGGGTACCTCAACGGAAATGCACGATGAGGACCCGGCTGCAGCCATCAAGATGGGGAGCAAAAACCAAGCGGCCATCCTGGGGCCGGCAGCGGAGCGTGCGCGACTGAGTGCCGCGCCGCCGGGGGTGTCGGGCCTTCGCTCCGGCGAGGTGCGTCTGAGTGGGGTAATCATCAGGGGCAAAGTCCGAATTCCGATCTACGTAATGTATCGATGAATACGGATTGGACCGGGGTGGGGCTTCTGGGGTGGCGGGGTGTCCGGGTGTTGGGTTTTTGGATTGGCGTCAGAGCGTGAACTCCACCACGCCGGAAGGATTTTCCGGGCGGAGTCGAAGGCCGGCTGAGTCTGGTTCGGGGGTTCCGGACTGGATTGCCGTGAGGGAATCCACTCCCGGCAGCTGCACCTGCCAGCCGCGGCGCCGGGGATTCTCCGCCGTCGCACGCACCCGTCCGGATTGGTGATGCACGGTGACGATCAGGTCGTCGGACCCGTCGAGCGCGGGAATGACGACCCGAGTCTCGGGCGGCAGGGCGGAGGGTTCGTAGAGGCGCAAGGTTACCGCTTCGGCGAAATCGTAGTCCGGGCGCTCCTCGTTTTGTCCCCAAGGCAGGATGGCGCCGGGCCGCACGAACAGCGGCAGGCTGAAAAAATCGTAGTGCGCCTGGTGCCAGCGGCCCCCGTCGCGTTTTTCGCCCGACAACAGGTGCGTCCAGCGACCCTCGGGCAGGTAGAAGGAGACGTGTCCGTCGTCGCTCATCACCGGGGCTACGAGGAGGTAGTCGCCGAGCAGATACTGCCGTTCGAGAGTGTCGCTCGCCGGGTCCTCGGGGAACTCGAGAATCATTGCGCGCATCATCGGTACGCCCTCCCGATGCGCCTGCACCGCCGCGTTGTAGAGGTACGGCATGAGCCGGCACTTCAGCCGCGTGAAATGCCGCAGCACATCGACCGCGTCGCACGGGTAGTTCCACGGCACACGATAGGAGGAGCTTCCGTGCAGCCGGCTGTGGGAGGACAAGAGGCCAAACGCCACCCAGCGCTTGTAGATGGCGGCGGGCGGCAGGCCCTCAAACCCGCCGATGTCGTGGCTCCAGTAGCCGAAGCCGCAGAGGCTGAGTGAAAGCCCGCCGCGCAGGCTCTCCGCCATCGATTCGAACGTGGAGTCGCTGTCGCCGCCCCAGTGCACCGGGAAGCGCTGGCTCGACGCGTACGCCGACCGGGCAAAGAGCACCGCTTCGCCGCGCCCCCGGACCTCCTCCAGCACGTTGAAGACGGTCTCGTTGTAGAGCACGGCGTAGAAGTTGTGCATCGCCACGGGATCGGAGCCGTCGTGATAAACCACGTCGGTTGGAATCCGTTCGCCGAAGTCGGTTTTGAACGAGTCGACACCCATCTCCAGCAGCGCGCGCAGTTTGACGGCGTACCAGGAGCGTGCGGCGGGATTGGTGAAATCGACGACGGCGAGACCGGGTTGCCAAAGGTCGGTCTGCCAGACATCGCCGTTCGGCTTCTTCAACAAGTAACCGTTCTCGCGGCCCTCCGCGAAGAGCTTCGAACGCTGGCCGATGTACGGATTGATCCAGACGCAGATCTTGAGTCCCCGTTCGTGCAGGCGCGCGAGCAGCCGGCGGGGATCCGGAAACACGCGCGGATCCCACTCGAAGTTGCACCAGTCAAATTCCCGCATCCAGAAACAATCGAAGTGGAACACGTGCAACGGCAGGTCGCGTTCCTTCATGCCGTCGATGAAACGGGTCACGGTGGCCTCGTCGTAGTTGGTGGTGAACGACGTGGTGAGCCAGAGACCGAACGACCAAGCCGGTGGCAGGGCCGGACGCCCGGTTAGCGCCGTGAGGCGGCGGACGACGTCCTTGGGCGTTGGACCGTCGATCACGTAGTACTCCAGGCTCTCGCCCGGCAGGCTGAAGCCGACCCGCGCGAGTTTTTCGGAGGCGACTTCGAAGGAGACGGGGCCGGTCTCGTTCACCAGCACACCGTAACCGCGATTGGTCAGGTAGAACGGGATCGCCTTGTAGGCTTGGTCGCTGCTGGTGCCGCCGTCCTTGTTCCAGTTTTCGACCACCTGGCCGTTTTTGACGAACGTGGTGAACCGCTCCCCCAAGCCGTAAACGCATTCGCCGACGTGCAAGGAAAGCTGTTCATGGACGAAGGTCCCTTGTGACGCGTGCTGGATGTAACCGATGCCGCGGAAACCGCTGCGCGTGATCTCTCGGTCACCGCGCCAGAAAGAGAGCTCCCAACGCTCCCCGCGGGCGACGCGCACGGCGAGCGAGCCGGAGCGAAGGGTCGACGCCTCCGCCGTGTGGCTGATCTGCACCGACGGTGGGATCGTGCAGGCCAGCGGGATCTGCGGATCGCGCTCGGTCACGCCCGTGTAGTGCTCGATACTCACCTTGATCACGTTCTCCAATGGGGAACTGAGCCGGATCGTCAGCACGGGACCTTGCAGGGTGTCGCCGCGATGCCGGATCGGACGAGTCGGCGCGGTGACGACCACCGTGTCGCCCTCCGTGGAAACATCGTACGCTTCCGCGGGGTGATGCGGCGTGACACCGGGCGCGACGAGCCAGTTGCCGTCGGTGAACTTCATCAGGGGTCGATTGGGGAGTGACGGCAGTCTAATGCCGCGCTTTACCGTTAAATCAATCCAGAAAAGCGCGCCCCTGTGGGAAAACCGAAACGTCGGCGTCAGGATCCGCGCTGGAGCGACGCTCCACGTTGGCCGCGACCCGCCGCGCCTCCGGGCGTCCCGGACGCGGTGTAATGATCTCATCACTACGAAGGGCCCGGGCGCGTGGCCGCCGCGGCGAGCCTTCCGCCGGAATCGTTCTGGGCCGCGTCCCTGGTCACGGGCTGACAGTGGAACCCTGATTGGGAGCACCGCGATGCGTCCGAAGCGCCAAAACGGCCGATTGACGGGTTTGGCACCGGCTCTACAGGCTGGAGTCATGTTCCCGTACCGCCTCCTGGTCTCCTTGCTGTTCACCCTGCTGCTGGTTCCGGCCGCGCAGGCTGAGGAGGCCGCCGCCTCCGAACCCGGCAGCATCGAATGGCTCGTGCGCAAGTTTCTCAAAGAGCGTAAACCGGGCTCGATGAGCCGGTACTACACCGGCGAGCTCCGTCACCTGGGCAACCGGGCCACCCCGGGCGCGACGTATTACGAAGACAAATACGAGCTCGACGTTCGGATCAACGAACAGGACGAGACGAACGCTGCCGTCGCGGCGACGATGTCCGAGCCAAAGGCGAACAAACACACGGATTTCTACCTCTTCCTGCGCAAGGACGACTCGGGCTGGAAGCTGGCCGCGGTGCGCAGCTTTGCTCCGCCCCGGGGCATGGGCCAGATGTACGCGGCGGTCGCAGCGAAGGGGAAGGAGGTCGACGCGCGCGACATGCGGGAGCTCACGATCATGCAGGTGTTGCAGTTCAACGACTGGGGCATGAAGCAGAGTTTCCAACAACGTCGGGAGAAGCTGGACCGGATCGCGGCGGAGATCCGCCGCGCCGGATTAACCGACGTCGTTCATGGCGGGCAGCCGCATGACCGCCTCGATCGCAAGGTCTGGCAGGAGATCCATGACGCGATGATCAATTACGTGGAAATGAAGGAGAGCGGCACGATCGAGTTCAACGCCGCCTCCTTTGGGCGGTCCGCCGTCGGTTTCCTGTGGGTGCCGCCATCCGGCTCACCGCCACGAGCCACCGCTGAGGAGTACATCCTCGTCGAGCAGCTCGACGGTCCCTGGTACCTCTACCGTCGCCAGTAAGCCCGGCGTTCAGCTGGCCAGCCTGGCGGTGTAGGCCGAGCTGGCGGCGCAGGTTGCCTCAGTTCTTCGAACCGGTTGTGGCGATGCCCTGAATGAAGGTGCGCTGGGCGACCATGAACAGCAGCACGATGGGTGCGATGGTCACCGCGGAGGCCGCCATCAGGTAATGCCAGCGCACGCCCCCGTGTTGCGACTGGAAGGTCTGCAACGCGAGGGCCAGCGTGTAATCCTCCTTGCGCGTGAGAAAAAGGAGCGGGCCCATAAAATCATTCCACGCGTAGAGGAAGTGAAACAGGGCCGCCGTCGCCAACACGGGCTTGCTGAGCGGCAGCACGATCCGCCAGAAGATGCGCCATTCGCTGCAACCGTCGATGCGAGCGGCCTCGCTCAGCTCCTCCGGAATCGAGCGGAAGAACTGCCGCATGAGAAAGATGTTGAAGGCGCTGCCGAAGAAGGCCGGCAGCCACAACGGCGTCAGCGAGCCGATCAGTCCCAGACTCTTGAATACGCCGTAGAGGGGGACCATCAGAACGGGAAACGGCACCATCATCGTGGCGAGCGTGAGCGCGAAGAACGGATCTCGCCCCCGCCACGCCAGGCGCGCGAAGCCGTAGGCAACGACGGCATTGGAGAAGACGGTGCCGATCACACCCAGCGTGCAGACCAGCACCGTGTTCCAGAGAAAGCGTCCGAAGCCCACATACTCGAGGGCGCTCGTCGTCGTGGGATCGCCACCCAGGCGGATGAGCGCGTCGGGAAAGTTGCGCCAGCGGAAGTCGACGTTCGTCGTGATTGCGTCAGGCGGCACGAAGGCCCACCGCTGCGGCCGGGGCGCTTCGTTGGCATCGAGCCGTTCGGTGACGTGCCACCAGCCGGCCGGCACGCGAGAAAGGACTTCGAGCTCAGCCGCGCGTGCCGCGAGCTGGTTCTCGCCGAGAAACACCGGGGCGGCGTCGGGCGCATTGAGCGGCCGGACCACGGCGCCGGGTACTGGCGTCTGGTAGTCCTTCGTCACGTCGAGCGTCGATCCGTCGATCTCGGCCAGGTGTGTGCGCGGCAGGAACGTAAGGGGCCGCGACATCGTCTGCTCGATCGGCTTGAGGGCGGTCAGCAACAGCCACAGCAACGGAGTCAGGAAGACGATCGAGGCGGCCAGCAGCGCGGCATAAAGCAGTGTGCGACCCCCGCGGTGCGAGAACGGGCGGCTTTTCATTGCACAGCCTCCACGCGTTCACGGGACACGCGCGTCGCGAACCACGTCAGCGCGGCGATGATGATGAACAGCACGTACGCCATCGCGCTGGCGTAGCCCATGCGCAAGTCGTAGAAGGCAGTTGAATACAGGTAGATCGTGTAGAAGAGCGTGGAACGCGCCGGACTGCCACTCGCTGGATCTTCGCCATAGGCGGCGGACAGCACGAACGCCTGGGTGAACACCTGCAGCGCTCCGATCAGCGCCATGATGACGTTGAAGTAGATGACCGGTGCGAGCATCGGCACGGTGACGTGCCGGAAGCGCTGCCAGGGCCCGGCTCCATCGATCTGCGCCGATTCGTAGAGGTGCTTGGGCACGTTCTGCAGCCCGGCGAGGTAGATCACCATCGCGTTGCCGGTGCCCCACAGGCTCATGATGACGAGCGCCGGTTTCGCCCAGGTGGGATCGGCGAGCCAGGTGGGAGGTTCGGCTCCGAATGGTGCCAGCAGCGGGCGCAGGGCCCAGTTGAGCAGGCCGAACTCGCCGTTGAAGATCCACATCCACAACATGGCCGAGGCGACGATCGGCACGATCGACGGCAGATAGAAGCAGACACGAAAGAAGGGCCGGCCGCGGACGTCCTGATTGAGCAGCAACGCGAGTCCGAGTGACACGACCGTGCCGAGCGGCACCGACAGGCCCGCGTAGAAGAGGGTGTTCCGAAGCGATTTCCAGAACGTGGCGTCCGCGACGAGATCCTGGTAGTTCTCCAGGCCGATCCAGACGGGGCTCTTCAGGATCGAGTAGTCACAGAAACTATAATACAGCGAGGCGAGCACCGGATAGGCGGTGAACACGCCAAGTCCCACGATCCACAGGCTGGTGAACGCGAGGCCCTGCCGGAGGTTTTTCCAATCACGGGCGGTCATGCGAGGGAGAACGTCGTTCGCTCCATCAGCGCGGGTGCGCCTCCGCGGCGGGTGACGCCTGGCCGTGGCGTTCGAGGCTGCGGCGATAACGCTGCCAGGCGGTGGCGAGGCGCTCGTGCACGGCGGCGAGCGCGGGCCGCGGCTCCACCAGGAGGAGCCGGATCTGCTCAAAGACGAACCGCAGCTCGTTCTCGATCTGGTTGTACATGCCGATGTCGGGGACGGGCGTCGCGTGCGGTCCCTGCGCCAGCTCCCGGAAGACGGCGATGTGCGGGTGCGGATGCTGTTCGGCGAAGTACGGGCTCCAATCCCGCAACGGGGATTGTTTCTGCAGCAGGAAGTTCAGCAGTTCGGTGCCCTCGAGTTCCTCGCGCCGGCGGGCGCCGGGGTTGTGCGAGTTCACATACTTGATGAACTCCCAGGCTGCGTCCGGATTGCGCGCGCCGCGCGGGATCACGAGCATATCCGCCTCGGCCATACAAAAATCATCCAAGCCCGGCGCGGCGGTGGGCCAGCGACCAACGCCGTAGTCGAGGCCCGGCCGGTACTGGCGGATGTAGTTGTCGTACCAGACCCCCTGCAGAATCATCGCCACCTTGCCGGTGAGGAAGGCGGCGTCGGGTGAGCCGGGCAGGCCGAAACCCGACGAGAATTTTTGCAGGTCGGCGCGCCCCAGTTCCTGGGTGTAACGGGCAATCCACTCCGCCGCGGCGAGGTTGCGCGGATCGGTGCCGATGGTGATGTTTTCGCCGTCGAAGATTGAGCCGCCGAACCAGGCGTAGAAGACCCACGGCCACCAGCCAGGATCCTGGGGCAGGAAACCGACTTGCAGCAGATCGCCGGTGCGCGGGTCGCGGCGCGTCAGCTTTCGTGAATACTCGTCCAACTCGGCCAGCGTGCGCGGTGGACGTTCCGGATCGAGGCCCGCGGCTCGGAAGAGCGTCTTGTTCCAGTGGAACGCGATCACGGCTGGCGAACTCACACCCGCATACACGCGCCCGGCATGCGTGGAGATCCGGGCGAACACCGGCTCAAAGCGCCCAAGCCACTGCTCGACTGTCCAGCCCTCGCGTTCGATGAAATCGTCCAGCGGCGTCAGGGCCGCCGCGTCGGCAAACTGCGAGATCGTCTGCGCCCAGACGCCGGCAACGTCGGGCGGATCACCACCTGCGGTCGCGATGAGCGTCTTCCGATTGATCGAAGAGGTGGCGAAGTACTCGACGACGATCTGGTCCTGCGACGCGTTGAAGCGCTCCACCACCTGCCGCATCGCCTCACCTTCGAAACCCGTCCATTTTTCCCAATACGTCAGATGCACCCGGCCGTCGGCCTCGACCACATCAGCCGCGCATGGCGGCATCGCCGTGAGTGCCGCCAGCCCTACAGCTACGGTGCTGAACGAGCGCCACCAACGGCGAGCAACGCCGGCCGGGCAGGGGGAGGGGCGGGACGGAAGCGAGGGCAACGCGTCCGTGGTGTTTGCCGCTAAACCAGTTGCCGGCAAGCCCGCAGGGGGATGACGAGTCACTTGCCCGCTGCGGCGACAGGCCCGCGGAGGCGGCGGGGCCCGCGCCTGGGCACAGCCCCCGAAGGCGGCAACGTGTCACGTCAGCGGCGACACGTGGCCGGGAAGACCGCGCTTCAGCGCGCCAGCGGGAACGAGAAGAGCGTGGTGCTCATGGCCGGCACGTCGAGCGCCTGGGCGGGATCCACTCCCTTGGTCTCGTGAATGTCGACCTGGCGCGGCTGCCCCGGCGTGTTGTGCACGAACTCGTTGGCGCCGGTGATGTGCCAGCGTTGGCCCGTCGACACTTTGCCACTGCCGGCGAGTCGAAGCTGGAACGGCTGTGCTTGTGGCGTGGGATTGACGACGCTGACGGTCAGCGTGCGGCCGTCCTTCGACAAGGCGGCGGCGACATCCAGCTCGCCGAAGGTCTGGTCAATCACGAGCGGGATCTCGCCGTAGTGGTGGCGGTACAACTTGAGCACGAGGCCGGTGCTCTCGAACTCGGCTGCGGTGCGCGTGGTCTTGATCGCGCCAATGACGTTCACCGTCTGCGCATAGTGCGCCATCGCGACGAGGTCGCTCTGCCGGTAGAATTCGTGCAGGCCCGCCGCGATGCCGAGGCCGTCGGAGAGGTCGTACACGCATCCAAGTTCTCCATACACGTAGTCGCGGTGCCAGTAGTTCCACTCGTCCATCGCGATCGGGACGATGCGCCCGTTCAGGTTGGGCAGGCTGGGCTGCAGTTCGCGGTGCGGTGCGGTCTTCTTCTTGATCGCCTCGCGAATGAGGTACACGTGGGTGACGGTGTCCGGGCGCGGGTCCTTCGTCCACGGGACGCGGCCGGAGTAAAAGTGCTCCGAGATCATGTCCATGTAGTCGGCGGAGGCCAGCAGCATGCCATGGGTCCAGGGAATGTTGCGGCGAGCCTGCTCCGGGTCGTGCTGCCGGTTGATCTGCTCGATGTCACCGACGCCGACCAGCTGCACCGACGGGTCCACCTTCCGCATCGCGCGCGCGGTACGGTTGTGTTTCTCGGTGTAGTGGTGGAGCTGCATGAAGCCGAGTTGGAACGGCCCCCACATCTCGTTGCCCACGCACCAGTACTTCACGCCGTAGGGCTCACGATGGCCGTTCTTGGCGCGCCAGCTGCCGCCGAGGGTATCGGCCTTCCCGTTCACGTATTCGACCCACTGCGCGGCGGAGTAAGGGTCGCCGAAGCCGGTGTTCACGGCGATCATCGGTTCGGTCTGGATCTCGCGGCAGAACGCGAGGAACTCGTCGGTGCCAAAGTCGTTGGCCTCAATACCGGTCCAGGCCGGGTTGCCGCGGGGCGGCCGGCGGTCGCGATCGCCGATGCCGTCGCGCCAGTCGTAGCCGCTGACAAAGTTGCCGCCCGGCCAGCGGTAAACGGTGCCGCCAAGCTCCTTCAGCAGTCCGAGGGTGTCGCGCCGCAGGCCGTTGACATTGTCGCCGGGCATGAGGGACACGGTGCCGATCAGCGCGTCGCCGTCGTGCACGTGGAGTTCAAGGCGCGCGTTGTCGGTCCGGCCGCCGGAGCGCAGCGAGAACTTCTGCTTGCTGTAGTCTCCGGGGCGGAACCGAAGGCGGGTGGAACTGCGCTCCGTCGCTTCCTCGCCCCAGGCGAGCACCACCTCGACCACCACCGGGCGGTTGCCGACGGGCTTGGCCCAAACGTAGCCGGGATAGTCGAGATCCGGCACGACGCCCAAACGGTGGTGCCGAATTCCGGCGCCGGCGCGGATGCGCGGCGTGTGTTCACCGACGAAGGGCTTTTCGGTGATCATCTCCACGGACGCCGCGTCGCCCATGATCTCCCAGGGCGAGGCAACGAGCGCGGGAAAGTCTGATTCCTGCAAACCCTCGCCGGCAAACTGGGACGTGCCGGCGGTCGGCGTCAGGCCCTTGTAGGGCGCATACTCTCCGGTGATCGGAAAGTAGAACTTCCGGTCCTCCAGCATCTCGGCCCAGATTCCGCCGTAGATGCAGCGGCCCAGGTGCTCGATGAACTGGCCGTAGATGTACGGGCTGATCGGGGCGCCGGTTTTGGACGTGTCCAGCGTCAGGTCACGGGGAGCGGCGCCGACGCAGGCGGCGCCGAGTGACAAAGCCGTCACTAGAAGGCGAACAGGGGTCGTCATGATCGGGGAAACGAACGCCGCCTGGTGCAGGTCGGTGTTCGCCGGGCACAGAAACCTCTCCAATCAAGACCGGCCAGCCCAACGGCACTTTACCGTGTAGTAACGTTTGACTAGACCGGACGGAATGCGCCCGCGGCAGTCGTAGAAGCAATCCGCTGGCGGCCTCCGGGCGGATGTCGGACGTGCCACCGGAAGCGATCAGCCGCCGACCGCCACTGCTCGGGTCGCGTTAAACCGCTCAGGCGGCAGGGAAGTGCGACGTTTCCGTCGGGACGCCCGGGATCAGCTCGCGCAGCAGCTTAACGAGGTCACCGGGTCGGAAGGGTTTTTCCAGCGCCGCCGTCGCGCCTAGGCGTTGCGCCATCGGCAGGTAGCACTTGGCGGCCAAGCGGCCCCCGCCGGACATGACGATCACGGGCAACTCGGGGCAATTTTCGCGCAATTTCCGCAGGGCTTCGATCCCGTCCATCTCCGGCATGATGATGTCCAGAACCACGGCCGCGGCTGGCTCCTCGCGGAGTTTTTGCAGGGCTTCGCCGCCGGTCTCCGCGGAGACCACTGAGTAGCCGGCGAGCTGAAGCGCGTGCGACAGCATCTTCAGGAACGGCACGTCGTCGTCGACGAGCAGCACCCGGCTCATAGGTGCTTCCTCCGTTGACCGGCACCGACGATGGTCCACGCCAGCAGGGGCGCGGGAGAAACAGGGTCGAGATGAAGTCGGGAAGGCATGGGCGGCGCAGGTCCGATGGCTTCGCGAACGACCGGTCGAACGGCCATTCACGTCACTGCAACCGCTCTATCGGTTGGCTGATGGGCAACTTTAGCGTTCTGTCGCCCTATCCGCACGCTCCCCGGCGCTCAGGCCCGAGAAGGACGATCGGTGCGTCCTGGCTGCTGGGGAAAAGGCAAGGGAGGCCGCGTGCCCACAATCGCCCGCTGGACCAGTACTTCGTGCTCGGCTTCGAGCCAGATGTCCAAGTCGGCCGCGAAGCCCTTTTCCCGGACGAGTTCGTCCGCGCGGCGGGCAATCTGAAGTTCCAGCATCAGCAACCGGTCACGGTCACTCAGTTCGCTGCGCAGGATTCTATTCTCCATGGGGGCAACCTTTCGAAATTTTCCGACACACGGCAGGGGCCGCCGCGCCACGTAGTGTGACGAAGGCCACGGCAACTGCAACCCTACCAACCAATGTTTCACCCACGCACCGAGCGCGGTGCGTTTCGCTAATACTTCCTCCCGCCTCACGCGGCCCTGGCCTGCGGGGTCAGGGCCCGAAAGAGGGGCGCGAAGTCACGCGTCAACGCCGATGCAAGCGCGTCGATCTCGGCCGGGCCGAGCACCGCCCGAAGCGCGTCAATGACACAACGCGCATGGAAAACCGCCACCGGGACGTCGGTTTGCTCCCGGTCGGCGAGCTCCTGACAGAAGGAGTCGAAACCTGCCTTGGGCGGCCGGCTGACCGGCGCCGTCAGGACCCGGCCGAACACCCCGGGCACAGCCGCTACGAGTCGCGCCAGTTGGTTGGGGGAGAGTCGTTCAGTAAGTGAACTCAGGGCCGCAAAGGTGGCGTTGGTGGCGGCTTGGCTCGAGCGGAGCCGGGCGCGCTCGCGCACCTGATGGATGAATTGGTCGAACTCCATGGCTTTGTACAATTTCCATCGCGGCGCCTTCAAGAACCAGTCAGGGCGGCGCGGTGGAAAGTCGTCTGGCGGGATGGGACAGAACCGCTGCCGGCCAAGTGCCATTTTTCTTCACGAAATTCTGCCGCCCTGCCGGGTCTCCACACCGGATCGCGGGTGTCGACCTTTGGGCCAAGAACGCCAGGGACCGCGCGCAGCCGGTGGCTGAACACGCCCGCGATAACGCGAGCCCAGATGCGCGCGTTTGAGGGACTTCGCGGGCCCGCCGGGCTGGCTGAGGCAGCTATTCGTGCAGCAGCGTGTGCTGGACCGGATCCTTCCACTGGAGCCCCACGTTGGCGTGGGCGGCCTCCGCCAGCACTTCGCCGATCAGTTGGTGCAACGCCGATTCCCGGCCCTCGCCGTAGGTGCGTAGGTGGCTGGTGAGATGGCGGGCCACGTGCTCGAGCATGCGTTCGGCATCCGTCACCGCCGCGCGGTCGTGCAGGCAACTCGAGGCCGCCTGAACGATGCTGGATTCCGGGATCTCGATCACCAGCTTGCCGAGGTGGCGCGAGACTTTGGTGTGATCGGCGATGTCTTTGTGGGTGGATTTAGCGTCGCCTGTGGCCATGGGCCCATCGACCGCAGGCCAAGCCGATCGTTCACGGCAACATCGGCTGGTGCTGCTGCCGTCTCTGCTTCGATCGGGGCGTGGAGACGACACGGACGCGCGATCCCGGTCGCCGAAGCAGCGCTCCTTCGCGAGGCTGATCCCACCGCCAACGCGGTACCCACTGTGTGAGGCGTGAAACGGCGCCGTCGCTATCCTTTCACTACAACGGTGACTCTCCGGCCGCGGGAGGTGCCGGTTCATCGTGCGGAACGGAAACGGCTTTGTAGAACACCGTCGTGGAGCAGAGCCGGCCATCCGGCCACAGCGCATAACCCGGAATCACTCCGCACCGCTGCCAGCCCTGCGTGGTGTACAACCGTTCGGCGTTGCTGCCCGTCACCGTGTCGAGCACGAGGAGGGTTTTGCCGGCGTCGCGGGCGCAACGTTCCGCCGCGTTCAGCAACGCGGTGCCTATACCGAGCCGGCGCGCTCGCCGGTGTATCAACATTTTGGAGACATCGCCGCGGTGTGGTTGGTTATCCGGCAACTGCAGCACGAGCGTAACCGTGCCGAGGATCGTTCCACTTTCGTCTTCGGCGACCAGCACCTGGCGCTCGCCGCGCCCGGCGGCCGCCGCAACTCCGCGCCAAAACGTGTCGGCCTTTTCGCGCGTCATCGGGAGCAGAAAACTGACCGATGCGCCGCCTTCCACACAGTCGATGAGGACGTCGGACAGACCCGCGATCTCGCGGTCACCGAGCTGTTCCAACCGACGGATCGAATACGTTGGCGTGCTCATGCCCCGGACTTTGTAGGAATGGCGGCGACGCTGGCGGACTGGAGACGCAAGCGTCAATCGCGGTTGCCCCGCCAGTCGACGGAAGTCTTTGTTTAACACGGCGCTTGCCGCTCTGGGTGGCTTCCGATAGCCTCGCGTCAAACCCCGCAACGCCATGTTACGCTTCAGCGTGTCTCGCCGGCTTTTCCGGCTCGCGCCCTTAGCAACGCTCCTCGTCCCCCTGTGTGTATTCGCGCGTGATGCGCGTGTCGCCGTCAGCGCCACCACGGCCCCGACTTATGATCGGCAGGTGCCCGGCCAAAAGGAACCGCGACGGGAAACGTATGTGTTTATGGAAGGCCGGTTCTTCCCGGCGCGGCAAGAGAGCGCCAGCCTGATGCGGATGCCGTTCATGACAATCGCGCAGACCCTCGCCGTGGACTTGGCGCGGCAAAATTACTGGCCCGCGCCGGATCCGGCCGAGGCGGACCTTCTGCTCATGGTCCATTGGGGACTGACCGAGACGTATGAGGAGGAGTCCAACCTCGATACGACGCAGAGGCTCAACTCGGCTTTCAGCGACGTCCAGAGTGCGGGCGCGGCCGATGTGCTGCCTGACGTGAGCGCACTCAACGCGGAGTTGGCCGACCAGGCGATGCGGGAGGGCCTCCGGGCCCGTTACCGTGAGCGCAACGCCAAGTTGCTCGGCTACAATGTGGCGATGGAGAAGGAGTCCCGGCATCCGTTCGGCAGTGCGCGCGAGTTGACGCTCCGGTCCGAGCTGTCGGAAGGCCGTTACTTTGTGATTGTGATGGCCTATGACTATCGGGCACTGCGCACCGAGAAGCGGAAGGAGGTACTCTGGATCACGCGCCTGAGCGTACAAGGCCGGGGCAGCAATTTCACCGAAGCGCTGCCGGCCCTGAGTTTCGTCGGAGCTGATTACTTTGGCCGGCGCGAACTGGATCTCGGCCACGTTCGGACAGACTTGGAGGAGGCACTGCGAAAGCGGGCCGTGACCGAGATCGGTGAGCTGCAGGTGATCGAGAATCCCAGCCCGCCCGACGACTGAACGCCACGGCCAGGCCTCGGGCACAGTGGCCAGGTGGTCGGCGCGGTTTGACCCGTGCGCGAACCTATCTGAACGCGCCCGCGGTCGCCGCTGTCCAAAGGCGCACCTCCACGTTTCCGCACACGGCGAGGCGCGCCGGCCACCCGGCGCCCAGGCCGCCGACCCCAAACGGTCAGTAGGCTGGACGCTTGGCCACCACGAGCCAGTTCCACGGGAACGGCTCGGCCAGCCATTCAGGTGGTTCCTCAAACTCGGTGGACCAGGAGTACGTGAGTCGTTCGATCCTTTCGGTGGTCAGGCCGCGATCCGCCAGTTGCACGATGATCTCTTCCCGCAGGTAGTGTTTGGTCGCCACGCCTTCGAGCGAGCGCACACCATGTTCAAGGCGCCGAACATCACCCGACGTGGGGAGGCCGTGTCGGAGTGCTTCGTCGCCGTTGCAGCCCGCGCGCAGGTACCAATCGACCCGACGATAATTCGTGTAGAGCGCGGATTCGTGCGAGGGCAGCACCAGGAGCAGGGTTCCTCCGTCGGCCACAAGGCTCGTGACGCCAGTCCAAAGCCGTTCACGCTTCTCCAAGTCGGGCGTGAGCAGGACATTGATGCAGACCACAAAATCGACGGGGGAGAACGGTGCCGGTTCGCCCGTGGAGAGGTCGCAGCGGTGGAAGCTCACGTTTTCCAGCCCGCGGCAGGCCTGTCGCGCCTGTGCGAGCAAGCGGCTGGACACATCAGACGCGTGGACGTGCTGGAAATGGTGCGCGAGGTGCGGTGTGACCTGCCCGGGGCCGCAGCCCAAATCAGCGGCGCTGGCGTCTGGGCGGGCGTGCTCCGCGATGACATCCCGGATCCGCCCGGCCTCATCGTTGCGCCAGACACTAAAGATCTGTTCGTCGTAGGTGGCGGCGAGGTTCTCCCAGTAGTCCCGGTTCATGACCAGGACACCCTTTCGGCCGCCGGGGATGGCGTGTGCGTTGACATCCCCTCAACCTGCGCCTGTCCGGCCGGATTGGCAAGGCCCGTTGCCGGGGCATCGATCCTGTGTATGTATGAATCGGATACAAGTGAATTGGCCGGATGCGGGGTCAGGGCGCGGTGAGCGGCCAGACGCGGGGCACGAGCAGGATCGCGAGCCCGTAGATCAGCACGGTCAGGAACGACCCGAGTTTAAGGAAATCGACAAAACGGTATCGGCCGGGGCCATACACCATCAGGCAGGCCGGTTCCAGCGGGGTGAGGTACGAGCAGCTGGCGGCCACGGCGATCATCATGGCGAAGGAGCGCGGATTGAAGCCGGCGTGAATCGCCGTCTGGATCGCGATGGGCAGGATCACGATTGCAGCCGCCTGATTGGACATCGGTTGCGTCAGGAACACCGTCATCGCAAAGAAGGCGGTCAGGAGCAGAAACGGCTTGTCCGGCCCGACGAGGTCGACGATCTGCTGCGCGAGGTACTTGGCCGTGCCGGTATGCTCCATCGCCACTCCGAGGCTGAGCAGGCTGCCGATCAGGATGATGGCCTTCCATTCCACCTCCTGGTACGCCTCCTCCGGCGTAAGGCAGCCGGTGATGAAGACGAGGAAAACGCCGAGCATCGCCGCCAGTGGGAGGGAAAGGAGCTGCAGCGCCACGGCGGCGACCACGCCGACGAAAATGAGGACCGCGGCCACGGCGCGCTGACGGCGGGGACGCTTCTGGGTGACGAGCTCAACCGGCCCCAGGACGCTTGCCGTATGGCTTTCGTGGAGGCGCGCGATGTTCTCGCGGCGCCCTTGGAGCAGCAGGACGTCGCCCAGTCGCAGCATCGTGTCGCTGAGCTTGCGAACCACGTTTACGCCATGGTGATTGATGCCCAGAACCTGAAGACCGTGCCGCTCACGGAAGCGATGCCGGTGCAACGTGCGGCCGATCAACGGTGAGCCGGGCAGGATCACGGCTTCGGCGAGTGACGTCTCCTCGCCGGTGAGGTCCGGGTCCGAGAGTCGAGCGTCCGCCCGGATTTGGATGCCGGCCGTTTCCTTCACCTTGAGCAGGTCCTGCTGAGTGCCGACGACCAGCAACGCATCCTCAGCTTCAAATCGGGTCGAGGCGCGTGGGGTGATGTGCTGGGTCGACGCGCTGCTCCGCCGCAGGATCCGCAGAACCTCGAGTCCCAGTTCGCGACCCAAGTCGGCTTCCGCGAGTGTTTGCCCAACGAGCGGCGAATCCGGTTGAACGATGACTTCGCTCAGGTACGGGCGCACGCCGAACTGCTCCGTCAGGTTCTCTCCGGGAACGTTCTCCGGAATGAACCGTCGCACCAGGAACAAGTAGAGTAGCCCGGCGATCACGATCGGAATACCGACCGGAGTGAGCTCGAACATGCCCATCGGTTCGAGGCCGTGCCGCTTGAGCTGGCCGCTCACAACCACGTTGGTGGACGTGCTGATCAGCGTGACGGAACTTGAGAGAATTGATGCGAAGGCGAGAGGCAGCAGCAGTTTCGAGGGACTGACTTTGGACTTCGCGGCGACGCCGAATACGATGGGAAGAAAAAAGGCCGTGGCGGCCGTATTGCTCATGAACGCGCTGACCAGAGCAGCTGAGATCATGATGATCAGCAGCAGGCGCGTCGGGTTCTCTCCCGCGTATCGCAGCAGGGTGCGCCCCGCGATCTCGATAACACCGGTGCGTTCGAGTGCCGCCGTGAGGATCAGCAGCCCCAGGATCATGATCACGGTGTCGCTGCCGAATCCCTCAAAGGCTTTGTCGGCGGGCAAGAGGCCCGTCAGCGCCAGCGTGAGCAACAACCCGAGTGCGATGACTTCCGCGGGGAAGCGTTCCCACCAGAACATCGCCATCGCCACCACCAGCAGCCCGATCAGCAGCAGGATGTCCGTGGTCACGACGTGGGAAGGGGGGTGG
>JAEWIY010000016.1 GCA_023386835.1 Verrucomicrobiota bacterium
GATCCAGCCAGCGTCAGGGAACGATCGGCGACCCCCGGGATCGAATCGGCGTGAAATACGCGTTCGTCATCGCTTCGGCGGCGGCCCTGCTTCCCGGTCTGGCCTGGGCGCAGCCTCAGTCGGCAACGGCCTTTAACTCCTCCGTCACCACGGAGTTCGGTGCGGCCGGGAATGGACGGTTGGGCGATTCCGGGGGGCGCTCGTTCTCGGACATCGACGTTCGGCATGTTGGCCTAACGGTCGGGCGCCGATGGGCCTTGCACGGTCCGGTCGCGCTCGCCGTTGATCTCCGCTACGACCGATTCGACCTGCAACTTGATTCAGGCGAGGTGCCGCTGCCGGATCACGCGCAAGCGATCGCCGTTCAGGCGACCGTGCGAAAACCCGTCAACGAGCGATGGACGTTGCTCGGCAGCGTGAAACCGAGCTTCGCCAACTCCGGTCCGTTGTTCGACTGGGACGGCGTCGGGGTGAACCTCGGAGCGTTGGCGCTGTATCGGCAGAGTGATACGCTCACGTGGGCACTCGGCGTGTTGTATCGAACCCCCGCCGACAACTTCGAGTTTGTGCCGGCCGTTGGTTTTGACTGGCGGCCGACCGAGGACTGGACGGTGACAGTGGGGTTCCCGCGCAGTTCGGTTACCTACGCTGCCAGCTCACAATGGCGGGTCTCGTTGGCCGCTCTCGCGCACGGGGGGACGTTCCACGTCAACGAACGCGTCGGCAACGCCGTCGACGGGCTGCCGCCCCTGGAGAACAGCTTGCTGGATTATACCGAGATTCGGCTCGGGGTGGGACTGGACTACCGTCCCTCGGCCGCGCTTGAGCTTTCAACGATGATCGGTGCGATCGTGCATCAAGAGTTCGACTACTACGAGCGTGACTACCGTCTGAAAGCAGACGATCCCACCACGTTCGTGACCGTGGGCGCCCGCTGGCTCTTTTAGCTTGGAAGGCGACCTGGCCAAGCGGGAGTCGACTTCGAAGACGTTGATCAAAGGTTGATGGTCGGGAAGATTGGCGGCTGACATCAACCGATCCCCTGTATCCCGTGGGCGATCACCGCACCGAATCGTTGGTTCGGGGCGGATAACGCTTTCACCTTCCCTATGAATCCTGCGCCTTGTTCGAATCGCCTCCTGTTGCTGGCCCTGCTGGGCCACGCTCTGTTAGCCACGCTCATGCCGTCGGCCCGCGCCGCCGACACGGCAGATGCCCCGGCCGTCGTCGTGGAGGATGGTGGCACCGGTGCGTATTCGGCGATTGCGACAGAGGACGCGAGTTTGCCCGGCATCACGATCTTTCGCCCGCGCGATCTAGACGCGTTCGGCGAGCAGCAAAAACTGCCCATTCTGCTCTGGGGAAATGGTGCGTGCGCGAATACCGCGTGGGAGCATAAGAATTTCCTCAACGAGATTGCCTCACACGGATACCTGATTTTCGCGATTGGGCGCCTTGATCAGATCCTCGAACGTGGAGAGCCGTCCCGTGAACGCACTCGTTCCCGCCAGTTGATTGAGGCGCTTGACTGGATCCTGGCGCAAAACGTGTCACCAAAGAGTCCATACCACGGTAAGGTTGACGGCGGAAAGGTCGCAGCGATGGGAATGTCCTGCGGCGGCTTGCAGGCGATCGAAATCTCGGGTGATCCGCGCATCAGGACGACGGTGGTGTGCAACAGCGGCGTGCTGCCGACGCCCTCGCCACGTCCGGGCATGCCGCCGCTGACCAAGGACATCTTGGCAAACTTTCATGGGCCGGTCCTGTACATCCTCGGTGGACCGTCGGATATCGCGTACGCGAACGGGATGGACGATTTTGCGCGGGTGGACCACGTGCCGATTGTGATGACGAACCTCGACGTGGGACACGGCGGCACGTACCTGCAACCGCGGGGAGGGCAGTTCACCCGGGTCGCGCTGGCGTGGCTCGACTGGCAGCTGAAAGGCCGCGCAGCGGCGTCACGCGTTTTTCTGGGCGGTGACAGCGAATTAAGCCGCGATCCTGACTGGAGCGTCGAGGTGAAGAACTTCCATTAAAACCGGCCAGTCCCGGCTGGTTCGCGAATGTATTCGTCCTTAGGAGACAGAGGCCTGTGCATCCGCGCACAGTGCTCAACGAGTGCATGTGACGTTCGTATTGATCGAGCACGTCGTGAATCACTTCCTCCCTCCTCCTCGGCCCGATCGGAGGGAGGCGCCATGCTGGGTCACCCGACCGCCGCGAGAGCGCCCTACGCGGTAACGGTTCGTCCGTGGCTCCCCGGAGCAGCGGGGCACCGTACGATTTCCTAAGCCGCGCTCAGGCGCTTGCGCGGGCACTGGCCTGACGCGGAGCGCTCTATGTCGGCATGAGCACCTTTACACCTCCCGAGATCTCCTCCTCCACCACGTCGGATACCTCGACCGGTGAGGAGACACGTTTCAACACCACCCTCGCGGACCAGCTGGAGAAACGGATGCCTGCGCAGCCGGATCTGAGCACGTCTTTGCCCAGTCCCTACCTGGCATTTCGCGACGAATCCATCATCGGACGCCCGTGCAATGTCGGTCGTTCGGAGCAGAAACTTCGCCTGGCGGCAGGCACGGCGTTGCTCGCCGCGGCGGCGTTCGCGCCGTTGGGCCGTGGTTGGCGCATCGGACTGGCGGCGGCCGGTGTGGCCGAGCTGGTGACTGGCGCGATCCGTTATTGCCCGATCTCCCAGTTGCTTGGGGTCAACACCTGCCGCGAAGGTTAGTGACGGAGCGTCCGCCCGGCACATCACCGTGCGACCACCCATGTCACAGCGGAGGGAGATCGAAGTCCTCTTTCCGCTCGGGCGGGGCGGGTCGAGCGCCTGTTCGCACCGTGTGCGAACGTGTGACTAGGCGGGCGGTTGCGAGCAGCGGGTGTCGGGACACGTTGCGGCTCTACAACCCCCATCAAGCCATGATGTGTCTTCGCCCCCTCTTTTTCAACGCGCTTCTGTGCTTCCTCAGCGCAACTGCCTTCGCCCAAACGCAGGGTGCCGCGTTGACGGGTGAGTATCCGAATCTGTTCAAGGCCTACTTGGGAAAGAGCGACGCGGATGTCGCGGCCAAGCTCGACGCGGCGTGGCGGCATTTCTTCCGGGGCGATCCGGAGAACCAGTCGCTGTTTTATGAACTCAAGGACGGCACGGCGTACGTTCCCGACATCAACAACAACGATGTGCGGTCGGAGGGTCTCTCCTATGGCATGATGATCGCGGTGCAGCTGGATCACCAAGAGGAGTTCAACCGCATCTGGCATTTCGCGAAGAAGTATATGTACCACACCGAAGGGCCGTTTCGCGGCTACTTCGCCTGGCACACCGACTACACCGGCAAAAGGATCTCCCAGGGGCCGGCGCCTGACGGCGAAGAGTGGTTCGTCATGGCGCTGTTCTTTGCCTCGCACCGCTGGGGCGACGGCGAGGGGATTTTCAACTACGGTGCGCAGGCCCGCGAGATCCTGCACACCATGATGTACAAGGACGACGAGCCGGACCGCGGCAACGTCACCAACATGCTCGTGCGCGATGTCGCGCAGATCAATTTTGTGCCGCATCCGCCCGGGGATCGGTTCACCGATCCGTCGTACCATCTGCCGGCTTATTACGAGCTTTGGACGCGCTGGACGGACAACGCCGATGACAAGGCCTTCCTCGCGCGGCTGGCGCCGACCAGTCGTGAGCTCTTCCGCCGCGCCGCGCATCCGCAAACCGGGCTGATGCCCGACTACTCGCATTTCGACGGCCGTCCTTATGTTCTGCCCCGGCGGCCGATGCATCAGGATTTTCGCTACGACGCCTGGCGCACGCTCTCGAACCCGGCGATCGACTGGATCTGGTGGCGCGCAGATCCGTGGGTGATCGAGCAGAGCAATCGCGTGCTCACGTTCCTGACTTCACAAGGTGACAACCTTGCGCCCTGCTACACGCTCGAGGGCCAGCCGATTGAGGGCAACGATCGTCCGGTCGGCCTGATCGCCATGGCTGGCGCCGCGGCGCTCGCGGCCGACCGTGAGATTGGCGAACCCTGGGTGCAGAAGCTGTGGGACCTCGAATTCAGTGAGGGGCGTTACCGCTACTACAGCGGCCTGCTGCACTTCCTCGCGCTCCTTCAAGTCAGCGGAAACTTCCGCGCCTACGGGCCGGTTGAGCCGTAAGGTTTACTCAATCAATCGGCCGGAAAGAACGACCGCCCGCGGAGCTGCTGCGGGCGGTCGGACGTTGCAGAGATGGAGCGGAAGCGCGACCGGCTTCCCGTTGATCTTCGCCCGCTGGAACGTTACTCCGGCCGCGGCTTGCCCGTCGGGCCCCCGACCGCGCTCGCGTAGTTGTTCATGAGGTAGTTCGAGGCAAGCTCGGTGATCCGCACCAGCATGTTGTTGTCGGTGGAGCCGAATGTCCACGCGCCGCCCATGGCGGCCGCGCGTTGGAAGAACTCGGGGTGGGCGATCTCGACGTTCCGTTCTGCATCAATCAAACGGATACGCAGCACGACGGCCGAGCTGCCGGCCATGGCACCGGCCCAGACGCGGGCCGTGGCGTTTACAAACTTGATGTCCTGCAGGTACGGTTCGATCCGCAGCGTGCGCGGCTGCATGGCGTCGTCTTTCCGCGTGTTCCACGAGGCCAGCAGCGGGTTCACGCGCAGGTCGAAGTTCTCCTGGATCTTCACCAGCGCTTTTTCATTCGCCTCCTGACCCGTGTACGGAGCGCCCATGGTGATGGGTTTGACCTCGAAGCGGGTGAAGGCGGAAAGCGGTTCCGTGGGAGGCGGGTTCTCCTCCGCGGTGGCGGAGATCTTGGTGGCGCATCCCGTATAGACGGAGAGGCCGAGCAGGAGTACTAGGGCAATGGAGGTGGACTTGAGCATGGACGTCGCCATCAGACACTGCTGCAGGTGAGTGTCGATACTGCGTTGCATCGTCTCTGCGAAAGGAGCAATCGGCGCGGCAGGCGTCCAACGCTCGCAACGGTGGGATGAGTGCAGGGGATCAAGGCGTTGACGCTCGGTGGAGACGCTGGCCGGGTTTAGGTGAGCGGCGTTCGACCGAAGTGCATCCGGCCGGGTGGGCGAAATCCTAGGAAGGGCGAGGTCAGTTGTAAGGATACGCGCGCTGCGGCATCTAACGATGTGACTCCTCGTGAAGACCGATCAGAACAAGACCTTCGGCCTGTGGTTGGCGCAGCACGCCGGCATCCTGCATCACGTGGCGAACGGTTTCGCCGAAGGCGCTGATCGGCATGACCTCCTTCAGGAGCTCATGCTCGCGCTCTGGCGGGCGATTCCGGATTTCCGCGGCGACGCACAGGTTTCGACGTTCATCTATCGCGTCGCGCACAACACCGCGCTGACCTGGCGGCGCACGCAGCGGAATTATCGGCAGCGCCTCGACGCCTACGAGTTGGCGGTTCCTCCGCCGGCGGAAGAACGCGACGAGCGTGAGGAGCTGGTCCTGACGCAGGTGTACGCCGCCATCCGCCAACTCCCGCCGCTCGATCGGTCACTGATCCTGCTGCACCTCGATGGGCTTCGTTATGCCGAGATCGCGGAGATCCATGGGCTCACGGAATCGAACGTGGGGGCACGACTTTCCCGGACCAAACAGAAACTTATCCAAACGCTGGAAGCACTCACCGATGAACTACGCTGATCTCGAACAAGCCTGGCGCTCTCCCCGCAACCAACCGTCCGCCGACGAACTCGAAGATGCTCGGCGGACCTTTACGCGTGCGCTCCAACGCCGGCGCCGCCAGACCTTGATCGTCCTGGCGCTCTCCTTCCTGCCGCTCGCGGTTTGTACCTGGGTTCTGGGTACGCATTTCATTGCACCGGATCAACCGCTGAAGGCGTTTAGTCCGCGTCACGAGTGGAGCGTGCTGCTGTTGCTCGCGCTATCTTGGGCGGCTTGGTTGATCCTGCTGAGCCTCTTTCGGCGAGGCGCGCGCCGTGGCGCTGCACCAGTCGCCATCAGCGTCAGCGTTTCACGGCTGCTCGACGAGAACCGGCGCCAGCGCACCTTCTACAAGGTCATGGGAAGCCTGCTCGCCCTCTGCGCGCTGCTTCTCCCGCTGATTGTGCACCAGCTGCGCAGCGTCGGCAAAGTGGGCGACGAAGTTGTAGTACCGGCCTTTGTCATCTTTCCGCTTTATGTTGGTGCGTTTGTGATCTGGACCGTGCTGTACGGACGGCGAAAACTCGCACCGCGAGCCTGTGAGCTCGAAGCTCTGCGTGAAGCGTATCGAGCGTTGGGACACTGAACAATCGAGCATGCGCCGATCGGCCAAGTCGCGCCACGGTCGGCTCTCCGAACAGGGATGCGCCTCTTGCCGTCACCGTGGACGCCCGGCCGGAAGGAACGAAGGACGTTATTGGCGTTGGCCGTTTGGCGGCGAAGTGCGTTGCAGGTAGGCGTCAACCAACGCCTCGGTGACCACCCATTTCCAAGTGTCACCGATTTTTTGGTACACTTCGCCGTCTTTGGGAGTGCCGGGCAGGCGGACCCGGACCCGGTCGGCCGTCAGCGGTTCGATCGTGCCTCGCGAAAGCAGATCGGCCCGGGGATAGGGTTGGTGAATGCCGCGATCGGCGAGCAACGTTGCAGCGAGGGTGTCGGCCGAGGCCGATTTGGCACGGGCCTCGGGAGGCAGGGCGGACCAGTAAGCGTCCCACTTTGTGCGCGCCGCCGCGTCAAATGTGATGAGGTTCATCAGGAGCGCGACGTCGCCGCGGTCGAGCGCCCACGCCAGGGTTTGCAATGCGTCGATGGGCGTGGCCTGGCCCTGGAAGCGGTAGTCGCCCGCGTCGGCGCTCGGGGACGTGGGGATCGTTTGCGCAACCGGCGTCTTAGGCGTGGCGCTCGAGGTGGATTTCGGTTGAGAGGGCGGAAGCGAAGTAACCGGGGCGGCAGCCGATCGTGCCGCTAGTGTGGCCCGGAGGGACTGCACCTCGGCGGCTCGTGAGCGTTGGATCCAGCCGCACCAGACCGAAACCGAGCTCACCGCCACGAACGAGCTGAGCAGGCTGAGCTTAAGGGGAGACATGGGTGATGGAGCTCAGGTTTGTGGTGGCACCGTCAGGACGGAGTCGCCCAGGACATGAAGCCACGTGGTCACGCCGACTTCCGGGAAGACCCACTTCCAACCCTCCGGGGTGTGTTGGAGTTCGTAGCGGTTGGGGTAACGCAAGCGCCCTTCGCGGAGTTGCTCCGGCTTCGCACTTGCAATCATGCGTTCGACGACATCCGCACCGGGTGGCGGAGCCTGGAGGCACAAGGCTGCGATGATAAAGCCGTAGAACTTCTCCGGGGTGGGGTATTGGAAAATCAGCGACGGTGGCAGTTGTGCCATCGTGGCGAGCGCTTTCTCCCGGACGTCCGGATCGAACCAAAGCATTGCCGCGAGCGCGTCTGCATCCGCGGCATCGCTGGCCCAGGCGAAAGTCGCCAACGCGTCCTCTGGCGTGGTCAGGCCGGCGTTCCGGTGCTGCGGACGTTCGGCAATCCCCACTCCCTGACCATTGGTCGGAAGCGTGGCCGCTCGTTCGTCGCGTCGCTGCTCGATCTGTCGGTTCAGCCAAGCCGCCGTCGCTACGGTGGAGGCGGTCTGCATGGAAGGCGAAGAGGCAGAGTGCGTCGCGGGTGCGACAGAATTGTCGAAGGCTTCCTGTCGAAGGTCGGCCAATTCAGCGGCCGTGATGTAACCCGGCAGCGCCGTCCAAACGCCGAACGTGAGCGCGGCGGCGGCAGCACCGGTGAGAACGGGTGCGGTGATTTTGCTCATGACGAGAATCGAAAGGAGGGTGGTCGGAGCGGGGGAAAGCAGCGCCGCGGCGCTGCTGATGTTGGCCGCCAATCCGGCCGGAACGGCGATCGTTGGTTGCTGTGCCAGCAAGAGTGCGAGTGCGCTGGAGGTGGACGTGATTTGGCGTCGTTTGAGCGAGTTTCGCAGGTGGACGAGCGCGCGATCCACGCGTCGGCGGGCTGCGTCTTCGCTCAACCCCCAACGCCGGCCCAACTCCGCGAACCGCACGCCTTCAAAGAAGCGGAGGAGAATCGCAGTACGATGGCGGCCAGGCAGGTCGTGAAGGGCGTCATCCAGGACGGGGCGCAACCGGTCCCAGTTGAGGGTGTCGGCCGCGTCGGCATCGTTCATGGCCTGGGCTTCCTCTTCGCGTTTTTGTCGACGCTGCTCGGCGCGCTTTAGCTTCGCGCTGGCGAAATGCGCGCTTCGATACAGCCAGCCGGCGAGGTGAGGATGTCGCGTGAGCGAGTGCGCCTTGCGCGCCAGATCGATGAAGACGCTCTGCGCGACCTCTTCGGCGCGATGCGAAGCGCCAGCGAGTTCCCGTAAGGCAGCGCCGTAGACGAAGGGCAGGCGTCGCTGCACCAATTCGTGGAAGGAGCCTTGATCGCCTTCTTCGGCATAGCGGCGGAGCAACTCAGCGTCTTCGATCATGGCGGGTACATGCCTTACCACCCGCCCGCGATGAAACCGAACACACAAATCGGGCACCGCGTTCGGCGCGGAGGGGGCGACCGGCGACGTTCGCCCGGGGGAATCGCCGCGGCTCGACGGATTGCCTTCGGAAAGTGGTCGCGCTTGTTCGTCTTGATGCCGATTCGCCGCAAACCGATCTTCCGTGGACCGCCGCCTGAGCCGACGACGATCTATGTCCGCCCTGGGTACAACCGGGTGCTGGCGGAGCAGTTCGAAGCCCTGAAGCACAAACGCGTTGCACTGGTGAAGGACAAGGTGGAGGCACACAGCCAGGGCGACCTGCGAGAGAACTTCGGCTTCAAGGCGGCCAAGGAGGCGATCCGGGCGGTCGATCGAAAGATGTTCGCGCTCGATCGTTTCGTGGCGCGAAACACGTTCATCCAGGTCGACCCGGCCACGTGGTTGACCAAGCCAACCACCACCCTGCAACTCGGGCACGTCGCCACGATCGAGAAGCAGGACGTCGGGACAAAACGGAAGCACCGCTTCACCTTCCTGGTGACGACACACGGGGAGACCGCGAGCGATCCCGAATCGGGGATCGAGTGTCTGCCGCATAACTCTCCGCTGGCCACGGCTCTGCTGGGTTTGTCAACCGGTGCGCAGACGGAGGCCCGGCTTCCGGCGGGGGCTGCCATCCTGACAGTTGTTTCCATCCGCAATCCGACGCAGGCGGAGCTCGATCGGTTGTTGAGCGAAATCAAGCCGCCGGAGTTGGACGAAGAGTAGGTGGCAGCGGTCAGGTTCTGCGCATTCCGGCGTGGGGCGGACGGTTGATCTCACCTCGCGGGGACTAGGGTGTATCCGCTAGTGGACGACGGTCGGATGGACCTATTCTCCCTGTAGCGCTAAATCAGAAGTGGAAAGTTGGATACGCCGGCGCCGCGGGGGTCGAACGGTCAACGTCCACAATGCGCCCGATGGCCACCGCGGGGTGTCGCGCCTTTGTTCCCGCCGCTTTCGGTCGATACCCCATTGACCGCGGGCTCAACCCCAAAACAGGAGCAATTGGAGATGATCCGTCATTGTTCGCCAATGTTTCGGCTTCTTGTGTCCGCCGCGGCACTCGGAGCCTTCGCGGGAACCGTCACCGCTTCCGACATTCCTTACGCGTACGAGGTCGAGAATACGGGAGCCCACTATCCCGCACCCGTCTTCTCGGACTTCGACTATCTCCCCATCGTGCGACCGCTGCCGGATCCGTTCCGGTTCTTCGATGGCACGCGGGACACTTCGTTGGCGCAGTGGGAGCGGCGGCGGAACGAGATCAAGGGGTCGATCGAGGAGTTCGAGATCGGGCCGAAGCCAGGGACCGAGGACCTGACGATTGAGGCGACGTATACGCCACCAGCGGAAGGTGCGAACGCGGGCCGGCTGATCGTGGTGATCACCCGCGCGACCAACGGGCAGACGCTCACGCTCAGCTCCAAGGTGTTCATCCCGCAGGGGTGGGGGGAGGGTCCGTTCCCGGCGCTGATCCCGATGGTGGGCGGCAATGGCAACTCATCGGGGTCGAGCTACGGCAACCTGGGCAGTGTCCTGGCGTCACGGCCCGTCGCGACGGTGGACTTTGTGCACAACCAGGTCACGACGAGCGGAGGCGGTGACAAGTCGAACACACCGTTCTACCTGATGTATCCAGAATTTGCCGCGCCCGGTGGTCCGGTCCCGAACACACACGGCCAGTATGCCGCGTGGTCGTGGGGCGTCAGCCGGCTGATCGACGGCATCGAGATCGCGGCCAGGCAGGCCGTAAATCCGTTGCCCGTCGATCCGAAGTACCTGGCGGTGAATGGCTGCTCCTATGCCGGCAAGATGGCCCTGTTTGCCGGGGCGTTTGATGAACGCATCGCGCTGACAGTGCCGATCGAGAGCGGTGGCGGCGGCGCGCCGGCCTGGCGGGTCTCGCAGGAGATCGAGGGCGATCGCGAGGTCGAGTCACTCACCCACACCGATTACCGCTGGTTCAGCGATACGCGCATGCGGAAGTTCAGCCGCAACAACGTCTACAAACTGCCGCACGATCACCATGAGTTGATGGCGATGGTGGCGCCGCGTGCCCTGATCGTCACCGGCAATACCAACTTCCTCTGGCTCGCGAACCGGCCCAACTATGTCTCCTCGCGCGCCGTGCAGAAGGTTTACGAGACGCTCGGGGTTGGCGATCGCTTCGGTTTTGTGATCGATGGCGGCCACGGCCACTGCGCGATCCCGGCCTCGCAGGTGCCGGTGCTGGCGAACTTTGTCGACAAGTTCCTGTTGGGTATCGAGGACGCTGATACAGAGGTCCGCACGCATCCGTTTGGCGACGACTTCGATTACGAGCGCTGGACCGCCTGGTGGGGCAGCAAGGATCCGAAGTTCCCGCGGGATTGGAATCCAGGTGGCGGCAAGATCGTGTCTGCGATGAACCGTCCGGTCACCGTCTGGAGCGGCACGGATGTGCGCGCGGGCTTCGCCGTTGCGCTGCCGTTCGAGCATCCCGAATCCGTGGTCAACCTCGTCGGGGGCAGCGTGCAGCTCGACATCCAGAATCCCGACGGCCGTTCCGCCACGCTGACGGTGCCGTTCGAGAACAATACCAGCTATCTTATCGCCGAGAATGACACTTCCTGGTGGCCGTCACCGAACCAGAAGAGTCCGCTGACCTATCAGGGTGTCGCGGCGGCGAACCTGACTGGTGCGGTGAAGAACATTGTCTTCAGCGCGGTTGGGGCGAACCTCACTGGCGGCGCTGGCAATCCGGCCGGGCCCGGTCTGGCCAGCAACACCGGCTACCCGGTTGACGTGAGATTTCATGTCGACACGGGCAGCGGTGGCGCCAATGGCAGCTGGAGTCCGACCGTCTCCGTGAAAAACTAGCCGCCGGTCCGTCGACTTGATCGCGAGTTGAGGCGACGTTCCACCTCGCGTTGGCTGGAATGAAGAAGGCGCGCCGCCGTCCGGTGGCGCGCCTTTCTGGATTGGGGGGGGGTGT
>JAEWIY010000044.1 GCA_023386835.1 Verrucomicrobiota bacterium
CCGCAGTGCTCGGTGTATTCGCAGGCTGGATTCCGGGAGTTGGCCTGTCCTGGCGCGCCTGCCTGTGGTGGGGTGCCGCGGCCGGTGGATTGACGCTTCTGCTGCGCCTGGCCGCGGAGAAATTGGCGGGCCGCGCATCGGGAGCGGAGGTGTTGCGCCTGCTGCTGGTCGGTGTGGGCGCCACGCTCGCCCTGCTGCCCTTCTACTGGGCCGGCAGCATCGGCGCCGGTGACGCCTATTGGTATACGATCATGCTGGCCGACGTGGTGGCGCAGCTCCGGGCCGGCGAATTCCCGTTTTGGGTAGGCCAAAGCGAATATGCCTTCAATGGCACGGTGTACCCGCTCCGGCTCGCACCCGCATTCCAGTATGCGGGCGCACTGCTCGATCAGCTGACTGCCGGACGGCTGGAGCCCTTCCCCCTCAAGAACGCCGTTCTCTGCCTGAGTGCGCTCGCGGGCGGCTTCTCCGCCTACGCGTGCCTGCGACCGCTCCTCCCGCGTCTGCCGCTCGTGGCCGCGCTGCTCGCGGTCCTCTGGATCCTCAGTCCGGGGGTGCTGACGCCGCTGATGCGCGGCGACATGTACATGACGTTCATGACGCTGCCCTTCGTGCCGATGGTGCTGCACGGCTGCTGGCGGCTGTGGGCGCGCAACGATGCCGCCGCGCGCGGATGGATCGGTATTGGCATGGCTGGTACGTTGTTCAGCCATGCGCCCATTGCGCTCTGGCTTCTGCTCATCGCCGGCGGCCACTGCGCTGCTTCGCTGGTGCACCGTCGGCGGGATTGGCGCCGTGAAATCGGCCTGCTCGTGCTGCTCGGGGCGCTCCTGTTCCTCGCCGGCTCCTATCCGGCCGTCTCCGCCGCGACACTGGACAACCAGTTGAAGGTACCTTCAACCGGCGAAAGCGCATGGCGCGAAGTCGCCGCGGCCTTCCCCGGCAGCTTCCTGCCGCTGGACGCTCGAGGAGGGCTCTCGGCTTACCAACTGGGCTATTCCCTGGCCGCCCTGTTTGTGCTCGCGCTGCTTCTTCTCCCCTGGCGGCGGCCGCACGGCACATTGCCCTTTGTCCTCACCGGGCTCGGCATCGCCATCGTGGTTCTGCCGGTGCCGTGGATCACCCGTTTTCTCTGGCTCAACGTCGTGCCCGGCTGGTTCGTCACGATCAACAACGTCTGGCCCATGCAACGGCTGTTCCTGATCTGGACGCTGGTCGGCGCGTTCGCCATCGCCTGCACCTGGTCCGGTCAGACCCGCTCGCTGGCCTCACGCGGGGTGATTTTCGTTCTCCTGCTGCTCGCCATGGGCTGGTCCTGGAGTCAGGCCAACTATCTCGGACGGTCGGTGCGCGGGACCACGACACCTCCGCAAGCGGCTCGGCAGGCGACGGATCGCAATCACATTCTGCTGACTCGCTACTCCTACTCGTCCTTTTCGACGACGCCTTCGTATGTGACCCACAGCTACATGGAGCCGTGGTGGGAGAACCGGCTGCTGGATCGGGCCACGCAGCGCCCGTTCTTGAGTAACGCGGATGCCGCCGCGCCCCGACTCGATATGGAGCACGGTTTGCCTGAGCATCCGCGCCTTGTGCAAAGCGGCGTCTTCCTCGCCCGGAACCTCCGAGAGACCGAGCATCATGACCTAGATCCGGCTCTGACCCTGGAGCCGGGCCGCCTCTACGCGCTGCGTTTCGACTTCGCCCAACCGGGGATTGGGAACTATCTCCAGATCATCCATCCGTCGCTCTTTCGTGAGTACATGCTGCCGGACTCGGGCGCGGGCCTCCACCGCCAGGGCCCGCCGCAAGGTTTCGGTTCCCTCTCCTCCAGCAGCAAGGTCATGCCGCTCGCCCTGGTCCAGGATGCCACCGCACCGCAGACGATCACGCTGCGCTTGATCACACCACGACGGGCCGAGGATGTGTTCCCCCTCGGCGAGTATTGGCTTTATACCTACGATCGCGCCGAGCTGCCGATCAACGTCGAGTCCTGGGTGCCCTATCGGGCCCGCGTCGAGACCGCCGTCGCCGCCTACCTGGAGACCCCGCGATTGTGGCTCAAGCACTGGCGGGCCAAGGTGAACGGCGATGCCGTTGCCGTGGAGCAGTCGCCCAACAATCTCGTGATGGTGCCCATCGGGCCCGGCCGCAGCACGGTCGAACTCCGCTACCAGCCGCCCGGCTGGTTCAGCGCCCTTTTCTACCTTAATTTCAGCACCTGGGTCATCCTGTTCCTCGGCGGAATCGTTCACCTGCTGCGGCCGTTGAGAACAGCCGCCTGACGTCAGGGCGTCGCCGCCGCCGCCAGTTCCTCCGGTGCGGCGGGCTCCACCTTCACGATGAAGCCACGCAACTCGGCCGCCGTCGTCGACCCGCCGATCGTATTGCGACCAAAAGTGTACGTCGCCGGCGCCGCCAGGTGCGCGGGAATGGCCACATCGATCACCGTCTCGCCGTCAACCAGGACCACACAACGACCGCGGAGCGCAGGGGGGCTGGCGATTTCCGAATCGTCGCCAGCCTGAGGATACAACGCGTCGTGGCTCACGACCACCCGGTAGGTGCGTTCCGGATCCAATCGCAACGGTAGCGCCCATTCAGCCGCCCGTCCCCAATGATCAAAACCAATGCGCGAAGTGCCGTCCGGCGCATGCTGGACCAACACAAAATCTCCCGCACCCTCCGTACCCGTGGTCACGATCGGTTCGCCGGTGTTGGTCTGCCGTTCCTCCATCGGCGGGAAACGAACCTCCACCGCGACCGCACCTCGCTCATGCGTCCAAACCGGATCAGGCTCCGGCCAGACTCGCTGGGAGAGGACCACATCCGGCGGCACGCGTTCGATGCCGCTGATGAGGCCGGTGAACGCCTCGGCACAGGATGAGCCACCCGCCGGATTGAGCCCGACTCGGATCGCTTCCGGTGAATGCACATAGGCCTCCACCTCGTGAGCGAGCACCGTCTGGCCGTTGACTCGCACCTGCACCTCACGCCGCAGCGGCTCAAACGTCGGGTCGGTTTGAAACAGGTCATGGCCCGGCGGCGGCATGAGTGCGGGCAGGCTGACCACAAACTCCGTTGTTTCGCCCGGGCTGACCGCGATCGGCTCGGAGAGCGGCCCACCCGCCCCCCAATGATCGTACCCTACGGCAATTTGCCCCTCAGCGAGGTAGCGGACGTAGAGAAAATCCGCCACACCGGATCCACCGGCCACAATCAACGGCTCTGATCGGCCCGCCGCCCCCGTGGGTAACACCAGCTTCAGCTTGAGCGGGCCAGGATAACC
>JAEWIY010000078.1 GCA_023386835.1 Verrucomicrobiota bacterium
CCCAAGTACAACGTGAACGTCAACGGCAACGGGCACTGGAGCGGTTCGGTCGTGGCCAAGTACATCAGCTTGGGCGGTTCTTTCCACTACGATGAGCGCGTGGACGCCCTCAACCCCGGCACGCCGATCACGAAGTCCGACACAGCGGTTTTTGCGGTCACCAGCTGGCGCGAATTGTCAGCGCCAAACGGATACTACGCCCGCGATCACCGGGAGCCGTTCTAGGGTGGCATCGGCGCGCGGTCGGAATGAGCGGCGTCAACCGCGTGACCGGTCAACCCTGGGGCATCCGATTTCCTCCGCCAACTTTCAGAAGCGGTACGTCGCGTACACGCGGATCTGCCGGTCGTTGATGTAGATGTTTTGCGGCAGGGTTTCGGGACGGTAATACGAAAAACGCTCCGTCTGCAGCAGATTGGCCCTCTCGACGGACAACGAGAAATACTCGTTGAACCGGTAGCTGACCGACGCGTCCAGCCAGCCGCACGCCTTCGTGCAGAACGGAATCGGGCCGACGTTGGCGATGTCCGCCTGGCCGCTCAGGAATTCGTCGCGCCAGCTGTAGGCCACGTCGTGGCGCTGTTTGGCTACGACGGACTGCTCTGGGGAGTCGACTGGACGGTCTGCACGCTCTCCGTCCCGCCCGGCTCCTGAACCATTGCCCGCTTTAAGCAGCAAGCTGCACAGCTGGTCTTGAGTAAGATCGGCTGGCTGTATCACTTCTCCTCTACGCCCATGACTTACCCCGGCGTGATTAACCTGCCCCTCAGCCCGCCTTCACGCTGTGTTTGATCTCACCGACAAAAATGCCCTCGTCACCGGTGCCGGCTCTGGAATCGGTCAGGCGATCGCGCACGTCCTCGCCACGGCCGGCGCACGGGTTTGGGTGGTCGACCGCGATGTCTCCGCTGGGCGGGCGACCGTGAACGGCATCACGCAAGCGGGTGGCACCGCGGATTTCTGCGAAGTTGACGTGGCCGATCCAGCCGCGGTGCTCGCCCTCGCTGAGCGGTTGCCGCGGCTCGACGTTCTGGTGAACAACGCGGGCATCGGGCACGTCGGCCAACTCCTCCACACAACCGCGGACGACCTCGACCGTCTCTACGCGGTCAACGTCCGCGGCCCCTTCAACTGCTGCAAGGCCTTCGTGCCGGCGATGCTCGAAGCGGGGCGCGGGAGCGTGATCAATCTCGCCTCGATCGGCGGCGTGGTCGCGGTGCGCGACCGGCTGGCCTACACCATCACCAAACACGCCCTGGTCGGTCTGACGCGCGCCCTCGCCCTCGACCACTCGTTTACCGGCGTTCGCTTCAACGCCATTTGTCCGGGGCGAGTGGAGACGCCCTTTGTTCAGCGCCGCCTGGCCGAGTACCCGGATCCCCAGCAGGCCTACCGGGAAATGGCCTCGACCCAGCTGAACGGCCGGATGATCCGCCCGCAGGAAGTCGCCGCGGCCGCCCTGTACCTGGCCAGCGACGAAGCCGAGATGGTTACGGGCAGCTGCCAGATGATCGACGGCGGCTGGGCCGCCGGCAAATGAGTGTAGTACTTTTTCCCTTACTATGAGAATTGTTCGATACCTCGATACCCAAGGCCACGCGCACCACGGCCGGCTCGATGCGGATGGCACCATTCGCCGGATCACCGGTGACCTTTACGGCGCCTACCAGGTCAACGCGGAACCGGCCCGCGATGTCGCCCGCCGCCTTGCGCCGATCGTGCCCACGCAGATCCTCTGCATCGGCCTGAACTACGGTTACCATGCCGACGAAACCGGCGCCCGGCGGCCAGAGCGCCCCATCCTGTTCGTCAAGGGTGTAAACTCGGTGCTCGATCCGGAGGCGCCGATCGAGATCCCCACGCACCTGGCCAGCGAGGAGGTCGATTATGAGTGTGAACTCGCGGTCGTGATCGGCCGCGCCTGCAAGAACGTCTCGCGCGACCGGGCGCTGGACTACGTGCTCGGTTATACCTGCGCCAACGACGTCTCGGCGCGCGATCACCAGATCCGCCTCGGCGGCGGCCAGTGGTGCCGCGGAAAATTCTTCGACACGTTTTCTCCTCTCGGACCGTGCCTCGTCACGACTGACGAGATTCCCAACCCCAACGCCCTGAAGATCGCGACCATCCTCAACGGCGAGCGCGTGCAGGATTGGACGACAAGCGACATGATCTTCGACGTGCCTGCACTGATCGAGTACCTCAGTGGCAGCACCACCCTGCCCGCGGGGACGGTCATTCTGACCGGCACGCCTCACGGGGTCGGCATGGCTGCAAAACCGCCCCGCTGGCTGCGGCCCGGTGATGTCGTGAGCATCGAGATCGAGAAAATCGGTACGCTCACGAACCCCGTGATTCTGGAGCCGCGTTAAATTCCGCCTGCATGATGCCGTTTCGCCTCCTTGCCCTGCTGCTCCTCGCTTCACCGCTCATGAATGCCAATCCCGCTCCCCGCGCCGGCGCGGTGCCGGCGGAAACGATGGTCCGGATCTACGAAGAGGTGAAGACGCCGTACAAATACGGCATCGTGTTGCGGGGCGAGGAAGGCGAGATGGTCGATTGCCCCAACATCTTTCGCCACGGCGACCGCTGGTACATGATGTATGTGGCGATCAAGGACAAGGTCGGCTATCAAACCTACCTCGCCCGGAGCGACGACCTGCTGCAGTGGGAGAAACTCGGGCGCATCCTCGAGTTCCCCAAGGAAGGCTGGGACGCCTGGCAGGTCGACGGCGGTATTGCGCTCTACGATACACGCTGGGAAGGCGGCACCCATGCCCTGTCCACTCACGACGGCCGTTACTGGCTGAGCTACATCGGCGGCGCCAGGCAGGGTTACGAACCGGACCCGTTGGCCATCGGCATGGCGTGGACCGATGATCCTACCACCATCAAACCCTGGAGCCGGCTGCCCGCCCCGGTGCTCGCGCCAGACGATCCCGACGTCCGGGCGTTCGAACGAACCACACTCTACAAGAGCGGCATCATCCACGACCCGGCCGAAACCCTCGGTTGGCCGTTCGTGATGTTCTACAACGGGAAGAGCCCGCCCGATGGTCGTGAAGCCATCGGCATGGCGGTGTCACGCAATCTGCGGGAGTGGACGCGTTATGGCGACAAGCCGGTGGTGGAAAACGTGGGCGAGTCGCGGTGGGCGATTAGCGGAGATCCACAGATCACGCGCATCGGCGACCTTTGGGTGATGTTCTACTTCGGCGCCTTCTGGAAGCCGAACGCCTTCGACACCTTCGCCTGCTCGTACGATCTGGTGAACTGGACCAAGTGGGAGGGCCCGCACCTGATCGAGCCCAGTGAACCGTGGGACCAGCAGTTTGCGCATAAGCCCTGGCTGCTCACACACGACGGAGATGTGTATCACTTCTACTGTGCTGTGGGCGACCAGGGGCGCGTCATCGCCGTCGCAACCTCTCGGGATCTCCGCGAACCAGACCCACGCTAATCCAAAGACTCAACGGTTCTTACACCGTAAAAGCAATTGGTGGCAGGGGCGGGGATCGAACCCGCGGCCAAAGGCTTATGAGTCCTCTGCTCTACCACTGAGCTACCCTGCCAAGCGCTTTGGAGCGCGGAGAAAACGAAGCCTCCGCAGTGAAGTCAAGTATCGGTTCCGATCTCCGGCGACCACGGTTTGGGCTCTTGCCAAGCCGTCACATTCACCCGAGCGCCGGCCGGGGCGGCCAGTTGGCAAAGCACTTGATGCAGGCCTTCCGCTTCCTGCACCAACGATGGCGGCAGGGCGGCGACATCGACGGCGTGTTCGCGCGGCGGATGCAGCGTCTCCGCCTGCCGAACAAACCCGGCTGGATCTGCAAGGTCGAGAAACCCCGCCAACTCCGCCAAGCCTTGCCGTGGTTCCTGGCAGAGCCGATGGAAACGGACAAAACGCACCCGATCGCCAGCCGACAGCGTCGCAACATCCCGGTAAGCCGCGATCCAGTAGCGCAACCAGAACTCGAGCTGCCGGGGATCCGCGCCCGGTCCGTCCTGAGGGCGCCAGCCACCGAAGTCGATCGGCCTCAGGTTGGCGCCGAAATCGAAGTGCCCCACCCCGGCCATGTACAATCGCGCAAACGGATCCTCGGCGTGAATTCGCAGGAAGTTGAGATGCTGTTGGAGCAGCGATGCCGCATGCTGCAGCGGCGGGCGGAACGGAATCAGGAAACGTGCCGAAGGAAACGCCTGCGCCAGCCACCGCACCCGGCCGAGGTTGGCATTGTTCTTCGAGATGTAACGCCGCTCGAACGCGGCGGAATAAGCGGAACGACCCGCGCGGCGCTGCAACGCCGCCAGCTTACGCATGTGCTGGCGGAAGAACGGCTCAAAGCCCGCCTGCGCCTCCTCGGGCGGCCACGGGATCACCCGATCCTCCGCGTAGTGCTCCGGCCAGTACTCAAGCCACAACATCTCCTCCAGCGCCTCCGGGCTGTCGGCGCTGACCAGCAGCCCGTCGCCGTGTGCCCGCTCCTGCGGGACATCGGCTGCGCGAAAGCGGCGGGTGAACGCGTCCCACCACAGCGGCGTGAAGAGAAACGGCATCTGCCGGTACGTGTGCGTGACAAACTCCGGCTGCGTCGCACAGAGGTTGAGCAACACGGTGGTCCCGGCCCGTGGTAGGGCCGTGATAAAGACGGGCCTTGCCACCTTCACCGCCGCGATCCGCCGGCGAAACATGCGGTCCTCCAGCCGTGAACACGCCACCTGCACGGGCGCGCTCGCAAAGGCAAACGCGTGCACCCAACGATCGACCGCTGAATACCGATTCTCGAAAACGCCGGGCCCGACCTGCTGCGCTCGCGCCCTCCCCCGGCGCCACCAGATGAACAAAACCACGACGGTGAGCACGATCATGCCCCATAGGAACGGAGCGGAAAGCGTCACCCGCAGGACTCCGTCGTAGTTCCAAAAACCACTTCGCCCAACGAGCCAGATCAACGCCAGAGGCAGCAGCACCGCGGCCGCACCCAGCACGACGAGCAAACCGAACAACTTGAACAGTTGGAGCGCGCCCGCTTGCAGCCGATCTTCTTTCGCCTCCTCCGACAGGGCGCGGTCAGCCATGACCCAGAGCGAGTGCTCCGTCACCCCGAGCACCTGCCGACTGCGGGCGACGACCCCGAAGAGTTGACAGCCGGCGATGATGCCGGCCACGAGCAGCAGTGCGCCGAGCCACTCCATCAATGAACCTGTGGCCCGGCACCACCGGCCGCGGTCCGCTCCCGGCGCTTACGTCGCATTCGGCGCAGCGGATACCAGACGAAACCAACGAAGGCGATCGCCAGTCCTGCAATCAGCGCCAGCAGCGCACCGAGGGCGGTCAGCCCGCCGCCCGGCCCGATGTAGGCGTAGGCCGGCGCGGTCGCACTCAGCGCAAAGACGCCCAGAAGGAAGAGTTTCGTCGCGGTGTTCATGGCTGATGTTTCAGATTTTCTCCGCCGGAACGCGCCCGGGCGCGTCGGTCCCGGGCTGCTGGCACGCGGCTTTTCGTTCCCCAAAAAACGTGGCGGTGACCGTTTCCGGCAGCCGTATGCCCTCCGACACCGCGCCGGCCAATCCGTTGCCCAAGACATTGACGAATTCCCAAACAAGCCGGCCCTGCGAATCGAGCTCGAGCACTCGTCCGCGCGTTGATTCGACCACGAGCAAGTTGCCATTGGGCAACCACTGGTGTTTGCCCATGATGTCCGTGAAGAACGGTTGCTCGGCCGTGCCGACGTACGCGATACGCACCTCGTTTTTCGCGGCATTCTTCAGGACAATTCGGCTCTGAACCCCCTGATGACGGTGGCCGATGTGGTTGTTGTCGAAAACGGAGATGGTGTCGCCATCGATGAAGTCGGGATCGTGCTGCCGAACGAAACCGCCGACACTGACGTGGCGCACGCGACGCTGAGCCAAATCGAACACCACCACGGCGTTGGTGCGTCGCAGTGAAACCATGACATCGCCCGGCTGGAACAACCCTGGCTTCAACGTCGACGGAAACACTTCAACGTCGTTCACGTGCAAGGTGTCGCCGCCCGTTTCGACGGTATTGTCGTGCCAGGTCGACATGTACAGCAGCGACATCATCTCGTTCTCGCGCAACAGGTCGAACAGGGACACATCCTGCAGCACTTTCCCGTCCGGGGAGATTTCGCAGATTGTGTATTCTTCGAACGGCGGATGATAGCTCGGGTAATTGGGATTGGGTTCCTTCCGCGTCAGCCGGTTGCTCGTCCAGATGTGGCCGCGTTCGTCGACGTGCAACGAGTGATGCGTGCGCTCGGGCAGCCGCCACTGCACATGGCCGCAGGCATCGAGCCGGATCATTCCGCACGCGTCGTGCTGCAGGAGCACGCCGCCGTCGTCCATCAACCACACCCCATGCACGATCGCGCCAGGCAACGTCTTTGGGCGGATGTCGTCGGCGAGGTGACTCGCGTCCGGCCACAGGTCGAACCAGTCTACCCGCCACTGGTTCAGGATCTCGCCGTCCGCGGCCAGAACCTGGATGAACTGATGGTTATCGGCCCCGACGTACGCCACCAGCGTCGCGCCCGGCGCCGCGCTCTCCGGGTGGTGCCGTGTCACGCGCTCGGTTGCAGTCGTGTCGAAGTAATACCATTCACGGTCGCCCCGCCAACGGGCCTTCAGTTCGCGGTAAGCTTGTTCGGCGTCGCTGATGATCGGGTGCGGCCACCACGCGTGCCGATGCACAAGATACCCCAAGGCAAACACGCCGAGAAAGATCGAGGCATAGAACGCCACCCGGGCAGCGCGGTCAGCTACAGTCGAGTTGGACATGTCGTTCCGGGAAAGCAGTTCGCGTCGGACCCGCCTCCCTTGCGGACGTTCCCTGCCTTCGGGCTCGGGCCAGCACCCTACTCTGGCGGCTCGAAAAACAGCTGCAACCGAGGCTGCAGAAGGCCCGCGCGGTGGGGCGCCCAGAGAATGATCCACGCGCGCGAATCCGGCTCGGTTTCGATCTCAAACTGGGTGACGCGCCGCCATATTCCAGCCATCGGCACTGCCGCACGGAGGAGCGAACGCCGACTGGCTGTCAACCGACCGGGAGCGCCGTCCGGCAGGTCCACGGTCGGTCCTCCCAGATCCACGCGAATCGCCTGTCCCGTTAAGTTGAGCAGGCTCACCTCGCCTGCCCGTGGTCGGTTCTCCGCCGAAAAGACATGCGCCTGCCACAGGTCGCCCGCCGGACGTTCCGGGTTGGGTCGCAGGACGATCAACAACGCTCCGGTAGCTTGCGGCGTCAGGAGCACGCGCGCCAACGCCACCTCACCTTTGGCGTCGCGAAAGAGGAGGAATTCGGTCGGCACCCGCGCCTGCACCAGCTTGGACGGGGCGGATGAAAACAGGGTCAACTGCTCCGGCAAAGCCTGTGGCTCCGGTCGGAAGTAGACGGCGGGAAGCGCCTCGCCGGTGAGTACACGAAAAGAGATGAGCCGGGTCTCGGGCTGCCCCGGCACCGAGGCCAACAGCAACTGCGGCAGCATCCCGGCCGCGAACACGATCAAAGTTCGGAAGAAGACAACCATCGGAAAGCAACGATGCGAAAGCGGCGCCCAAACGAACCGGCGGGCTGCGCGGGAGAATCCCCCGCTTCCACGGGCTCCGGGAAGCGCTGGACCCATGCTTCGCCCCAAGCGCGCGCCACGACAGCACCCGTTCCGGGGTTCGCGACACTGGCTCCGGCACGAATGACAAACGTGTCGGATCGACTGCGCAGGTACGGAGCGAGAACCGTCAGCACATCGGCCTGCGTCAGGGTGAGCGACGAGAAACCCATGTAGTCCGGCGAGGCGACCAGCGCGTCGGGCTGCAGGGCGGGCGCATTGATCTCGGTTTCGCGGATGGCGCGAGCGATCACGCTTTCCCCATCCAGTTCCGGGAGCGGGTTGACAAACTCCTGGAGGCTGCGGAACGGCCCGGACGATGCGTGCTTCACCTGCACCAGCTCCGCAATCCGTGCCGCCAACTGCGTGACCTGCGCAGCATGCAGACCCTGCAGGTTGTCCGCGGTCCCGCCCCGCACGCCCTGCCGGAAGGGTCGCCGGCTCAACTCGGTTGGCAGCAGCGCGGGGACGTCGCTGGTGAAGAAGGTTTCCTGTGCGGATTGCGGAAAACGAAAGAACGTCGGACCTGCGGCACCGTTCGCTCCCCAGTCCGGATCGTGAAACGTCGAGGCGAGCATCGCGTTGCCGTCACGCTGCGAGCCGGTTGTGCCGCTGATCGTTGGACCGTTGTCGATGTCGGCCCACTGGAAGCCAAAATCACCACCGAAGCGGGCACGCATCAGCACCGCGGCCCAGGCCGTCGGCTCGGTGGAGTTGATGTTGAAGGCGCCTTGTTGCAGGAGGTGCCGGGCGCTGTATTCTCCAGCTTCATACAACTCCGACGTCGAGACGAGGCTCCCGCCCGGGCCGGCGCGCACCGGGCGTAATCCCCAATTCGGCAACGGCTCGTCGCGGGCCAGGTCCGGCGCCTCTTCCGGGGCGGACAATCCGGAGAAGAACGCACGATCGTAGAGCGCGTTAAGCGAACCTCCCCATGGATTCCCCAGTGAAAACGGTCGCGCCCCCGCCACCGGCAGGTGCTGGAGTTCGCCCAGCGACAGCAACGACTGCCGCGGGACCTCGAAGACCGGTGCGTCATAGTTGGCGGACCGGGTGGTCAGCCCTGAACCCTGGACACGATAGATGAGCAGGTGATCGAATCCCGTGGCGGTCGCCGGAGTGCCGGTGTAAACCGCAGCGTCGGGCGACAGGCCGCCGGCGGCGTTGAAGGGATCATACGACGATGGTGGCACTTCAACCTCCCGCGGATCGCGTCCAGCCGTGACCAGCCACGAGCGGTCCAGACTCGCTGAACTGGGCTGGTTCAGCCGAAATCCGTAGGCGTATCTCCAGTTCCAATACTGAGTCGGGCCGGCTGGCTCCACATCCGGCACGGTGAACGCCGGAAAGGCCGGGGCGTGACAGCGGGCCAGGAGGACTCCATCCAGCCGCAGCTCAACCTCCAGCGTGTCGGTGGCGGGGGCGGCCACGCTCAGGTTTGAGGAGGATCCGGCCAGCGGCACAGTCGCCACGACCCAGCCAGCGGCGTTCAGCGTCTTGCTGTAGAACTGCAATTCGTCGGAAGGTGTGGCTCCCGTCGTCGTCACCCAGCTGTACATCCGTCCCGGCAGCCAGGAGGCCCGGTCGGCCTGCGGCGTTGCACCAGCCAGAAACGGCAGACGCACCGTGTCACCTGCCGGACCGAAGGGCGCAGTCTGCAGATCGACGCGGACCTGCGCCCCTTCAATCGGGTCCGCAATCTCAATCTCGGGCAAACCGGTCACGCGCAGCTGCAGGTCTTCCGGTGGACAAAAGGCGGCGGTATACGGATTCCACAGGCCCACATACAACCGCGAACGCACTTCGACTCCGCCTTCCGTCCGGTCCACCCGAAACTGGAGAAGAAATTCCGTGAGCACCGGCGCGACGGTGCTCACGATCGGCCACTCGCTGGGTCCCGACTGCGTCCGAGGTCCGCGCATGATCAACCGGCGTCGCGGAGACGCCGCGGTGGTGATGGCCGGCAACGCCAGGTTGCCCGGGCCGGGCGGCTCCACGTAGTCGAGCGACGCATACGCGGAAAAGGCGGGGCCCAGGACGCCCGGGGCCAGCGAGAGATCGCGGAGCAAACCGTGATCGGGATCCTCGCGTGGCAGCGTGTTGGCCAGGACCGCGAACGCGTTGCCAGTGACGGCTGGCCATTGCTCCCGCACCGCCGAACGAAGTTCAAAAATGCCCGCGGGCGCCAGCGCGCCAAGCTGCGATGAAAACACCACGTTCTGCAGGCGGTCTCGATTGAGCGGCGCCCACGGATCGAAGCCATCAGGCGCCGTTCCCGAACCGAGCCACGTGGGCGTTGAACCAATCTGTTGCACCAGCCGCTCGCGCAGTGCGGGCTCGGCCCAGTGATCGTGCGTCACGCGCGCCGAGCGATCGGGCAAGGCGAGTGACGCCTTCACGCCGACATCCCCCACCCACCAGGCGACACGACTCTGCGCCCGTGCCACCGCTGTCCCGGCGGTCGGGCTTGGCAGGATTTGCTCGGGTGCCACAACTGCTTGTGCGACCGCCGTCCGAGCACCGACCAGTTCAACCCAACCGGCGCCCGGAGAAGCCGGATCCACCCCGAGCGAATCGGCCTCAGTTCCGCTGACCAACCAGGTGAGCGGCTGGCGGCCGGTCCCGGCCGTATCCCAGACGCCGGTGAAGTGACGGGTGCCTGGCCCGCCACCAAAACCGGCCGCGGTCGCGGTGACACGATCATCCGGTCCGGCATAACGCTGCAGTTGCCCCAGCGCGACCTGCACGGCGTTCAAGATATCCTGACGAGCGATGCGGGCGTATTCCGCGTGTTCGGACGTCTGGTTCTCCACTCGTGTCAGCGTGCCGAGCGATACCAACAGCATGACGAGAAACGCCAGCACCACCAGGACGGCGACCAGGACGAACCCGCGATCCCGGGTCAAATTCGCCGGCGCAACGCCCAAACCGCGCCCCGCTTCCAGTCCTCGCCGACTCATGGCCCACTCTCCGGCAGCCGTATTCGGCGGGTGAACACGCGGGAGCCGGCCTCCGCGACCGGCCACCAGGCTGCCCCGGCGCCGGGCACACTTTCGATCCGCTGGAGACGCCGGGCGCCACCACGCGTGGCGATGCGAACAAAAACCACCGCATGGCTTGGATGAGGCGCGGCCGAACTGGCTTCAAATCGCAGTACGCCCTCGTCCGGAAACAGGATCGACGGGGCCGCGGCGCCGGTTTCGACGAGCAGACGAAAGCCGAAGTCCAACACGTTTTCTGCAAGCACTGCGTCCGGACGCGGACGCCGAAGGTCCTCCACCCCGTCTTCCGGCGCACCGTAGGGCGGCGATCCGTCGAGCGTGTATCCGCGTTCAAAGCACACCGACGCCGGCACCACTGAACGAAATAACTGGTACACGGGCGCGCGACCTTCCGGGAGCCGGCGGACCAATTGGTAGCTCACGGCCACCGCGCCACTCCCTTCGGTCGAAGCGGCGCCAGCGCTCGCGAAAAAACGCAGCCACACCCCGGATTGACCAAACCGACACTGCGCCAGTTCGGGCTCGAGGCGCAACGAACCGTCGGCGGCGTGAGGCTTCCCAACGGCACCAATCACAGGGGACCATTGCTCGTTGAACATGCCGCTGTGCCCGCCTGTGACGGGTTGGTCAGCTTGGATCTCCGCGCTCAATCCAACCCGGCTGTCGTTGAACGCGACCCACCCCTGCAGGTCCGACTCGAGTTGATCGAGCACGATTTGGCCCGCTCGCTCCACCTCAAGTCGTTCGGCTGTGCTCTGCCACAAATCCGCCGCCCGCACCGCGAGCGCCAACGCGCCACCCACCACCCCAGCCGCCAGGCTCACCGCCAGCAACACTTCGACCAGTGTGTAGGCGCACCGTTTCCTCATGGCGTCAGGACGAAGCGAAGGTGAAGCGCCTCACGCGCATCGGGATTCGTCACCACCGCTTCGCTGGTGGCGCCTCCTGCCGGCAAACGATACGGCCAGGACACTGTCACGTGCAGCGCCAGGAAGCCGCTGCCGCTGTGGTAACGCCACGGCTCGGGCATGGGCGTCACCTCAACAAGGTAGTACTGCAATCCGGCCGGCAAACCGCCGCCGGAGCCAGCTTCACTTTCCAACAGCAGCGGCGCACCGGCCGCGCTGGCGACGAGGCGCAAACCGCCCTCACCCACACTCGCCGCCACGAAATCGAGGCGAGTTGTTGTCGGGCTCCCCTCGGCCATGTCTCGAATCCGTTCCAATTCGCGTTGCACGGAAACCGCAATCTCCCGCGCGACCGCCGCCGACGGTGCGCGAGCTTCAACCGACGCCACCGGGGTCAGCAGAGCCAGGAGCGACACGCCCCCTCCCACCAACACCGCGACGGCGAAGACCACCTCCAGCAACGAAAAGGCCGCGCGTGTTTTCATCGTCAGCGACCACTCACCATTCGACCGTGGCGATGCCATACCGGCTCAGTTGAACGCTGCAGCTCGCACTCGCCGGGCGCAGCGACCAGCCCGAATCCGTTCGTAGGGCCGCGGCCACGACAAGCCGGCCGCCACCTGACACCACCCGACCATCGGGACGAAAACGCGCCAGCGTTCGCCAGCCACTGCGCGGTGACGCCGCCGCCGCCTCCAGCAGCGAACTCTCCACCTCCAGAGGCCAGCTCGCATCACGCGAAATACCGCTGAGGTCCGAGGTCCGCGGCGGAACCACGATGACTCCCGGCGGCAGAGGCCAACGAAGTACGAGTTCGGCCGACTCCGGATCCACCAAGCCCAACTCGCGCAGATAGACCTCACGATCGTCCAACGCGACATTCACCACCAGAAGGCGGTCTGCGCCGTCCACCCCAGCGCGCCCCCGGGCAACCGTGACGGCTTGAACGATCATTGCCTGTGCGGCCTCGACTGCCCGCGTCGGCGCGCCGTGCGACCAGCCCACTGTCAACGCGCCCGCGAGGCTGGCGATCACGGCCAGGACGACGAGCAGTTCCACCAGGCTGTAACCGGACTTGGAAGGCCGATTCGTTCTCATCGCCAGCTCAGCACGAGGTCGGAGGCCGATTGCCCGCGGCCGGCCGAGTAGAAAACCACGCGAGCCAGCACCCGACCGCCGGCGTGCATCGTCTCGGCTGGCGGCGCCCACCCCGCGCCACTGGCGCCACCAACGGGCGGCCAGGCTGCGCTCTCGCCGGGCAGTGTATCTTCGGGTCCAATACGGCCGTCGCCGTTCCAATCGACCCGCACCGCGATGTCGGAGTTGCCGAACGCGTCGACCAGCGCCGCGCCATCGTCCGAAACCTCGGCGGGCTCAAGGGAGTAGAACGCCAGCCGTTTCACGTTTCCGGCGAGTTCGTCCGCGTTGGCCGATTCTTCCAGCGGTTCACCACTCAGCGCGCTCCGCCCCAGCAGCGCGGCCGCGAAGCGCTCCGGGTCGAGCTTACCGGCGCGGCTCACGAGCGGATAGTGCCCGTACTCCTGTCGGAACAGCTCCATCGCCGTGGCCCACTGGGCAAACCGGGCCTTCGTCTGGGCGCGTTGAGTCGCCACCCGCGCTGCGCTGATCGACGGCAGGAGGATGGCCAACAAAAGGCCCACGATCGCCAGCACGGTCAGCAATTCGATCAACGTGAACCCGCTCCGCCGCGGGCCAGGAACGTCCGTGTTCATGGCACGACCACCGTAAGGTTGTCCCGATTGTCCGGGTGAGCGGGATTCGGTTGACCCTCCGTCGCCGGCGCAATCTCCCGGCCGTCGGGACCAGCTGAATACAAAACGAACCCGACGCCTTCCCGGCCGGCTGGAACGACAAACCGGTACGCCTCGCCCCACGGATCGAGCAATTGGTTCTCGGGCGTAGCGTTGTCCGGATGCGCCCAACGCAGCGTCGCGAGATCAACGTACGGTCGACCGCGACCTGGCGCTCCGTCGGGTGCGCTGCGGCCGCTCAGGGCGTCCCACAACACGGCCGCGCCACTCGTCAGCGGGTACACGCCGTGGTGCTGCCGGTAGGATTCGAGCCCGCTTTGCAGGGCCACGAGTTCTGCGCGCGCGCGTTCGCGGGCGGCGGTCTGCTGCGCATGAACAAAACCGGCCTGCGACAAGGCCAACAACGTCCCCAGCAGGATGAGAACGAGCAGCAGTTCGAGGAGCGTGAAGCCGCCGAGCCATCGCTGGCGCCGGCGGGTGGGAAAGATCAGGTGGATCAGGGCGTGCTGGGGAAACCAGCGCCTCCGCTTCCCGTGCTTTCACGTGTGCCCTCCGCCACGATGAAGGGCGAGCGAAAAAAGAAAGGGCCGGCGGTGAGCCGGCCCCGTGATAGGAACGGTCGCAGGTCCGATCAACCGGCCTGCGACCCGTCGCCTGGATCAATCTTCGGTCTGCAGGGCAGCGACGACGGTAAAGTCCTCCAGCGTCGTTGTGTCGCCCTTCACCTGGCCGCCGCTGGCGATCTCCTTAAGGATGCGCCGCATGATTTTTCCGGAGCGCGTCTTGGGCAGACCGGCGGCAAACCGGATCGCGTCTGGTTTTGCGAGCGAACCGATCTCCTTGCCGACGTGCGAACGCAGCGCCTCCTTCAACGCTTCACTCGGTTCGTTGCCCGTCTTCAGCGTCACGAAGGCGACGATGCCCTGCCCCTTCAGCTCGTCCGGCCGGCCGACCACGGCAGCCTCCGCCACTGACGGGTGTGAGACGAGAGCACTTTCCAGTTCGGCGGTACCGATGCGGTGACCGGAGACGTTCAACACATCGTCGATCCGCCCTACGATCCAGAAGTAACCGTCCTTGTCCTGCCGCGCGCCGTCGCCGGTGAAATAGATGCCCGGATAGTCGCCGAAGTAGGTCTTCTGGAATCGTTCGTCGTCGCCCCAGAGCGTGCGGAGCATCGCCGGCCACGGCTTCGTGATGACCAGTTTGCCGCCGCTGTTGCGCGGAACCTCGCGGCCCTTTTCGTCGACCACTTTCGGAACAACCCCGAAGAACGGCAGCGTGGCCGAACCCGGCTTCAATGGCGTCGCGCCGGGCATGGGCGCGATCATGATCGCGCCGGTTTCCGTCTGCCACCACGTGTCGACGATGGGGCAGCGCTTCTTGCCGATCAGGCGGTGATACCACATCCACGCCTCGGGATTGATCGGCTCGCCCACGGAGCCGAGCAACCGGAGCGACGTCAGCCGGTGCCGGAGCACGTAGTTGTCACCCCAGCGCATGAACGCGCGGATCGCGGTCGGTGCGGTATAGAAAATCGTGATACCGTGCCGGTCGATCATCCGCCAGAAGCGGTCCGGGCCGGGCTGGTTGGGCGCGCCTTCGTAGAGGAAGACGGTCGCGCCGTTGGAGAGGAGTCCGTACACGACGTAGCTGTGACCGGTGATCCAGCCGATGTCGGCCGAGCAGAAGTAGCGGTCGTTCTCCTTCAGGTCGAAAACGTACTGGGAGGAGAGCTTGGCGCCGAGCAGGTAGCCGGCGCTCGTGTGCAGCACGCCCTTTGGTTTGCCCGTGCTGCCGCTGGTGTAGAGAATGAAGAGCGGGTGTTCGCTGTCGAAGGCGCGGGCCTTGTGCTCGTTCGGCGCGCCTTCCCAGGCGTCGTGCCACCAGACGTCGCGCCCGTCGACCATCTGGATCGGATTGCCGCAGCGCTTGAGGACGAGAACGGTCTGGACCGAGGGAGTGTGCTCGACGGCCGCGTCGACCGCGGCCTTTAGCTCGACGACCTTGCCGCGGCGCCAGCCACCGTCGGCGGTGATGACGAGCTTGGCTTTGCAGTCGTTGATGCGGTCCTTCAGCGACTCGGGGCTGAAGCCGCCGAACACGACGGTGTGAATCGCACCGACGCGGGCGCAGGCCAGCATCGCTACGACGGCTTCCGGCACCATCGGCATGTAGATGGCCACGCGGTCGCCCTTTCCGATGCCCATGTTTTCGAAGACGTGCGCAAGTCGGCAGATGTGAAAGTAGAGCTGCCGATACGTGATCGTCCGCACGTCGCCTGGCTCGCCTTCAAAAATCAGCGCCGCCTTGTTTTCGCGGGCCGTGCCGAGGTGGCGATCGACGCAATTTTCTGCGACGTTCAGAGCACCGCCTTTAAACCATTCAGCATGAGGAGGTGTCCACTTCAGCACCTGCTTGAAAGGGCGACGCCAGACGAGCAACTCCTTGGCCTGACGGGCCCAGAACTTTTCTGGGGAGTTGACAGACTCGACGTACAGCTTCTTATAAGCCGACAAGCTCCCAAGATTCGCTTGGCGCTGAAACTCGGCCGAGGGCCTGAAAACCCGTTTTTCGCGGGATACTGAGGTAATCGTCTGTTCCGTCACGTTAAGGAGCTGTTGGATTGGGGTTACGTCTGTACCGGGATCAACCGGCGCGCGTTTATCCCGCCCCAACTTCCGAGCGTCAAGCGCGGTGCCTCAATTGGTTCCAGCGACATCCTTCACCCACTCTCACCCATGGAAAAGACTACGGAGACCGCCGCCCCGGCGGACGCCGCCTCACCCGAAAAGCCCGAAAACGTCATGCGCGTTGAAGGGGTGCTCGACATCGACCCCCAAAAAGGCGGCAACGGCCAGCTGCTCGATTTGAACCGCTTCGGCAAGCGGCGCCCCTCAGATCCGTTTGTGCCCAAAGAGCTGATCCGCCGCTTCAAGTTGAAGCAGGGGTCGGTTGTCGGAGGCACCGCCTTCCCGCCGGAAGGACGTTTTCCCAACCCCAAGATGAAGTTCATCGAGACAGTCGATGGACTTTCGATTGAAGAGCGGCGGTCGAAGCTCGATTTCACTGCGCTGACGAGCCTCTCACCCGAGCAGCAGTTGAAGATGGAACTGAAGGACGGCCGTTTGACCACGCGCGCCGTCGACCTGTTCTGCCCGATTGGCAAAGGGACCCGCGGACTGATCGTGGCTCCGCCGCGGACCGGCAAGACGACCCTGCTGCGCGACATGGCGCTCGGCGTCCTGCAGAACCATCCGGAGTGCCATGTGATGATCCTCCTCGTGGATGAACGCCCCGAGGAAGTGACCGATTTTAAACGCAGCGTGCCCGCCGAAGTGTGGGCCTCGTCCAACGACGAGAACGTCGAGAATCACATCCGCGTCGCCGATCTCTGCATCGAGCGGGCCAAGCGTCTGGTGGAATGCGGCCGCGACGTCGTGCTGTTCCTCGATTCACTCACGCGCCTCGCTCGTGCTCACAATACACAACGCAACAGCGGCCGCACGGGCTCCGGTGGCCTTGATGTGCGGGCGCTCGAGAAACCGCGTCAGCTTTTCGCCGCCGCCCGCAATACGGAAGAAGGCGGTTCATTGACCATCGTTGCCTCGATCCTCGTGGAAACCGGCAGCCGTATGGACGACGTGATTTTCCAGGAGTTCAAAGGCACCGGCAACAGCGACCTGGTCCTCGATCGCAAGTGCGCAGAGATGCGGTTGTGGCCGGCCATGAACATCCAGGCTTCCGGCACCCGCAAGGAAGAGCTGCTGCTCGATCCGAAGGATCTGGACGGAATTCACTTCTTCCGCCGGGCGCTGGTGCAGCAGAAGATCGAGGAGGCAACCGAGACGATGATTGCCCGCCTCTCGAAGACGAAGAACAACGAAGAATTCCTGAAGTTGATCTCACGCTGATCCGCGTGCGCCGTGTCCCGCCCGCCCTGCACGGGCGGGCGCCCGGTTCCTGGTCACGCCGCTTTGCGCCGGCGGCAGCTGACCTAAGTTTTCTTGATTTTTTGGGCGCCGGTTCATCCCGGCTGCAGTGATGTCGTGATGAAAGCGGGAATCTGACGAGTCTGGCTATCGTCACTTCCCCGAGGCCGCTCAGGTACGCGACGTTTTTTGAACCGTCCGACGCCGCGGCCACTTTCCCTCTTGCGGTGTCTCGGAAAACCCTGAACAAACTTCCTTTCTGCCGGCGCCTACGCGTCCGGTGAAGCCAGCCCGCAAACCGCTTCGCATGCACAGTTTTTCCGAGCAATGTCTCGATATGGCCCGCTCGATCCTGGGCCATAACCTAGATTCGATCCAGCCTGACGGTTCGATCCTTCCCGCACCCGGCGAATCCGCCCGCCCCGACGAACCCGGCCACATTGCTTTCGCACTCGGCGAGTACTATCGCGCGACTGGCGAAACCACGCTCAAGGGCTACGACCTCGTTGATCTCGCGGCCCGCACCATCACCGCGCAGATGTTCACCGAGCCGGCCGCGGAGAACGGCCTGGCTTACGCCTCGCTCGGTCTGCTGTGCTACGGTCCTTCGAAGGAGCGCAACCCGGTCTGGGAGCGCCTCGTGACCGAGACGCAGGAGCGGATCGACAAATCGCTCCTCCATCGCAGCGACTACGACAATCACTGGCAGGCCTTTAACATCGCCAAAGCCGTCGCACGTTTCTCCTTCGGCCTTTCGAAGAAGGATGAGACCTCGCGCCTGATTGAGCGCATGGTCGACCGGATCAACCAGACGAGCTCGACCGGGTTCTTCGACGACTCCACTTCCGGCCTCGGTGGCAACTTCAATCTCTACGGGGTGATGGCGCTCGTCTTCACCCGCTCCGCCCTGCAGTTGCACGCCAACAGCGGCGTTCGCGAGCGCAAGCTCCCCACCCTCCGCACCTACGCGGAGAAGTACATCCGGATGATGCCGGACCTCGTCCGCGCGGACGGTCTGGGTTGGGCGTTCGGTCGCGCTGCGGGCGCGTACGGGCAGATGCACTGCATCAGTCTCATCCTGCAGGGCCTGCGCGACGGCTGGATCGCGGACGACCAGAAGCCGAAGTACTTCGATCTGCTGCGCCGTCTCTTCCTGTTCTTCTACCAGACCTATCTGGACCAGGAGCACGGTTTCCTCGATCTGCGTGACGCCGAGCGCACGGCCTACGGCAAGCACACGACTCGCATGTCGAACTTCGACGCCGCGCGTTACCTGTGCCAGTGGTCGCGTCTCGCGAAGGCCGTCCAAATGCCCGGCACGCCGGTCAAACAGGAGCCCGCTCGCACGACCGGTCGCTTCGTCATCTTCGACAAGTCCAATCGCAAGGAACAGGGCCTGTTCCTGTACCGCGACGCCGGCAGCGGTCTGCATGCGCAGATTCCGTTGATCAGCTCCGGCACGACGCTGACCGCCGACTCGCTGCCCTTCCCGCACTGCCCCGGTGTGTTCGACTGGCCCAATAACGTGTACGCACCGATCATGATCCCCGAGCTGACGTTCGGCGATCAGGTCACCGTGCCGGCGTTCTACGGAAAGAATTGCGTCACCGGCCTGGGCCTGCGGAACAGCTTCTACTTCCGGTACGATCAGCCTGAGCTGATCAACACCAAGGAAGAACAGGTGCGGGGCCTCGGCAGCGTAAAGGTGCAATGGAATTTCGCCGGACCGAAGATTTCCTGCGAGTTCTCCTACACCGTGAAGCAGCAGGTCACGCTCGACCGCTTCCGCTACATGCTCGCGATCGCCGCGCCGCACTCGCGCTACCGCGTCGCTGGTTCGCTGGCGCTCGGACCCGAAGGCCATCGCTGCACCGTGACGAAGGACGACTTCCAGGGCGTCTGGCAGGAAACGGAAGTCGTGAGCGGCGATCCCGCCTACCGCACCAACTACGGCAAGATTCATTACCTCCAGTCGCTGGTCCGTGATCACCCGCTGATCATGCGCCCCGGCAACGTCTATCGTCTGGTGGTCAGCTTCGAACCGGACGTGACGGTGATCGACGGCTGAGTCGCCCCAGCCCGTGCCGGTATTCCCAGGGGTGGCTTCGTGCCGCCCCTTTTTTGTCGCCGTCCTTCTTCCTCATCCATGCTCACGCGCCGCATCATTCCCTGTCTCGACGTGACCGCCGGACGTGTTGTCAAAGGCGTGAAGTTCCAGGAGCTTCGTGACGCCGGTGACCCCGTCGAATCGGCCAAAGCTTACGACGCGCAAGGCGCGGACGAACTCGTCTTTCTCGACATCACCGCATCGAGCGACGAGCGGCAGATCATGCGCGACGTGGTCGCTGCGACGGCGGAACAATGCTTCATGCCGCTGACCGTCGGTGGCGGACTGAGGAACGTCGCCGACATCGAAGCGATGCTGCGCGCCGGCGCGGACAAGGTTTCGCTCAACACCGCCGCGATCAAAGACCCGGCACTGATCCGGGCAGCGGCCGAGCGGTTCGGCGCCCAGTGCATCGTGGTGGCGATCGATGCCAAACGAGAGCCCGACGGGCGCAGCTGGCGCGTCTACACGCACGGCGGCCGCAATCCCACCGAGCTCGACGCAGTGGCATGGGCCCGTCAGGCGGTTGAACTTGGCGCCGGCGAAATCCTGCTGACCAGCATGGACGCCGATGGGACGAAAGCCGGTTACGATGTCGCCCTGACACGCGCCGTCAGTGACGCGGTCGGGGTACCGGTAATCGCCAGCGGTGGTGCCGGTGAACTGTCACACTTTGCCGACGTGCTCGAAGACGGCGGCGCCAGTGCCGTGCTCGCCGCCAGCCTGTTTCACTTCGGCACCCTGACCGTACCGCAAGTGAAAGACTACCTTGCGACACGCGGCCTGCCGGTTCGTCGCTAAGCGGCAACGATGCGCGGGCGAGTTGCTCGCTTGGAGCAGTCGGGGCGGTGCATGACGTCGAACGTCCGACGTGGCGCCCGCGGCTTGGGGTGAAAGCGCATGCCATCACCCTGCTTCAGTCCCACGGCGCGGCAAGGTCGCCGCGCGCGTGGACGGTCTAACGTTCTGAAGACGAGCCTCAGACCGCCGCCGGTTGCGCAGCGGGCACCGTCACCACCGGCTTCGGAGCGGGCGAGAGGCCAGGGACTCCTGAACCCACGGAATGCAATGTCGCATCAGCCGGCAGGATTTCGCGTTCGCAGAAATCACCGAACTTTTCGCCCGGGCGACGCTCCTTCGCGAACCGCTGGATGATGGGCTTCAGCCCGGCCAACGCTTCATCAAAGGTGATGCTCGGCGAAACCAGACGGTTCAGCCGGTGACCGATGTAGTCACCGCCCAGATACAGCGCGTACTTGTTCGGCGCCTTGCCGACAAATGCGATCTCGGCCAGGTACGGCCGGGCGCAACCGTTCGGGCAGCCCGTGATCCGCAGGCTGATCGCGTCGTCACGCAGGCCGCAGGATTCGAGGATCTCCTCAAAACGAGCGAGCAAGTCCGGCAGCGCGCGCTCACTCTCGGCGAGGGCGAGGCCGCAGGTCGGCAACGCGACGCAGGAGAGCGCATTCAGGCGCAGGCCACTGCGCTCGTTCTCCCGGTCGAGGCCGTACTTCGCGAGAATCTCCACGATCTTCGGCTTCTGCTCCTCCGTCACACCGGAGATCGTCAGGTTCTGCGACGGCGTCAGCCGGAAGTCACCTGTGTGGATTTCGGCGATTTCCCGCAGCGCCGTCTTCATCATCCACCCTGGGACGTCCTTGATGCGTCCGCTGAGGATGTGCAGACCGTAGAACCAGGTGTTGTCGAAGCCTTGGTGCCAGCCGTGCGGGTCCTGCACCGTCGTGAACTCGAAAGGCCGCGCCGGTTGGAAGGTGACGCCGGAACGGCGCTCGATCTCCGCCTTCACCCGCTCGATTCCGAGGTCTTCAACCGTGTACTTGAAGCGAGCGTGGCGCCGGTTCGTGCGATCACCAAAGTCGCGCTGCGTCGTGATCGTCGCGATACCGACGGCATTCACCTGGTCGCAGGTGATGAAACCGATCAGGTCGGCGAGCCGTGGATACGTTTCCGCGTTGCCATGGCTCATGCCCATGCCGCCACCGATGACGACGTTGTAGCCGACGAGCTGGCCGTTCTCGACGATGCCGATGAACCCGAGGTCCTGCGAATAGACGTCGATATCGTTGGAGGGCGGCAGCGCGAAGCCGGTCTTGAATTTACGCGGCAGGTAGGTGCTGCCGTAGATCGGCTCCACTTCCTCTTTCGGCTCTCCGCCGGCCACCAGTTCATCCTCGACCCAGATTTCGTGGTAGGCGCGGGTCTTCGGAAGAACCGTGTCGCTGAAATTCTTCGCGTGGTCGTACATCGCCGCGTGCACCGGGCTGCGCTCCGGATTGATCGGCGCCATGACGTTACGATTCACGTCACCGCAGGCCGCGATCGAATCGAGCAGCACCTTGTGCATGCCACGGATCAACGGCTTCAGGTTGCCCTTGAGCACACCGTGAAACTGGAACGTCTGGCGGGTCGTCAGGCGGAGCGACTGGTTCGCGTACTCATCGCCCAGCTTGTCGAGCACCAGCCATTGCTGCGGGGTGCAACGTCCGCCGGGCAGGCGCACCCGCAACATGAAGGAGAATGCCTTCTCCTGCTTCAGCTTACGACGCTCAGGACGCAGATCCCGGTCATCCTGCAGGTAAAGCCCGTGAAACTTCGTGAGCTGGCTGTTATCGTCGGAAATCGCCCCCGTCGAGGTGTCCAACAGGTCCTTGGCGATCGTGCCACGCAGGAAATTTGACGCGGCTTTGTTCGTCTCGTTGGCGCTCAGCGGCTTGGCGGCGGGTGAATCCGTGCTCATGGAGAAGGGAAAACGGTGAGGCGCTTTGCAGGGACTTCAAGCGCCAATTAGTATGTTAGGTAAAGTAGTCAGGATTCGAGCTGCGTAACGTGGTGCCTGCGAGCACACCCGCGAACGTCGTCCCTTGCGCGTCAGGCACAAAAAACGCCCGGTCGCAGTGCGCCGGGCGTGTTCGTCCGGAGGCCAAGCGGCTCCACGCCACCGCCCGGATCAGTACCGGTAGTGTTCGGGCTTGTACGGGCCTTCGACGGGGACGCCGAGGTAGTCCGCCTGGTCCTTGGTCAGCTTGGTGAGCTTGGCACCAATCTTCTCCAAGTGCAGCCGGGCGACTTCCTCGTCGAGATGCTTGGGCAGGCGGTAAACGCCGACCGCGTAGCTGTCGCGGTTCTTCCAGAGATCGAGCTGAGCCAGCGCCTGGTTGGTGAAGCTGTTCGACATGACGAAGGACGGATGACCCGTCGCGCAGCCGAGGTTCACCAAGCGCCCCTCCGCCAGCAGGTAGATGCTGCGGCCATTGGGGAAGGTGAACATGTCGTACTGCGGCTTGATCGTCGTGCGGTTAACGCCCGGAGCCGAGTAGAGGCGCGCGACCTGGATCTCGTTGTCGAAGTGGCCAATGTTACAAACGATCGCCTGGTCCTTCATCCCCTGCATGTGCTCGAGGGTGATGATGTCGCGATTGCCGGTCGTCGTGACATAGATGTCCGCCACGCCGAGGGTGCTTTCAACGGTGTTGACCTCGAAGCCTTCCATGGCGGCCTGCAGTGCGTTGATGGGATCGACCTCCGTCACGATCACGCGGGCGCCGAAGCCGCGCAGCGAGTGCGCCGAGCCCTTGCCCACATCACCGTAACCACAGACGCAGGCGACCTTGCCGGCGATCATGACGTCGGTGGCGCGCTTGAGGCCGTCGGCCAGCGACTCGCGGCAACCGTAGAGGTTGTCGAACTTCGACTTGGTGACCGAGTCGTTGACGTTGATCGCGGGGATGAGGAGCTTGCCGGCCTCGTGCAGCTGATAGAGGCGGTGCACACCCGTGGTCGTCTCCTCCGAAACGCCGCGCCAGTCCTTGACGATCTTGGCGAAGATGCCGGGCTGCTCGGAGCGGATCCGCTTCAGCAGATCCTTGATCACCTGCTCCTCATGCGAGCCGGAGGGAGTATTCACCCAATCGCTACCCTGCTCCATCTCGTAGCCTTTGTGCAGGAGCAGCGTGACGTCGCCGCCGTCGTCGACGACGAGTTGCGGCCCGAGGCCGGCCGGGCTGACCACGGCCTTCCAGGTGAGATCCCAGTACTCTTCGAGCGTCTCGCCCTTCCAGGCGAAGACCGGCACGCCGGCAGCGGCGATCGCGGCCGCGGCATGATCCTGCGTCGAGAAGATGTTGCACGAAGCCCAGCGGACCGTCGCGCCGAGTTCGACCAGCGTCTCGATGAGGACGGCGGTCTGGATCGTCATGTGGAGCGAACCCGTGACGCGCACGCCGGCCAGCGGCTTCTGCGGCCCGAACTTCTTCCGCACCGACATCAGTCCGGGCATCTCATGCTCGGCGACGCTGATTTCCTTCCGGCCCCAGTCGGCGAGAGAGATGTCCTTGACGTGGTAATCGCGGCCCGCGGGCGCGCTGGTGAGAGTGGCTGACATGAGGTTGTGCTTTAGCGGTTGAGGCGCTTCACCGCGGCCTTCAGCGCGGCAGTCTTGTTGGTCTTTTCCCACGGCAGCTCGGCTTTGCCGAAATGGCCGTAGTTGGTCGTTTCGCGATAGATCGGGCGCAGCAGGTTGAGCTGCTTGACGATGTCCGCCGGCTTGAAGCTGAAAACGTCCTGCACCGCCTCAGCGATCACACTGTCCGGCACGGTGCCCGTCTCGAAGGTGTCGACGAACACGCTGACCGGCTTCGGATGCCCGATGGCGTAGGCAACCTGGAGCTCGGCGATCGGTGCCAGGCCCGAGGCGACGATGTTCTTCGCCACCCAGCGGCACATGTAAGCCGCCGAGCGATCGACCTTCGTCGGATCCTTGCCGGAGAAGGCGCCACCACCATGGCGGCCCCAGCCACCGTAGGTATCCACGATAATCTTACGACCGGTCAGGCCGGAGTCACCCTGCGGGCCGCCGACGACAAAACGGCCGGTCGGGTTGATCAGGTACTCGGTGTTGCCGTTCAGCATGTGCGCCGGGATGACCTTCTTGATGACATTCTCGATCAGGTAGGTCTCGATCTCGGGGTGCGAGACGTCGGCCGTGTGCTGGGTCGAGATCACCACGTTGACGACTTCCTTCGGCTTGCCGTCGACGTAGCGGATCGAGACCTGCGACTTCGCGTCGGGTCGCAGCCACTTCACGCGGCCGCTCTTGCGAATACGGGTCAGCTCGCGGCCGAGCCGGTGCGCAAACATGACCGGCGTCGGCATCAGCTCCGGCGTCTCGTCGCAGGCGTAGCCGAACATCAGCCCTTGGTCGCCGGCGCCCTGCTCCGCCGTCTTCTTGCCCGCCGCCTTCTTGGCATCCACGCCCTGCGCGATGTCGGGCGACTGGGTGGTGAGCAAATTGTTAATAAACACCCGGTCCGCGTGGAAAACGTCATCGTCGTTGACGTACCCGATCTCGCGGATCGCATCACGGACCACCTGCCCCAGATTGATGACCGATTCCAACGGCTTCGGCGCGATCTTCGGGATGGTGATCTCCCCCGCTAACACCACCACGTTGGACTTCACCAGCGTCTCACATGCCACACGGCTCGTCCGATCAATCGACAGGCAGGCATCGAGCACGCTGTCGGAGATGAAGTCGGCCACCTTGTCCGGGTGCCCTTCACCGACTGACTCAGAAGAGAAAACAAATGTGTTAGCCATGGAGAGAAAGTGCCGATCAAGAGCTCAGCCACGCATGCCGGCAAGAAAATACATCAACATATCAGAATCCATTGATATGATCTGCCACGAGCGAAATCAGCCTTCGGCACGCCCCCGGGTCTCGCGCCCCGCGGTGATTCCTTTTCGCACACCGGCAGCGACGACGCAGCCCCTGTCGCCGGTGCAAGAACCTCCGGCCGAGCTCAATCCGCTGGCCGGCTCGCGTGTCCTGATCGTCGACGACGACCGTCTGAACGTCCGGATCCTGCAAGGCATCCTGCAGAGCGAGGGTTTCCAGATTGCCTCGGCCGTCTCCGGCGAGGACGCGTTGGAGCGCTACGACTCCTTTAAACCCGATTTGGTCCTGCTCGACGTCGTGATGCCGGGCATGGACGGTTTCGAAGCGTGCCGGGAACTACGCCGGCGCCACGGCGGGAACGCGGCGCCCGTCATCTTCATCACCGCCAAAGCGGAGTCCGAGGACGTCGTGGCGGGCTTCACCGCTGGCGGTGTCGACTACCTGCCGAAGCCGTTTCGGGCCAAGGAGGCGGTCGTGCGCATCCGCACGCACCTGCAGAATCGCCGCTTGTTGGAGCAACTCGCGGGGGCCAATGCGGCCAAGAACCGTTTCCTCGGCATGTGTGCGCACGACCTGCGCAGCCCGCTGGCCTCGATTCGCGGTCTCGCCGAATTCCTGCAGGATCCGATGATGGGCGAGCTCAACGCCGATCAGAAGGATCTCGCCGCCACGATCCAGACGACGGCGCAGTCGATGCTCCAGATGGTCAACGAACTGCTCGACGTCGCGACGATTGAAGCTGGCGAACTTCGTGTCGAACGAGAGGCGTGCGACTTCGTCGATCTGATCCGCAAGGGGATTTATCTAGCCAACCTCGACGCCGCGCGGAAGAACACGCGCATCGAGCTGGCCGAACCACCTCTCGCCGGGCCGATCGCGGTCGATCCGAATAAAATCCGGCAGGTCGTGGCCAATCTCCTGAGCAACGCCGTCAAGTATTCACCCCCTGGATCGCTGATCCAGGTGACCTTCACAGCCACGCCGACACACCAGTCCTTCACGGTGCTGGACCAGGGGCCGGGTATTCCTGAAGGTGAACGCGACCAGTTGTTCAAGGACTTCGGGCGCCTCTCCACCAAACCCACGGGTGGTGAGAAAAGCACCGGCCTCGGCCTGGCCATCTGTCGTAAGATCGTTGCTGCCCATAACGGCACCATTGCCGCCGAAAACCACCCCGCTGGAGGCTGTGCCTTCAGCGTCACCCTACCGACTGCATGAAATTCGATGGTAAGATCCTCGTCGTCGACGACGAGGAGCACGTGCGCAAATACCTTGGCCTGATCCTCCGGCAAACGTTGCCGGAAGTTGTGATCAGCGAAGCCGCCAACGGTGACGAAGCGATCCTCCATTACCAGGCCGACCGCCCGAGCCTCGTCCTGATGGACGTGAACATGCCGATTCGCGACGGCATCTCCGCCCTGAAGGAGCTGTGCCAGATCGATCCCGAAGCGGTCGTGATCATGATGACCTCGCTCGCCAACCGCCAGACGGTGGAGGAGGCGATGCAGCTCGGGGCGACGTTCTATTTCCGCAAGGACACCCCACGCGCCGAAATCAGCGCGGTTATCAAGGAGATCGTCGCCGAGAATTTCGAGCCGTAATCCGCCATGAAGCCGTCTCAATCCTCCCAACCCGAACCGGCCGACCCACTCGCGCGGATTGCCGAAGTCCGCTACTCCCTCCCGTCCCTGATGGACGAGCTGAAGCTGGAACGCACCACCGGTTCCTTCGCGATGGAGAAACTCAACCAGGTCGAAATTGCCAAGGTGTTCAAGTCGAAGAAAGCGAAGCGCCGTGCTCAAGCGTAACACCTCCCAATTCCTGGATCTCATCCAAGCCCTGCCGGAATTCGATTCACCGGAGGAGCTGCACAGCCTGGTCGAAACGCACGGCGTCACCCTCGACCTGCTGGACGCGATCATCGACAAGCAGCTGGTGAGCCGCGAGCAGGCCTGTCGTTGCTGGGCCGATACGCTCGGGGTCGCCTACGTCGACCCATTCGCCTCGATCATCACCGAGGAAGCCACCCTCTCCATTCCCGCCGAGGTCGCGAAGAAGGCGGTGGTGCTTGGCCTCTACGTCGTCGATGGCGTGCTGACGGTTGCCATGGCGACGCCGAAGGACGCGGAGCTCGTCAAGCGCGTCGGCCTGATCGCCAAGATGCCGGTCAGCCCGGTCTTCGCGCTCCGCCGCGAGATCGCCGACTCGATCCACATCCAGTACTCGAGCGAGAAGAACCTCGAGGACTACCTGCACGAACTCGAGCGGAGCAACACGTTCGACCATGACATGGCGGCGGAGCGGCTGGCCGCGCTGGCCGATTCCGAGTCGGTCATCCGCGTTCTCGACGAGATCATCCACTTTGCCCTGCGTGAGCGCGCAACCGACATCCACATCGAGGCGCAGGAGACGCAGTCGCGCATCCGTTTTCGCGTCGACGGCCGGCTGCGCCACGTCCTGACGTTCTCGCGCAAGCTGCATCGGGCCGTGATCTCGCGCCTGAAGATCGTGGCGAACCTGAACATCTCGGAATCCCGCTTCCCGCAGGACGGCCGGTTCTCGCTTCAGCTGGGTGCCAGCAAGGCGAACTTCCGTCTTTCCTGCATCCCGGCGCAATACGGGGAGAAGGCGGTCATCCGCATCCTCGCGATGGGCGGCAAGAAGTCGCTCGTCACGTTGGACAAGATGATGATGTCGCAGACGATCCTGCACCCGTTCCGGCGGCTCATCAACAGTCCCAACGGGATCATCTTCGTCACCGGCCCGACGGGCTCCGGCAAAACGACGACCCTCTACTCCGCGCTTCACGAGATCAATTCGCCCGACGTCAACATCTCGACGATCGAGGATCCGATCGAAATCCAGCTCGACGGCATCAACCAGTCCCAGGTCAACGCGCACATCGACCTGAACTTCTCCACCTTGTTGCGCTCGCTGCTGCGCCAGGATCCGGACGTCATCCTCATCGGTGAAATCCGCGACCTCGAGACGGCGAAGATCGCCACCGAGGCGGCGCTGACCGGCCACATCGTTTTTGCCACGCTGCACACCAACAGCGCACCGCAAGCGCTCGTCCGCATGCGTGAGATCGGAGTCGAGCACTACATGCTCGCGCCCTCCGTCATCGGCGTGCTGGCGCAGCGCCTCGCCGCCCGCATCTGCGAGAACTGCAAGGAGCCTTACTATCCCTCGCCGGAGGTGCTGTCGAAGTACTTCCTCGATGAAGGCCTCTCCGAGGTACCCTTCTACCGCGGCCGCGGCTGCAATGTGTGCCGAGGCACCGGATACAAGGGACGCATCGCCTTCCACGAACTGCTCGTCGTGACCGAGGAGGTCCGTGCGATGATCTCCGAGATGCGCAGCGTCCGCGACATCATCTCGGCCGCGCAGAAGGTCGGGTATCGTCCGCTTCGCTACGACGGCCTGAAGAAGGTCCTGCTCGGGCTCACGACGATTGAAGAGGTGGAGAACAACACCTCGATCGAATTTGCCAGCTGAGCTCCTCCGCCGGCTCGTTCCTCCATCCAGCACCCATGAACGACCTTCCCATACTCGACGAGGAGTCGATTGAAAACCTGCGGGCCCTCGGCCCGGAAGGCGACGACTCCTTTCTCAAGGAGATCATCGGTATCTTCATTGATGATACGCCGCAGCGCCTGCAGGAGATGCGGGATGCCTTCGCGGCCCGGGACCAGTCCACCTTCAGCCGCGCCGCGCACAGCATCAAAGGCAGTGCCAGCAACCTCGGCGCCATGCGTCTCAAGTCGTTGGCCGAGAAACTGGAAACGGCGGCCAAGCAGGCCAGCCTGGACGGACTTGATGCCGAGTTGCCGAAGATGGAGGCGGAATTCGCCACCGCCCGCGCCGAACTCGAGAAGTTGTGAACCCCGCCGCAGCGGAGATCAGCCGCTGCGATCGAGAAAGTAGTTTCGCTGCCGGGGCGAGATCGGCAGCTCGACCTTCTCCATCACCTTGAGCAGGTCCTCCCAGATCATTCGCTTCGAGCGGTTCGACTGGTTCCGCAGAATGTAGCTCGGGTGGTAGGTGACAATCAGCGGACGGTCCGCGAAGGTGCGCCACTTTCCGCGCACTTCACCCACCGCCTTGAAGCTGTCGGGGCCGAGCAGGCCCTTGGCCGCGGTGGCTCCGAGCGCGACGATCACCTCGGGCTGCACGATCTCGATCTGCGCCTTCAGGAACGGCAGGCAATACGTCATCTCCTCGGTGGTCGGCGGCCGATTTCCGACCTGTTCCGTTCCGGCCGCGACTGGCAGCTGCGGGCGCCAGTTCATGATGTTGCCGATATAGACGTCGGCGCGTTGCAGGCCCATCGCCTGGATCATCTTCGTCAACAGCTGCCCGGCCGGGCCGACGAACGGCTCGCCCTGCAACTCCTCTTCCGCCCCGGGCGCCTCGCCGCAGAAAAAGATCTTCGCGTCGAGACTGCCTACGCCGAGGACGACCTTTTTGCCGTCGCGCACATTGGCGCAACAGACCTCGTTCTTCAGCACGGAATCCCGCAGCCAGGCCCAACGGGTCGCCTTGTCGCCGTCCGGCAACACGAGCTCCGGCGGGTCCGGCAACGTCCGGGCGACCGGCTCTGGCGCCGCTGGCGCTCGCGTCCGCGCCACCGGAGCCGCAGCGGCTGTTGCCACGCTCGTCGACGCTTCGCGCGCGCTCGCGCCCGGCTCTTCGGATTGACGCGCGTCACCCCTGGCCGGGGCTTTCACCGCCGCCGGATCCAAGGCCGCCCGCCGGGCGACCAGCGCCCGAAGCGCCTCCAGGCTGTCGGGAGAAACGGATACGTTCTTCACGCCGGCCGCCTTGAGCCGTCGCAACTCGTCGGTGATCGCCTGAAGCGTGGCCCGCATGTTCAACGAAGCGCCACCGGCTCGCGCAAGCCCACCAGCTTTTCCACGTATTTGCCGAGCAGATCGAATTCCAGGTTCACCTCGTCGCCCACCCGCTTCTCCCGCAGATTGGTCACCGCGAGCGTGTGCGGAATCAGCCAGACCGCGAATTGGTCGCCCTCCGTCGCCGCCACCGTCAGTGAAATGCCATCAATGGCGATGCTGCCCTTGTGCACGAGCCGGGGTTCCGAACCGGCGGGGCCACGCACCTTCAGGTAGTGGTCGGTGCCGCGTTGTTCGAACTCCTCAATGACACCCACGCCGTCGATGTGACCGGTCACAAAATGGCCACCCATCTTGCCGCCAAACCGCAGACTGCGCTCCAGGTTGACCGCGGCACCGGGTTGCAGACGCCGGAAATTGGTCAGCCGCCACGTTTCCTGCAAAACATCAAACGTCAGGCGATCCGCCCCAAACTCCACCACCGTGAGACAGCACCCATTGACCGCGATGCTGTCGCCGAGCGCGACATCCGCCAAGGCGGCTCGCGCTCCAATCTCCAGGCGCCACGCCGCACCTCGCTCGGTCAGCGCCAGGACCTTCCCCGTCTCCTCAATGATGCCGGTGAACATGCCGCCTCCACGACACACCGGCGGACGCCTTGGCGCAAGCGCAGGAATGCAGCCCCGGTCCGGGTGCCTCAGTTAAGCCGGACGCGGATGACGGACGTTTCGCTGCCGCGGCGCACCAGCAGGACAAACTCCGTCCGCTTCGCGTCCGCCTCGATCGCGGCAAGCTGCGCGGACGCTGCGGCGAAGTCGGCCACCTCCACGCCATCGATCTGCTGCACCCAGTCGTCGACGCGCAATCCGGCGGCGCCGGACGGACCGTTGGGTTTGACGAAGTGCACGATCACACCTTTCGCCGTATCCGGATCGGCACGACGAGCAACCGCGTCGGAGTAGACAAATTGACGCGCCGTCCACCCGAGCCGCTCGAAGTACCGGCGCTCGGCTTCCTTCGGCATCAAGGGCGCCTCGCCGAGCGTGACCTTAAGGTCCTTGGATTCGTTGCCACGAAGAACGCCGAGGACGAGGACCTCACCGGGGCGTTTGCTGGCGATTTCGCGCTCAACGTAAGCCGGCAACACGCCGTCGGGCTTCAGGCGGGGCAGCGGTTTCCCATCCAAAGCAATCACGATGTCACGTTCCTGCAGCCCTCCCTGCTCGGCCGGGCTGCCCGCCATGATCTCGCTGGCGACGAGGCCAGCCTGAGCCTCCAACTGAAGGAACTTGGCCACTTCAGGCGTCACCGGCTGCAATCCGCCCACACCCAGCCAGGCGAGCGGCCGGCCAAAAACGTTCTCCGGCACCCGGCCGAGATGCGGCAACACCTCGGCGGCCACGCGAAACGCCGCGCACTCGTCCGGGTTTACCACTACCACCTGCTCACCGCCGGGCGCCCGACGGGAGAACACCAGCAGGCTCTCGCCGAAACCGGGCTGGCCGAGCCCGACGAGATGTCCCTGTTCGTTGAAGACCGGAAGCCCGGGACCCGTCACTTCATCCAGCGCGATCGCCGTGCGCTGCGGCAACGTTTGCACGAGGCTGACCCGCGCGCTGAGGAAGTAAGGGCGAAAATCCTCGTCCTTCTTCCGCATCGCAATGCCCCAGACGGTCTCGCCCATGCCCACGTTGGCCGTGCCGTCGGGACCCGCGAAGTCGCTGATCGGCCGCAAACCCGCACGTCCTTCCGGCGCCACGCGCAAAAAATGCCAGCCGGTGTACGGATCCTGTCCCAGGTACGTGGCGCTCGCAAAGTCGACTGGCGATTGATTGGGCCGATACACCCGGAAGTCCTGCAGCTGCGACGGTGTCGCGCGGGGATTGATCGCCTGGCCTGGCAAGATGATCGTGCCCTCACGATCTGCCACCACGCCGAAAGCGAGCGCCAGCTGCCGGTCCATTTCGGTCTCAGTGGCGAACTCCACCCCCACGATCGCCGCCAATCGTTCGTCCCAAAGCGTCTGCAGGTCGGCCGCACGAGCGCTCGCCGCGAGCATCAACGCGCAGGCTCCCGCCCACGCCCAACGCATCGCAGACAACCGGGATCGAAACGACAGGGCGAAGGCGGAGATGGGGTTCATGGTTTAAGAACAAAAAGGGCGACGCGGAAATTCCGGCGAACTTCGATCAGGACCGGTTCGCGCTTGGCGGCAAACGCGGCATGGGCGGTGCCGACCGCTTCGAGGCTGTCGACCGGCTGACGGTTTATGGAGGTGATCACATCGCCCGGCTGCAGGCCCGCGACCTCCGCCGGGAATCCGCGTTGCAGTCCAATCACGAGCACACCGGTCTCGTCAGGCAACTGGTTCTCGCGCGCGAACGCCTTCGAGACCTTCCGGACGCTCAGGCCCCACTGTTCAAACGCCATTTCCTCGCCCACCCGGCTCTCGAGCGGCTCCGTCACCACCTCGATCGGCTCGGTCGCACCGCCTCGTTTGATCGTCAGTCGAAGGTTGCTGCCGACCGGCATCGAGGCGATCCGATGTTGGATCGGCGGCAACTGCTCGGGAAACCGTCCATCGACTGCACGATCATTTAAGCTGAGCACGATGTCTCCCGCGCGCACGCCCGCTCGCGCCGCCGGTGAACCGGGTTGCACGCTTTCCACCAGCATGCCGGTGTTCAGTTCCAGTTCAAAGAAGCTCTCCAAATCCTGCAGCGCCGCCGGCACGATGCCGATGTAGCTGCGCGTCACCCGGCCATCCCGCCGCAGCGCTTCGAGTACTTCCCGCGCCGTTGCTGCGGGGATGGCGAACCCGAGGTTGTCGGCGCCCAGGTAGCCACGCGAATTGATGCCGATCACCTTACCGTTCTCCGTCACCAGCGGACCGCCGCTGTTGCCGGGATTGATCGCCGCGTCGGTCTGGAGCCAGTTATTGAAGAACCCGGTCTCATAACCACGCACACCGTTTGTATCCTTAAAGTAGCGGCGCTGATTCGAAATGATTCCGCGGGTGACTGTCCGCGTCAGACCGTGCGGGGTGCCCACGGCGTAAACCGTCTGCCCAGCGTAGAGCGCATGGGAATCTCCGAACTCCGCCGCGGTGAAGCTCAAGCGCCGGCGTTTGAGCTCCTCGAGGTCCAGCTGCAGCAGCGCGAGATCCGTCCAGTGGTCCCAGCCCACCAGGCGCGCGCCCACCGTCTCGAGGTTCGCGAGCGTGATCTTGATCTCCACGGCGCGGGGGCTTGCGACGTGGGCGTTCGTCAGGATGTACCCGTCCTTAGAAACAATCACTCCGGAGCCCACGCCAGAGTTGAAGCGCCGGGCGCCCGCTTCGTACGCCACCTCACGCACATCGATCCGAACGACGGCGTCCATCAGACGCTGAAATCCGCGCGACACGCCGGTTGGTGCGGCCATGGCGGGAGCGATCAGCAGGGCGGCCAAGAGGAAAACCAGAGGGATTGACCGGGAATAACAGGGGCTCAAAGTGGCGGGTTTCCTCCAATGGCTACGCATTGCAAAGACTACGACTTTTCTGCGATCGAACCGCACTGGCAAACCTTCTGGGAGGAAAACCGGCTGTTTCGCGCTGAACCGTCCTCGACCCGGCCGAAGTATTACGTGTTGGACATGTTCCCGTATCCGTCCGGCGCGGGCCTGCACATCGGCCATCCGGAAGGCTACACCGCCACGGACATCCTCGCGCGCTACAAGCGGGCGCAGGGTTTCAACGTCCTGCACCCGATGGGCTGGGACGCCTTTGGCCTGCCCGCCGAGCAGCACGCGGTGAAGACCGGCACGCATCCGGCGCGTAACACGGCGGCCAACGTCACCAATTTTCGGCGACAGATCAAAGCGCTCGGCTTCTCCTATGACTGGGAGCGAGAAATCGACACCACCGATCCGCGCTACTTCCGCTGGACCCAATGGATTTTCCTCCAGCTTTTCCGCCGCGGTCTCGCCTACGTTGACGAACGTCCCGTCTGGTGGTGCCCGGAACTGAAGGCGGTTTTGGCCAACGAGGAGGTCGTTGATGGCAAGTCCGAGGTCGGCGGCCATCCGGTCGAGCGTCGCGCCCTGCGCCAGTGGGTCCTGCGCATCACCGCTTACGCCGAACGCCTGCTTGCCGGTCTGAAGGACCTCGACTGGCCGGACTCGACCAAGCGCATGCAGGAGGCTTGGATCGGCCGCAGCGAGGGGGCCGAACTGTTGTTCGGCCTCGAGGATTCAACGCTGGGCGATCTGAAGGTCTTCACGACGCGGCCCGACACCGTTTACGGCGTCACCTACATGGTGTTGGCTCCCGAGCATCCGCTCGTGGGCAAACTCACCACGCCGGCGCAGCGCGAGGCCGTTGAGCACTACCGCCGGCAGGCGGCCAGCAAGAGCGACCTCGAGCGCACAGACTTGGCCAAGACCAAGAGCGGCGTTTTCACCGGCTCCTTCGCGCTGAATCCGGCCAATGGCGCGCGCATTCCCATCTGGGTCGCCGACTACGTGCTGATGGGTTACGGCACCGGCGCTATCATGGCCGTCCCGGCGCACGACGAACGCGACTACGCGTTCGCCCAGCAGTATCAACTGCCGGTGGTGCCCGTCATCGAGCCGGCGGATCACTCCGGCAACGGCCAGTCGCATCCAAACCTTCCCTACACCGGCGACGGCGTGCTGGTGCACTCGGACGGCTATACCGGCCTGCCGTGGGAAGAGGCGAAGCGGCGGATCACCGCGGACCTCGAGGCGAAAGGCCGCGGCCGCGCCACGACAAACTTCAAGCTGCGCGACTGGCTTTTCTCCCGGCAGCGCTACTGGGGTGAACCAATCCCGATCGTCTGGGTGAGCGAGGAGGACTACACGCAGGCGTCCAAGGTTCGCGCCGCCGACCTGCCGCCTCAGCCCGTCACTTACACCCAGGATGGTGTGACGCACTACGCGTTGCCCGTGCCGGACGGCGCGCTGCCGCTCACTCTTCCGGAAGTTGAATCGTACCTGCCGAGCGGTACGGGAGAGAGTCCCCTCGCCCACGCCACCGACTGGGTGCAGATCTGGTTCAACGTGGCCACCGGTGAAAGCCGTCCCGCCAGCTCCGAGCGCCCGGCCGGTCCGGAATGGGTCCGCGGCCGTCGTGAAACCAACACGATGCCACAATGGGCGGGCTCATGCTGGTACTACCTGCGCTTCCTGGACCCGCAGAACGACCAGGCGATCGCTTCATCCGAGGCGCTGCGTTACTGGGGCACGCCGGATCTGTATGTCGGCGGCGCCGAACACGCCGTACTGCACCTGCTCTACGCCCGCTTCTGGCACAAGGTGCTGTACGACGCCGGCATCGTGCCGCAGGACGAACCGTTCCAGAAGCTCTTTCACCAGGGCATCATCCTCGGTGAGGATGGCGAAAAGATGTCCAAGAGCCGCGGCAACGTGGTGAATCCGGACACGATCATCGCAAGCCACGGCACCGACACGCTGCGACTGTACCTCATGTTCCTCGGGCCGCTGGAGGCCATGAAGCCGTGGAATCCCCGCGGCATCGAGGGCGTGCACCGCTTTCTGCAGAAAGTCTGGCGCGAATGTGTCAGCGAATCCGGTGAGCGTCCGGCCAAGGTCGTCGACGACGCCGGCGCCGACTCTGCCGAGCTGCTCAAACTGCTGCACGAGACGATCCGCAAGGTCACGGACGACCTCGACGGTCTGCGGTTCAACACCGCCATCTCCCAGATGATGATCTTCATCAACGCGGTCCAGAAGGCGGAACGCGTATCCAGCGGCACCCTACGCACGTTCGTGCAGCTGCTCGCGCCTTACGCGCCCCACCTCGGCGAAGAGCTCTGGGCGCGCCTGGGCGGCGAAGGTTCGGTGATGCGGGCTCCGTGGCCCAGGCATGACCCGGCCCGGCTGGTCGCGGCCGAGCAACGCGTGGTGGTGCAGGTGAACGGCAAACGTCGGGGCGAAGTTGTCCTGCCGGTCGGCGCCTCCGAGGAAGCGGCCGTGGCCGCCGCCCGGGCGGAAACCGCTGTGGCGCCTCACCTCGCCGACAAGGCCCTGCGTCGCGTCATCTACGTTCCCGGCAAGATCCTGAACCTCGTTGTCGGCTGATCGCCGCCGCGATGGGGTAAGCTACCCAGCCGCCCCCCAACGTCCGGTCAGCAATAGTACGCCCGGCTTCAGGCCTGAGTGCGATTGCGCTTTTCCTGTTCCGCTTGCGACACTTGCGGCATGAGAGCTGCCGTCCGCTTCACGTCGCCGTTTCGCTGGCTGTCAGCGCTCGGCCTGGCTTGGGTGGTCACGCTCGCATGGGCCGCTCCCGCGCGGCCACCCACCAGCAAGCTCTACGTCGCCGATCTGGAGGGTGAATCGGAGATCAACACGGGCGAACGCATTGAACGGCTCGACGAAAAATCCGTTCATAACGCCCACGGCGCTATTCTCGAAACCAAGGAGGAATCCTCCACCTCGGCTGTCCTCTCCAACGGAACGGGCGTTTACCTCGGGCCGAGCACGCGCCTCGAGATTCGCCGCTTTGTGCAGGAGCCCTTTTGGCCCAATCGGGAGGATCTCGAGGTCGAGCCCTCCATCTCGCAACTGCTCGCGTTTCTCGCGCGTGGCACTCTGGGCATTTGCACTCCTAAGCTCGTCGCCGGCAGCACCATGACCGTCGAAACGCGGCATGCGTCCGTCAGCATTCGCGGCCAACGGCTCCTGATCGAGACCTCCGCCGCCGAGACGCGTGTTTCCGTCATCGAGGGCGACGTCACCGTGCGCGCCGGCGAAGGCGACAGCGGTGGCGCCACGTTACGAGGCGGGCAACAGGCTTGGCTGCGTCAGCAACCCGGACAGCCCCTGGAGATGGTCGTGCAGGACATCCCGGAGGATCAGCTCGAGCAGGTCCGCGAGAAGGTCGCGATGAGCTGCATGGCGCGCCGGACGGTGTATTTTGATGTTGGAGACGGCGATTCGGAAACCGTCGTGATCCCCGTCGTCCCGATCCGGCCGCCCGTCGACTTCGTCGACGACGATACGGTCAGCGCTTCCCGAATTCGCGGATGACTCTTCCCCGCTGGCTGTCCTGCAAACCCGTCGTCACCCTGACGGCGCTGCTCACGGTGCCGGTGGTGGCGCCGCGCGCGCGCGGTTTTCTCCGCTGGGACGAAGGGCGTAATCAGGTTTTTGCCAATCTCACGGCCGGACTGCTCTTCGATTCCAACATCTACGCGGCCGCCGGCGGTGACGAGGACATGATCTACTCCGCCTTGCTCGGTCTCGAGTACCAGCGACGCGCGGGCATCATCGGCGTGAACGCCAACGTCGGGTGGACGATCGCCCGGTTCGGCGACAACGCCGACGAGAACTACGAAAATCCCAGTGCACGGGTGGAGTTCACCAAACGCACGGGTCGCACGACGGGATCGCTTGCCGCCGGCGTGCAGCGCGAAAGCCGCGCCGAACCCGTGGTCAATTTCCGCACCGACTCCTGGAATTACGAGACCGACTTCCGTTTCAAGTACCCTGTCATCGAGCGCTACAGCATCTCCGGCGGGGTCAACTACGGCTATCGCGACTACCAGAACAATCCGCTACTGGTCGATCTCACCACCTACGGCGCGTCGACGGACCTCTTCTACGCCTACACGTCCCAGCGTGATCTGCTGGCCGGCTACCGGATCCGAGTGAACGAAACGTCCGCCGATTCCCGCTACAACGACCACGCCTTCACCGTCGGTGTATCCGGCAGAATCCTACCCAAGCTCAACGGCACGTTGCGCCTCGGTTACCAGTTTCGCGACGCCAGCGGCCCCGGGGCCGAGGATGACGAAGGCTACACCGCCGCCGGCTCGGCCACCTGGAACATCAACCGGCGCGCCAGCCTGACGGCGCAGCTGTTCAAGGACTTCAGCACCACCTCCACCAACCTGAGCATCGACAGTCTCGGGCTGTCATTGGACGGCCGCTACATGTTCAATGCGCACTACGCCGTCGGCGCGGGCGTGGGCGTCGGGCAGAACGAGTTTCTCGGCGCCGCCGGCCAGGGCCGCGATGACATCTATGCGTCGGCCAACGCCAGCGCCACCTACACGCATTCCGAGCGTTTCCGCCTGACGATCGCCTACGGGCTTTACGAAAACTGGTCCACCCTCGCCGTCTCCGACTTCCGCCGCCACACCGTCAGTCTGTCCGTGACCTCCCGCTTCTGAGTCCCACCCCATGCACTGTTTGCGTTTCCAAACTCTTCTCCCCCTCGGGCTCGTGCTGCTGTCCGCAGCCGGCGCACTTGCGCAGGAGCGCACCGACGAACCACTCACCGTGGAAGCGGCGCTCACCTACTCCATCGTGCCGACCGACCGGCTGCGCGTGGCCGTCTTCCAGGAACCCGAGCTTTCCGTCATTGCCCGCGTCGATGCCAAGGGGTTCATCAACCTCCCGCTGACCGGCGAGATTCCGGTGGCCGGATTGACAATCGCGGACGCCCAGCGCCGGGTGGAAGAGGCGTATCGCTCCGGCCGCTACCTGCGCAATCCCCAGGTGACCATCAACGTCGAGGAGTACGCGCCGCGCATCATTTCCGTGACCGGCGAGGTCCGCAACCCGGGTCAGCTCACGCTTCCGATCGAATCCGGTATGACGATCCTGGATGCGATCACGAAGGCCGGCGGGTTCACCGACGTGGCCCGCGGCAACGCCGTCACCGTCACCCGTCCGCAGCCCGACGGCACCAGCCGCGTCATCACGATCGACGTCCAGAGCTACATCCGCGGCGACCGGCGCGCCAAGCCGGAGGAGAGCCTCCTGCTCCTGCAGCCGGGTGACGTGGTGTACGTGCCGCAACGGATCATCTGATTTTCATGTCCACGCTTGCCTCCCGCCCCCCTGCCGCCGCGGCTCGCCGCAGCCCCGAAGAGCCGCCGGCCGCGGAGCGTCGCACGTTGCGCGACTACTTCATCATCCTGCGCGAACGGCTGTGGATCGCCCTGCCGCTCGCGCTGCTGGTCTCCATCGGCATGGCCTACTATCAGGCGCGCGAGACGCCGCTCTATTCGGCTCGCGGCACGATGCGGTTCGAAAAGCCGGAACGCGTCGTCGTGCAGCAGGAAGTTGTGGATCCCACCGTGGCGAGCGAGGCCGACCTGCAAACCTACCTGCACGTCTTCAACAGCGGCAGCCTGCGCGCCCGGGTCGTCAGTTCCCTCACGCCCGACGAAGTGCGCCTGCTGCAACGTCCGTTTGTCGCCCGTGCGAAGGCCGGCGAGGTCCCGCCGCCTCCCGGTGCAGCGCTCGGTCAGGTTGAAGCCCGGGCCATTCGCAACAGCTACTTGATCGCCGTCACGGCGACACACGAGGACGCCGAAGCGGCCGCCTTTGTGGTCAACCGTTTCATCGATCAGTTCATGCAGGACCTGATGGAGAATGTCGGCGGCCGGACAGACGTCGCAGTCGAGTTCCTGCAGCGCCGCGCCGAAGAACTGCGGGTGGAGGCGGAGGCGGCTGAACAGCGGCTGCAGTCGTACCAGCGTAAACACAACCTGCTCTCCCTCGATGGCAGCACGAACATCGTGCAAGACCGCCTGCTGACGGTGAACAACGCGCTCCAGGCGGCGCGCCTCGACCGGATCCGGATCGAGGAGCTGCATAACCAGGTCCAGTCCTTCATCCGGGAGAACCGAAACCTGCTCGAACTCGCCTACATCAGCGGCCATGGAACCGTGCCGGCTCTGCGCACGCAGTTGGATACGTTGCGGCAAACGCAATCCGTCCTGGCTGATCGTTACCTCGAGCGGCATCCGCGCATGATCGAGGTGGCCAACCAGATCGCCGTCGCCGAGGAGCAACTACGCGGTGCCGTCGGACTTGCGGTCGCCGACCTCCGGACCAGCCTCGACAAGGCCCGCAGCGACGAGGCGGCGTTGGAACGTGAATACGCGGCAAACGAACAGGAGCAGCTCCGGTTGCGTGACCTCGCGGTCGAATACCGCAGCCTCGAGAACCAGGCGACCGTCGCGAAGAACACCTACATTCAGATCCTCGACCGGCTCAACCAAACCACCACCTCACGCAATCTGGAGAAAGTTCCGGTCCGGCCGCTCGACCGCGCCACCGTCCCATCGCAGCCGTTCACCCCAAACATGAACCGGATCGCGAAGAGCTCGGTCGCGGTCTTCTTCCTCGTTTTTGTGGGCGTCGCGGTCGGCCTGAGTTTCATGGATGACCGGATCAAGAGCGCGTGGGACGTCGAATCCTTCCTCGGCGCGCAGTTGCTCGGCATCATCCCCGACCTTTCGGCGGTCAAGGACGGTGAGAAACACGCGCTCGTGCTCGACAATCAGCAGGCGCCCGGGACGGAGGCCTTCCTGAGCGTCTACAGTTCGGTCAAGATTCACTCGAAGCTCGATTTCCCCAAGTCGGTCCTGGTGACGAGCACGATCCCGGGCGAAGGCAAGACGCTGGTCTCCTGCAATCTCGCCGGCAGCTTCGCGCGCCATGGCAAACGCACGCTGCTGATCGATTGCGACCTGCGGCGGCCGATGCTGCACCGTCACTTCAAACAGGAAAATACCGCCGGCATCATCCCGTGGTTCGAAGCGGGAGGCACCGTTGAGGACAATCTCGAGCACAACCCGCACCTGGGCATCCGCAAGGTCGGCGACAACCTGTGGCTGCTCTGCTCCGGCGGACGCTCCCGTACGCCCACGGCGCTCCTGGAATCACCGGCCTTCGCCCAATTGCTGGAGCGCCTGGGCCGGGAGTATGACCTCGTCGTCGTTGACTCGCCACCAGTCGGCGCGGTGACCGATTCGCTCCTCGTCGCGGAGCGGGTTGACGAGGTCATCTACGTCTGCCGCTTCAATCGCGCCTATCGCAAACACATCCGCCAGTACGTGCAGGCGCTGCAGAACGGGAAAACCGAGTTGCTTGGGGTCGTGCTCAACGGACTTTCCCCGCGCCGGATCGAGTACTACTCAAACTACCGCTACTACCGAAGCTACAAAAAGTATTACGGCGCCGAGGCTTGATTCCGCCTGCGCGCCCGCTGCCGTCGGCCGCCCCCGGATTCGGTCTTTTCCTTTGGCCCACCGCCCCTTCACCTTGGGGCTGCGATGCTCTCCCGCTTCCTTCCCTCCGGTTTCGACCCGTCTCGTCCCGTCGCGCTGATCGCCGGACAAGGGCTGTATCCGATCCTGGTGGCCCGCGCGGTGCGGCAGGCCGGCGTGCCAATCAAGCTGATCGCTTTCGAGGAGGAAACACGCCCGGACCTGTACGAGTCGTTCGCCGAAACCGACCGGCGGCAGATCAAGGTCGGCCAGCTCGGGAAGATGTTGCGGGCGATCTCGGACTTTGGCGCGGGTTACGCGATCATGGCCGGGCAGATCACGCCCCGACGGTTATTCAAGGGCCTCCACCCGGACCTCAAGGCGACGCGCATTCTCCTGTCGCTGAAGCGGCGCAACGCCGAAACGATCTTCGGAGCGATCGCCCACGAGATCGCCGAGCTCGGCGTCCTCCTGCTCGATGCCCGCAGCTTTCTGGACGACCAGTTGGCGCTGCCGGGTTGCATGACCGGACGTTCCTTCCCGATCGAGGACGATTACGTGCAGCACGGCATCCAGATCGCCCGCGAATGCGCGCGTCTCGATATCGGGCAGGGTTGCGTCGTCCGCAAAGGCACCGTGCTTGCCGTTGAAGCCTTTGAGGGCACCGACGAGATGTTGCGCCGGGCGGGCAGCTTCAAAACCGACGGTGCGCTTTTCGTGAAAACCGTGAAAGCCGCGCAGGACTACCGCTTTGACGTACCTTGCTTCGGGCAACGCACGCTCGAGATCATGCGCGAGGCGGGATTGACAGCCGCCGCGCTCGAGTCCGGGCGAGTGCTGGTCCTCGATCGGCCGGCGGTGCTGGCGCAAGCCCGCTCGTGGGGGATTTCGTTGCTCGGCTTCGAGTAAGGTCACTGGGCCATGACGCCGAACTCCCCCCACCGGTCCTGACCCGCCGCTTGCGTTCACGCCACCGCGGTTCACGCTCTTTCGTATGCAGAACGATGTCGTCGAGGTCTCCGTCCGGGGGGTGATGCCCACCGCCAACGGATGCGCCGTTTTCCTGGGTAACGACGCGAAGACCTTTGTGATCTATGTCGACCATTCGGTGGGCAACGCGATCCAGATGACCTTGGACGGAGTGAAAAAGGAGCGCCCGCTCACCCATGACCTGATCGGCCACATCCTGCTCGGTTTGGGCGCCCGGCTTGAACACGTGGTGGTCAACGCCGTCAGCGAAGGCACCTTCTACGCCCGCATCCTGCTGCGGATGGAAAACGAACTCGGGCGCAAGATCGTGGAGCTCGATGCCCGCCCGAGCGATTCGACCGTGCTCGCGTTGCAGCACAAGCGTCCCATTTACGTCGCCCGGTCGGTGCTCGACGCCGTGGAGGACATGAGCGAGATCCTCGAACGCGTGTTGCGCCAGCAGGCCGAGGAAGGCGGCGAGGAGTCCGAGGAAGAAGATGAAGACTGACCACGCGTCCGCCGGACGCGTCCCGACTCCGCTCCCGGCTGGCCATGTTCCCGGCCAGCCGTTGACGGCGCTCGCGCCCATGCAGGACGTGACCGATCTCGCGTTCATGCGCGTGATCGCCCACTACGGCGCGCCCGATTACTTTTTCACCGAGTTCTTCCGGGTGCACTCACAGTCGCGTCCCGAGAAGCACATCCTGCGTTCGATCGACGAGAACGACACCGGGCGACCGGTTTTCGCCCAGCTGATCGGCGAGGACATCCAGCACCTTGAGCGCACCGTCGCGGCGTTGTTGCGTCATCCGATCGCCGGCATCGACCTGAACCTCGGCTGCCCGGCGCCCAAGGTGTACAAGAAGAACGTCGGTGGCGGCCTGTTGCGCGAACCGGCTCGGGTGGACGAGATCCTGGCCGCGCTGCGGGCCGCGGTGCCAGGGCGATTCACGGTCAAGATGCGTATCGGTTTTGACACGACAGAGCCGTTCCTGCCGATCCTGGAGTCCGTCAACCGGCACGGCGTCGACCTGCTGAGCGTGCACGGCCGGACCGTGAAGGAGATGTACCGCAGCGAGGTGCACTACGAGTTTATCGGTGAGGCCGTGCGGCGCGTGCGCTGCCCGGTGTTGGCCAATGGCAATGTCACCTCGGCCGCCACCGCCGCGCGGGTCCTGGCGGAGACGGGCGCGGCCGGCGTGATGATCGGCCGTCACGCCATCCGGAATCCGTGGATCTTCCGGCAATGCCGCGAACAATTCGCCGGGCGCGCAGCCACGCCGGTCCGTTTGTCGGATGTTCGTGAATACGTTGACCGACTCTATCGGGCCACGCAGTCGCCCGAGTTCCCCGAGCGGGCGCACGTCAACAAGATGAAGAAGTACCTGAACTTTGTTGGCCAGGGCGTGGATGCCACCGGAGCGTTTCTGCACGACATGCGCCGGGTGCAGTCGGAAACCGAACTCTTTGCCGTTTGCGATCGCCACCTGCTCGCCGAGCCGGCGGCCGTCTTCGCCGACGAACCGTATCCCGGTGTCATCGCGCGTCCGAATTGCGAAACACCGTCGGCCGATCCCGACGGTTGTTCGCTCGAAACGATCAGCGCCTAAGGCGCGGGGCCACCGCGCGACGGGCTCACTCAAGCCCGAGGACCTGCCGACCCTCTTCGGAGATCATGTGCGGGGACCATTGCGGATCCCACACAATGTGCACCTTGGCGGACTCGACCGTGGGCAGCGCCTCGATCTTGCGGCGCGCATCATCGGCGATCACCGGGCCCATGCCACAGCCGGGCGCGGTCAGCGTCATCTTAACCTCCACTTGATGACCGCCGGCGGGCGTCGGCTCAATGTCGAGGTCGTAGATCAAACCGAGGTCGACGATGTTCAGCGGGATCTCGGGATCGAAACAGGTTTTCAACGCGTCCCACACGGCGCGTTCGCTGAACTCACCATGGGTGGCCGGCGCCGCTTCTGTGGCTTTCGCCTGGTAGCCCCCGATCGCCGTCGCCTCCGACTCGGGAATGCGGAACAGGCCCGAATCTGTCCGCACGGTGACGTTGCCACCCAACGTCTGCATGATGTGGACCTCGGTGCCCGCGGGCAACGTGGCCGAGTCACCGGCCGGGATTAAAGTAGCGGGCGTGTCCCGCAGGAGACGATGCGTGCTCATGGCGTAGCGTACGTGAAGAATCAGTTGAGGCGAATCTCGAACGGCAGACGCGCGTAGAGGCCCCGCGGATCGTTGAACTGCTGCAGCAGCGCCGCCGGCTCTTCAAGGCGTTGCGCCACCTCTTCGAGCAGGAGCGCGCGCGTCGACGCGGGCTGAATCCGGCCGAGGGCCTCCGCGATCATCTGGCTGAAGTCCTTGTGACGCGGAAACTCGACGATCCGGAAATCCGGTTTGAGTCCGGCCCGCTCCGCGGCGTCCGCCACCGCCTCCGCCAGTCCACCAATCTCGTCAACCAGGCCGAGCTCCAACGCTGCGGTGCCGGACCAGACACGCCCTTGGGCGATCTCCTGGACCTTGGCCGGATCGAGTCGGCGGCCTTCCGCGACTTTGTGAATGAACGAATCGTACGTCCAGTCGACGAAGCCCTGCGCCAGCGCGAGTTCTTCGGGAGTCTTGGGCCGGACCGCGGAAAGTGCATCCGCGAAACGCCCGGTCTTCACCGAGTCCCAGGTAAACCCGAGATTGTTGCCCAGTTGCTGGACGTTGAAGAAGACGGCGAAGACACCGATCGAGCCGGTGATCGTGCTGGGCTCGGCAAAGATGCGATCCGCGTAGGCGGAAATCCAATACCCGCCGGAGGCGGCATACGAGCCCATGGAGACGACAACCGGCTTGCTGTCGCGAGCCAGCCGCAACTCCCGCTGGATGTGTTCGGATGCGGTCACGGAACCACCCGGGCTGTTCACGCGGAGGACGATCGCCTTGACGTTGGAATCATTCCGCAGTCGCCGGATTTCGCGTGCGAACGTCTCGCCCCCGACTTCGCCGATCTGCCCTTCACCGTCCACGATCGGCCCCTCGGCATAGATGATCGCGACCCGACCCTCGGATGAACCGGCATTCGCGGGCACTTCTTCCGAGCCGGCGTCCGCCAGCTTGAGTTGCCGGATATACGCCGGCAAAGCCACCTGCTTGAACGATTCCTGCCGCCCGGTCTGGCCCGTCGCGCGCTTGAGGTCGGCCACAATCTCGTCGCGATACGCCAGGCGATCGACGAGCTTATTTTCCAGCGCCTGCTGCGGATAGAAGCTCGAACCTGCGTCGATCAGCGACTGCACGACCGAGGGTTCAAGTTGGCGGGCGCTCGCGATCCCGTCGCGCAGTTCCGTCCAGACGTCACCCAGCAAACCCGACATCTGCTCGCGGTTTTCCGGGCTCAGGTTCTGGCGGGTGAACGTTTCCGTGTACGACTTGTACTTTCCGGTCCGGCTCACCTGGACGCCGATCCCAAACCGTTCGAAGGCGCCCGCGAAGAACATGGGTTCAGACGCCAATCCTGGAACCGCCCAAAGACCGTACGGATCGAGCGCCAGGTCACTGGCCACGCTGGCCACGTAGAAGTCGCGAGGAGTTGGATACTCGAGATGTGCCACCACGGGCTTGCCGGCGTCGCGCACCTCCTGCAGCGCCCGACGCACCTCGCGCAGCGCGCCATAACCGGTGCCGTACCCGGACGGCTTGAACGATCCATGCAGCATCACCCCGGCGATCCGGTCGTCCGTGGCCGCGGCGCGCAGCGCCCGGGTGACGTTGCGCAGTTGCAGGAACTGCGGCCCCTGTTCTTCCGAGAAGAGCGCAAGCAAGGCCGCGTTATCGAACTGCGCCGGTGCGTCGGAGATGTCCGCGGAGAGGTCGAACACGAGGTACGAGCCCTTTTCGACGACCACCGGCTTTTCACCGATGGCGGCGAGCACGCTCATCATCACCACAAACAGCAGCACGCCACCCAACAAAAAGAGCGCCAGGCCAGCCAGGGTTCCAAGCAACGACGCGAAGAAGGTTTTCATGAATCGGGCCTAAAGTAGTCGGCCCACGCCATCCGGCCAGTGCAATCACCGCCGGGACGAAAGCGGTGTCGGCGGAAGGCCGAGACGGCCCCGCGGGCGTGCACCGCGTGCGCTCCTTCGGCTGGGAACATCCCAGCACGCACTCCGGCAGCGGCCAGTGCCGTTAGTGCACGCTCAACGCCCACGAGTTCCTGCGTCGGCGGCGTCAGGTGGAATGCGTGCTGGCCAAGGTCGTCGTCGTCACCGTGCCCGCCCTGGTGGGCGGACCGACGAGCAAATCGCGCGGAGCTTGCGCGCGTTGGCCACCACCAACCCGGTGCCGGCAAAAATCGGCTCACCCAAGGGGCTGTGGGTGCCGGTCTCCACGATGAACGTCGCCCGCGGGAATCGCGCGGACAGCACCAGCAGCGTCTCCCGAGCATTGGGATCACCTCCTCGGCCACGATCTTCCCGCTGCCATCAACCACACACACGTGGTGCCGACGATCTCCCAGGTCTAAACCGATGGTAGAGTTATTGCGACGCATAAGACGTAGCTGGACCGGCCTTACGCTCACGCGTTGCCGGTGCCTCTTCGCCTTCTCATTCCTACTGGTTCGGCTCCTTTCTCATGACTGCCGAAAATTGCGTAGGGAGAGAAATGTGAAATCGGGCCTCTTTGAATCCGGTGCGCGATAGACCATATCCGATCGTAAAATGTAACAGCTCAAACTCGCCATCTCCCACGCCATCTCGATCGGTCCGTCGAGCACGGCCTCAGTGAGCTCTGAAATATCCTTGGCCGTGCCGAAACTCCGGACCTCCTCGACCTCTTTCTTCATCCTCCCTTCGATGGACTCATTCGCCCAAGCCTACATCCAGGTGCCAGCGCGCTCTGACCATGAGCCGAGGAACTGAATGTCAGCGATCACAGTGCGACCCGAACCGCTAAAAGAAATGCAGCCTCGAATCTTGGTCCCAATCGAAGCGCGGCAATTCTTCAAGCGACCACTTCTCCCACTTCGCGACATTCTGGCTTCGCGTGAACGCTGTAGCCGAACGCATGAGAGCTTGATAGTCGGAATCCTCCATTTTGCCGAACGCTTAGGTGACCCTCGAGGACCGATGACTGCGATGCTCCATGCGCATCAAATCGTCCCGAACAGGTGTGCGTTGGCCTCGTTGTGTCACCGCCTGGTTAGCCCTTCCTTTTTAAGACGCTGCCTGAAATGAACAATCGTTACCATCCATAGCTCCGAGTCCGAGAACCTGTAGATAATCCGGTACGGCGACTCGTGAACCTCTCTGAGCGGCTCTTCCGGATATTCGTGAACGGGATGACCCTGTGCGGGCGCACCGGCCGCTTCCTCGACACGATCGATGATTCGGCGAACCATCTGGGCGGCGTAGAACTCGGAATCCTGAGCGATTTACTTTCGGATCGCACGCAAGGATCGGCGAGCTTCGGCCGACCAGGAAATCGTCACGGCAGCGCGAATTCTTTCCGAATCGAAGCGTGGGAATGAATCTTCCCTGCACGGACGTCGGCCAGACCGGCCTCGATCTTCTGCCGCACATAAATGCGGTACATCAAATCATCCCAAGTTGTCGACTCCGGCATGCCGCGCACCAGCTTGATGGCCTCAGACTTAACGCTCTTTTTCTTCGTGGTTGCTGATGGCATGACCAAAGGTTGATCGGGCATGGGGCGTTGGCAAGTAGGTGCTTCGGCTAACGATTTCAGCTCAGCCGCGCGGGGCGGGCGAGGACGCAGTGTCCGGATGCGGGTGACTCGCTCATCAACGGACGGTTCCTGCGTTGTGCTGGGCGCCTGGATCGGCGCGAGTCACGGCCAGAAATGTGTGAAGAACGCGGTGATGCGATCAACCGTCTTCTCCGCGCTGGTGCGGCTGAAGGTGCGGGAGGCGCTGGTGCGCTCGAGGGTGAATCAGATGAACAGTGTGCGGTTCCTCTTGAAGAGCCTCGGGGTGCTTGTCCCCAGTGGCTCGAAGGCCATGACGTTCGGTCCGCCCACAAAGGTGGGCGGATCGACGAGCAAATCGCGCGGAGCTTGCGCGCGTTGGCCACCACCACCCGTTGTCGTTCGGCCTGCAAAAATCGGCTCACCCAAGGGGCTGTGGGTGCCGGTCTCCATGATGAACGTCGCCCGCGGGAATCGCGCGGACAGCACCAGCAGCGTCTCCCGAGCATTGGGAATCACCTCCTCGGCCACGATCTTACCGCTGCCATCAAGCACACACACGGGGTGCCGACGATCTCCCAGGTCTAAACCGATCGTATGGTTGTTGCGACGCATGAGACGTAGTTGGTCCAGCCTTACGCTCACGCGTTGCCGGTGCTCCACGCCTTCTCATTCCTACTGGTTAGCCTCTTCCTTCTGAATCAGTTCTTCCGCCAGATATCGCTGATACCACCGCTCACCAAAATAGTCGGGATTCTCTTTTATGCGCTTCACTACCTCGGCAACGGTGAGTTCTTCAATAACACAACCGCCAGCAGCCACATCCAGCACGGTTTTGTCATTCGCGAGCAAATCGAGCGGCAAATTCTTCAAATCTCCATCGTCAGTTCGGATCAAATAAGCAGCCATGACCCTCACAACCGGACTCTTGTCTTTGAGCATCAACTGCACATCGGAAACCCGTGCTAGATGTCGGAAGTAGGGAATAAGCAGAAAAAATTCACCTGGCGCACCACCCATACCGACTTCGAAGCCACCGACAAACGGCTTCTGAGGCTGCGCCTTCCCATCTTCGCCGATCAAAACCACCATGCCGACGCTATGCCTCAACTGCTCGAGCACATGGAACAACGAGGGCGAATAGCCCGTGGACTTTGCCGCATAGGCCGCACCTGCGAAAAAGAGCAGAGCGAAAAGGACGAGCTTTTTCATTCGGCTAGCGCTTGAAGTCACCCGCGCTGGGGCGCATCAGCGCCCCAGCGTTGGGTGACTGGCTTGTTAGGCCATCTTTTCTCGACATACAAGCGAAAGCTAAGCGCGCGCCGCCAGTGCCTGAGCATGATCATGGAATCTTCAAAATAGAGCAGGCCGAGCCGAGGGCGTCAGGCCGTTGTTTGTTGATTTTCGCCCGAGGGACTCGCTCAGCGGTTACCGGGCCGGTTCACCAGCGGGGGCGCTACTCGTTGGTGGAAAGGGGGGGGGCAGGCCGCTGTTCGTTGATTTGATGGCCTGAGAATGGCGAGGACTTCAGCCCGGCAGTTGCGAGCCAAGCACAAAGCTAGGCAGAGCCGGTTAGGTCGGGGCTCGTTGACAAACCGTCCGGGTGGGCGTTGAGCCCCGCCTGTCAGAAATCAATAAACAGCGGCCTGACCCCCTGGAACCGGCGCCCTGTCAGAAATCAATAAACAGCGGCCTGACCCCCTGGAACCGGCGCCAGGCTCTTGAGGAGAAACCGCACACTGTTCATCTGGTTCACCCTCGATCGCACGAGCACCTCGCGCACCTTCAGCCGCACCAGCGCGCGCTGTGCTCGTTCACTGCGGTGCTTGATTGGGCTGAGCAACGATTCGTCCGCCCGGCCGAGCCGAGCGAGCATCGTATGCGTCCGACGGAGCACCTCATTGACGGAACAGAATCGTGACGCTTCTTACAGAGGATCTGGTGAGCGGTGATGATAACCACCACCATTCTGCTCAGAAGTTATGACGGCTGCCACTGAGCCGGCGTCAGAGGTGTCAGATCCTCTTGATTGGTCATCGTTGGTAGCCGCTTGAGCACGTCGCGGAGGTAAGCGAGCGGGTCTTTGCCGTGGCGCTGGCAGGAGACGACGATCGAGTATATGATGGCGGAGCGCTGGCCAGCGTTCGGGTGCCCGATGAACAGCCAGTTCTTCTTGCCGATCGCGGATGGTCTAATCGCGTTTTCGACCAGGTTGTTGTCCAGCCGTGTGAAGGCGTACTGCTGGTGCGCGACCAACGCGTCCCAGTTGCCCAGGAGGTAATGACATGCCTTTCCGAGATCCGAGGAAGGCAGGTGTCGCGATCGCAGCCCCATCACGATGCGTCGCAGCCAACGTAGCGGACGAGCAAACTGTTCTTGGCGAAGCGTGGCGCGCTGCGCTCCGACGTTCTGTTCATCCCAGCACGCTTCCAAGTGGTAGAGTTGCCGGATCAAGCGCAGGACCAAATCAACAGCTTTGGGATCCTCCTTCATCGCCTCGACAAAGTAGCGCCGTGCGTGTGCCCAACACCCGACACGGGTCACGCCCTCGTGCTTACGTTCATGGCTCGCATACGCGCCGTAGGCATCCGCCTGCAGTACGCCCTTAAAGCCGCCGAGCAGCGACGTCAGTTCGCCATGGCGGCGCGACATCCGCCAGTCGAAGACGACATCTGCCCCGGGTCGACTGATCACCCACAGGTAGCCCTGAATCGTGGCTCCGCGCTTATGGTCGGGATCATTACATCGGATCGGCGTTTCGTCGGCCTGAAGATAATCGCCATGGATCAGCCCGCGGTGCATGTGCCGGTAAATCGGCTCAAGCCAAGTGGCGGTGACCTCGATCCAGTCGCACATGGTCTGGCGACTGATCTTGGCGCCCCAGCGCTGCGATTGCTGCTCAAGTCGATAGAGCGGTCTATGCCGGGTGAAGGACTATGCCGGGTCAGTGCTGCTGGCGCCTCGACGGTGACTGCGCGGCGCCCGGCATAGTCTGGTGGTTTGGCGGGCGTGATTGGTCCCATGGGGCGCAAGCTGCGCCTGCATGAAAACACCGATCAGACTGGATTATGTCCCAAGCGCCCGTGGCGGAGCTTTGCACGACCATGTGATGCGTTACCTCCTGGATATGCAGAGACTCGGCTTCAAGCGGGCGACGCTGCATTACGACCAGCTCCTGCTTGACGACTTGGCGGCTTGGATGGAGAGCCAGGGACTAAAGCCCGAAGGGATCGTCGAGGGGGTGATGGCGCGATTCCTCGCCGATCACATGAGAACACGCCGCTCGCGGTTGCGCCCGAAGCGACGGACGCTGGCCCGGTTTTTGGCGATGCTCAGTAGGGACGGTATCGTGGTGTGCCCGCCCGTCGTCCGTCGCGGACAAAAGGAGTCTTGGGTCGAAGTGTTCGCGCGCCACTTGAGCGAAGACCGAGGCTGTCCCCAAACGACCGTGGCGAACTATTGCCTGCCGGTTCGACGGCTGCTGCAAGAGGTCAAAGAGCCGAGGTATCTGAATAGCGGGGCTATCGTTCGCTTTTTCCAAGTCTACGTCGATCGTCATGGTCGTGCGGCCGCCGCCGGGGCCACGAGCGGCGTGAAGGCGTTTGTTCGCTTCCTGCGGCTTCGCGGCGAGATCTCTTCCGATCTGAGCCTCGCGGTTCCCAAAGTGGCCGGTTGGGCGCAGGCCAGGCTGCCGCGGTGCTTGTCGGCGAGAGAGCTTCAAAGGGTGCTGGATACGCACGGGAAAGAGACGGCGAAGGAGCGACGCGATCATGCGATCATCTTGCTTCTGGCGCGGCTTGGATTGCGCTCCTGCGAGGTGGCGGCCTTGCGGTTGGAGGACGTGGATTGGGAAGCTGGGCGTGTTCTCATTCGTTCGGCCAAAGCGGATCGATCAATCTATCTGCCGTTGCCGGCGGACGTCGCACGAGCCCTAGCGCGTTATGTGAAAACGGCGCGCACGCCCTGCCGATGTCGCGAGGTGTTCCTGCGGTTTATGGCTCCAGTGGGCGGTCTCACTCGGATCGCCATCGGCGGAGTGGCACGGGCCGCGTTTGTGCACGCCGGCCTGGAAGGAGCGAGTCTGGGTGCCCATACCTTCCGGCATAGCTTGGCGTCGGAGCTTCTGCGCCAGGGGGCCACTCTGCCGCAGATCGGACGTGTCCTGCGGCATCGGGATGTGAGCACGACGGCGATCTACGCCAAGGTGGACATGAAGGCGCTACGCCCGCTGGCGATGGCTTGGCCGGGAGGTGCGAAATGAACGCCATGACTCTTGAGATTGACGCGTATCTGCGCCTGCGCCGGGGCATGGGCTTCAAGTTGAAGGTGGATGAAACCCATCTGAGGCGCTTCGCCGCGTTTATGGTGAAGCGGAAGGCGGAGTACATCACCACGGAGCTGGCCCTGGAGTTCGTTTGTGCGAATGGAGGAGTGGGCGCGGTCGGGCGGATCGGACGACTCGTGTCCATCCGAGGGTTTGCTCAGCACCTGCACGCGTACGAGCCAAAGCACGAGATCCCGCCGGCGGGATTGATCCGGCGCGCAAAGACGCGCGCCAAGCCCCGGCTGTGCTCTCAGCTCGAACTGTCGCGTTTGCTTACGGCGGCGCTGGATGTCGATGCGACCGAAACGCGAGGGCTCCGACCATGGACCCTGCACGCGCTGTTCGGCTTGCTTGCTGTTACAGGCATGCGGGTCGGAGAGGCGATCGTGCTTCGCCGAAGCGACGTGGACTGGGCTGATGGCGTTCTCACGGTCCGCGATGGGAAGTTTGGAAAGTCGAGGATGGTCCCCGTGCATGGCACGACGCTGAAGGTGCTGCGCAACTACGCCCGTCGCCGGGACCGTCACATGCGGGAAGGGTGGCGCGGGGAAAAAGTGTTGGATGCGGGCGATCTGTTCTTCGTCTCCAACCGCGGAACGGTACTGAGCGACGGCTGCTTGAGAGCCTCCTTTCGGGTGCTGCTTCAAAGATCGGGAATGACCCGAGTTGGACGCCCAAAAATGAGAATCCACGACCTTCGGCATCGCTTCGCGGTGGAGACGCTGAGGAAGTGGTATCGTAACGGTGACTACGACATAGAGTCGCGTCTGCCTGCGCTCTCGACGATGCTCGGCCACGTAAACGTGGAGGCCACCTATTGGTATCTGAGCAGCACCCCCGCCCTCCGCGCGGCGGCCGCAAGTCGGCTGGAAAACCGGTGGAAAGGAGTCGCCGATGATCACGCCGAATGAGCTGCCACGTCTGATCGAAAGCTTCTTTTGCAAGCGTCTCGTCGCGCAGCGAAACGTGAGCGGGCACACAATCAGCGCCTATCGTGACGCCTTCCGGCTGTTGCTCGTGTTTGCTGAAAAGGCGACGGGCCGACGGCCTGAGCGTCTGACGCTCGCGGATCTGACGGCGGACCTCATCGGCCGGTTCTTGGACATGACAGAGCGGGAGCGGGGCAATGGGCCGCGGAGCCGGAACCTCCGTTTGACCGCATTGCGATCGTTTTATCGACACGCGTTGATTGAATGCCCTGAACACGCGGGGCTGATCCACCGCGTGCTCGCGATCCCGCCCAAACGATGCGCACGAAAGGTCGTGGGGTTCCTGAGCCAAGCGGAGGTCGCGGCGGTGCTGGATGCGATCAACCGGGGCACGTGGTTGGGCAGGCGCGACTACGCGCTCCTGCTGTTGATGATGCAGACGGGGTTGCGGCTAGCGGAGGTAACGGGCTTGAAGCCGCGCGATGTGGTCCTCGGTCCCGGAGCGCATGTGCGCTGTCACGGCAAGGGCAGGAAGGAGCGTTGCACGCCACTCACCCGCGCTACCGCCCGGGTGCTGCGCGACTGGCGAGAGCATCAGAATCCATCTGAGCCCTCCGAGTATCTCTTCCCTAGCTCACGCGGAGGAAAGCTGAGTCATGATGCGGTGCAGGATCTGCTCGCCAAACACGCGGCCGAGGCCGGGAAAAAATGCGACTCGCTTCGAGGGAGACGAGTCACGCCTCACATGTTGCGTCACACCGCGGCGATGGAGTTGCTACAGGCCGGAGTGGACCGATCTCTCATCGCGATCTGGCTGGGGCATGAGTCACTGGAGACAACGCAAGTCTACCTCGACGCCAACCTGTCGATGAAGGAGCAAATCCTCGCGCGGACGCGACAACCCAAAGGTCGCTCGCGGCGCTTCAAACCCGGGGACCGTCTACTCGCGTTCCTTCGCAACCTCTGACCAGACTATGCCGGGCGCCGCGCAGTCACCGTCGAGGCGCCAGCAGCGCTGACCCGGCATAGTCCTTCACCCGGCATAGGCCACTTTATGCCGGGACCGGCATAAAGGGGGACGTGATCGACGTATTTGCTCAGCGCGACCCACGCGAGCAGTCCAGCGGAAGCATAACCGCCGGGCACCGGGCGCACTGGAGCCGGAGCGATCAGGGGTGGACGCGAGCGGTCGAGTCGGTGCCGATACTTCGGTCGCACGATCTCGCGCTTCACCAGCTTCGGCTCGACCACATCCACCTCAAACGTCCGCTCCTCGCCGATGCGTTCGTACAGCTCCGGGTCCCGCTTCACCTCTTCGGGTATAATCTCGACCGTCTCCGCCACGGGCAGATCGGCGAAAGCCTCCGCTGGGGCCGACCGCGGCGCCTTTGCGGTCTTCTCCCGCTCGTAGGTGATCGTCTGCTTCTGCGCGACGGCCGCGGCCTCCCCCAGCTCCGCGAGCTTTAGCCGCAGTTGCGCGACATCGAGCTTCTCGCTCCTGCCACCGCCAAACATGCGCTGCTGGAACCACGCCACCTGCGCCCGCAACACCGCGATCTCCTGCTTGAGCAGCGGGTACTCGGCGATGATCTGTTCGACCGGCGGCACGTGCGTAACCAGAAACAGGATACGCACAGCAGGCAAGATCAACTTAACGCTCGTACCAAGGTTTTAGCGAACCGTGCTTGAGCTCCACTCCACCGACAAGAAGAGCCAATGCTTCAGGTGCAAGTGCTAGTTTGCGGCGGTCATCACTTGCTGCCGGCCAAGAGAAGCGCCCTTGCTCCAGCCGCTTGGCGAGCACCCACACACCTGTGCCATCCCAGTAGAGGAGTTTAAGCCGCGTGCGCTCCCGATTGACGAACGCATAGACCGCGCCGCTCTTCGGATCCTCCTGGAGGTGCTGAGTCACCGCGCTCCACAGCCCGTTGAACGACTTGCGCATGTCTACCGGCTGCACCGCGACGTAGATCCTGATCGCTGCTGGAAACGCGAGCATCGCTTAACTCCTGAGCGCGCGGATCAACGCGGCCAGATCTGCTGGGTTATCTCCACGCAGAGTGGTGCCGTCAGCCAAACGCACCTCCAATCGCCGCTCCGCTCCACCAGACGCGGTCAAGGGGAGCTGCATCTCGGCAAATCTGATCGGCGGGTTAACGTTGCGGCGCTGCTCCTTTGCCACCCAGCCAGCAAACGTCGCGTACGTGATCCGCTCCCGCCGCGCGTACTGCGCCATCGTCAATCCGCTCTGCAAGTAGTCCCGTACCACCTCGGCCCGACGCCCGGCCGGCGTAACCCTGCGCCCACGCGTATCGCGCTTCTCTCCGGTATCAACAATCTCGGCTGTGATCGATGCCATCCAGCCACTCTACCAACCGCCCGTCCCCCCGGCCATGAGGTGCTCCGCCGGACGCATTCCGAGCATCCGCGCATCCTCCGCATCGTTCTTGGTGTGGTTGTCGGAGATGGCGCGAAGCTTACGGGCGTTCGCCACCAGCACCCGATGCCCCTGTTCCTCCAGGAAGCGGCTGACCCAGGGGCTGTG